>NZ_JBHNYR010000024.1:0-45966 GCF_054960615.1 Psychrobacter sp. PSi21
GGCAACAGGTTCGGCAACAGGTTCGGCAACAGGTTCGGCAACAGGTTCGGCAACAGGTTCGGCTGGTGTATGATCATTTGAATATGCGGCATCATCTGCCAGATCAATACTGGCCATGCTGGTCGCTGTATCAGCAGCCTTGCTACCTATATGATCACTGCTGTCAAAAACGCGGATCTCGTCATCAGGCAGCGGACGAAACGCGAGCAGGCGCAAAATACACATCTCCAGCGCCTGCATCGGCGTATTGGCAAGCTTAATACCCTCACGCGCCTGTACCACAATCTCATAATACAGCTGAAGCACATCAGCACTGATCTGCTGTGCAAGCGTATGAATGATTTCAGCTTGTGCCTCATTCACATTGAGCGCCACGTGCGGCAAAATCTGTGACAGTGCCAGCTGGTGTAGCAGCTCGGCAAGCCCATCAAACATACTGGTGGCATCGACCATCTGCGCGCGCATCTGCTCAATATGCGCTGCCACAGCGGTGGTGTCATGATTGTAAATATCCGTAATCAGATGCACCAAATCTGCCGCATCAATCAGACCCAGCATTGCATTGACAGTGGCATCATCGAGACCGCCTTGACCAAACGCAATCGCCTGATCGGTCAATGATAACGCATCACGTACCGAGCCTTTGGCCGCACTCGCCAGCTGCCATAGCGCAGGCTGCGTATAAGCCACCTGCTCTTGTGTCAGGATATCTGCCAAATGATCTGCCAGTAGCGTTTGCGGTAGTGGACGCAGCACAAACTGCAAACAACGCGAAATAATGGTGATCGGTAGCTTTTGTGGATCCGTGGTCGCCAGCAAAAACTTCACATGCTCAGGCGGCTCTTCTAGCGTTTTTAATAACGCATTAAAGCTGTGTGTCGACAGCATGTGCACTTCATCGATCAAATAAACCTTGTAGCGACCTTGGCTTGGCGCATAAGGCACATTGTCTAGCAGCTCGCGCGTATCTTCCACCTTGGTACGAGAGGCGGCGTCGATCTCGATAAGGTCGATAAAACGGCCTTGATCGATCGCCACACAATTGTCACACACACCGCAGGGCGTGCTGGTCACGCCAGTATCGCAGTTCAAGCACTTGGCTAAAATACGGGCGATGGTGGTTTTTCCCACGCCGCGTGTGCCCGTGAACAAGTACGCATGATGCAAGCGATTGTAATCAATGGCATTGATCAGTGCTTGGGAGACGTGCGTCTGCCCAATCAGCTCATGAAAGTTTTTGGGTCGGTACTTACGGGCTAAGACTTGATATTGCTGCGTCATATCCATCCAATGTGCCAAGTGATTTAGTCTGCTGATTATAGCAAAAAGCCAGCGCATACGTCTGGCTTCTCATAGGTGTCGCACTCTCTCATCAGCACTGCTTGGTCATAAACTTTAGGTGCTGATATAGCAAGATAACGGAGGTTTTGACTATTTTCGGCGCATGTGCGGGAACAAGATCACATCGCGAATACTAGCAGAGTCTGTAAATAGCATGACCAAACGGTCGATACCAATACCCTCACCAGCTGTCGGTGGCAGACCATAAGCCAAGGCTTCGATATACTCTTCATCAAAGTGCATGGCTTCGTCATCGCCAGCGTCTTTTTCAGCCACCTGACCACGGAAACGCTCCGCTTGATCAGCAGGGTCATTCAGCTCGCTAAAGCCGTTAGCAAGCTCACGGCCGCCAATAAACAGCTCGAAGCGATCCGTGATGTCAGAATTGTCATCATTGCGGCGCGCCAGTGGCGAGGTTTCAGCAGGATATTCAGTAATAAAGGTTGGCTGACGCAATTGATGCTCAGCAGTTTCTTCAAAAATGATGGTTTTGAGTTTACCCACACCGAACACGTCTTTGACTTGCTGCTTAAGCGTGTTGGCAACATAATCAGCCAAATATTCACGATCATCAATGCGGCTCATATCAAAACCTTCAGCATACTGTGCAATCGCCTCAGACATCGACAGACGCGCAAACGGTGCTTTTAAGCTGATGGCTTCTTCTTGATAAGTCAGCTCAGTGGTGCCCAAAATATCTGTCGCCAGCTGATTAAACAAGCGCTCGGTCAAATCCATCAAATCATGATAATCCGCATAGGCTTGATAAAATTCAATCATGGTGAATTCAGGATTGTGACGGGTTGAGACACCTTCGTTACGAAAGCTACGGTTGATCTCAAAAACACGCTCAAACCCGCCAACCACCAAACGCTTGAGGTAAAGCTCTGGCGCGATACGCAGATATAACGGCATGTCTAGCGCGTTGTGATGGGTCTCAAACGGACGCGCAACCGCGCCGCCTGGAATCGGGTGCATCATCGGCGTTTCAACTTCCATAAAACGCTCGCCCAGCATAAACTGACGAATACCGCTGATGACCTGACTACGCACCACAAAGGTATCACGCGTGGTTTCGTTGGTCATCAAGTCAAGATGACGATTGCGGTAGCGGGCTTCCACATCTGCCAAGCCGTGGAATTTGTTGGGCATCGGGCGTAGCGATTTGGTCAGTAGGTTGATCGCTTCAATATGCACATACAGATCACCTTTACCTGAACGGCCGATATAACCAGAGACACCAACAATATCGCCCAAATCTAGGGCTTTGATGCTGGCACGCGTTTCGTCATCAAGCTCTTTACGTGCCACATATAACTGAATACGACCCGTCATGTCTTGGATGACGATGAATGAGCCACGGTTGAGCATCACGCGACCTGCAACGTTGACCTGTGTTTTTTCCCCATTGGCCGCTTTTTCTTCGATCTCTTGTTTTGATACGCCATCAAACGCGGTTTGCAAATCTTGCGCATAATCGGTGCGTTTAAAGGTGTTTGGATACGGCTGTTTACCTGAAGCACTGATATCGTCTAGCTTGGCTTGCAGCTGCGCGATCAGCTCATTGGCATCTTCTACAGCTGGATTTTGGTCTTGATTGCTTTGCTTTGACATAATACTCTCAATATTATTAGGTAATGAAATGGATAAATAACAACAGAAAAATCAACGCAATGCTGATTATTTATCAATAACCAGCATCGCCATAGGTAAACGGTTTATAAAATCGAGGCTTAATCGCCACCGCCAATACTGGCCATCAAATCTGCTTGGTGCTCACGCAATAAGGCATCAAGAATCTCATCCAAGTCGCCCTCCATGATAGCGTCAAGCTTGTATAAGGTCAGGTTGATACGGTGGTCGGTCATGCGGCCTTGCGGAAAGTTATAGGTGCGAATGCGCTCACTACGATCGCCACTACCGACCAAGTCACGACGTATAGAATCCGCCACATCGACCTGCGCTTGCACTTTTGCTTGCTGGATTTTAGAGACCAGCATTTTCATCGCATGTGCGCGGTTTTTGTGCTGGCTACGCTCTTGCTGACACTCTACCACGGTGCCCGTTGGAATGTGGGTCAAACGTACCGCTGAGTCAGTCGTATTGACATGCTGACCACCCGCGCCACTTGAGCGGAAAGTATCCATTTTGATATCGGCAGGATTGATGTCTACGGTATCATCGATTTCAACTTCTGGCATGACCGCAACGGTACAGGCTGATGTGTGCACGCGGCCTTGACTTTCGGTCTCAGGCACACGCTGGACGCGGTGAGCGCCCGATTCAAACTTGAGGCGACCATAGACGCTATTGCCTGATACGCGGGTGATGATCTCTTTATAACCGCCATGCTCGCCTTCACTGGCAGATAACACTTCAACTTGCCAGCCTTGAGTTTGCGCATATTTTTGATACATGCGGAACAAATCACCTGAGAAAATCGCCGCCTCATCACCGCCTGTTCCTGCGCGAATCTCTAAAAAGGCAGGCACTTTGTCATTAGGATCTTTTGGCAACATCATGACGTTAAGCGCTTCTTCCATCTCAGTGATGGTCTCACGCGCCGTATCAATCTCATCCTGCATCATCTCTTTCATGTCAGGGTCTGTCGCGTCAGCCAGCATGTCTTCTGCATCGGCTTGATCGGCTTCAGCACGCACATAATTTTGCCATAGGGTGGTGATTTCCATCAAATCGCTGTGCTCGACAGACAGCGCACGAAACTGATTATTATCACTGATCACACTAGGATCGGACAATAAAGCGGTAACCTCTTCATAACGGTCTACCATCTGGTCTAAACGCAGGCGCAAGGATTCTTTCATAACTGGGCTTTATCTGAATGATAGGAATAAGAGGGCGATTATAGCAAATTTTTGCGACAAAATTAAAACCGCAATGCAATCTTCGCACCAATCCATGCAAATTGTTTTAAATCACTCAACTTATGAGCATAAAAATAGCCAAGACAGTGCTTGGCTATTGATATAAATGTCTGATCGAACCGCTCAGTACATCCATAAGCGGCATATCGTCGTCATGACAGTGATTATTATACTTTGCGTACCAATACAGAACCAATTGAGTAACCAGCACCAAATGAGCAAATCACGCCCAAATCACCTGATTGTAAGCTGTCTTTATAACGGTGGAAGACCACCATTGGGCTTGATGAGCTGGTATTGGCAAACTCATCGATCACGCTTGGGACAATCGCTTTATCAGCGTCTTTACCAACGACCGTGCGCAAGATCAAGTCCAGCATATTGGCATTGGCTTGGTGGAGCCACATCATTTTTACATCACTGGCGGCAAAGTTGTTGTCATGCAAGTGATCGGTGATGATTTGCGAGACTTTCGGGCACACTTCACGGAAGACTTTGCGACCATTTTGTAAAAACAGCTTCGGCGTGACTGGCTCTTTGATGTCCGCGTACATTTCTGTCTGCGCAGCCAAATACTCAGAGCGATCCATAAAGCCGTATTCGTTGGTAATGTTGGTCGAAAACTCGGTGAACAGCTTGGCATTTAAGATCTCATAGCCTTTTGGCGTGTCCAAATCTTCGATGATACATGCCGTCGCCACGTCACCAAAGATAAAGTGACTGTCACGGTTACGCCAGTTCAAATGCGCTGAGGTGATTTCAACGTTGACCACCGCCACACGCTTGGCAAGCCCTGATACGATTGAGCCGTGCGCTTGTGAAATACCAAAAGTAGCGGCACTACACGCGACGTTCATATCATAGGCAAAGCCGCCGACCATACCGATTTCGTTTTGAATCTCAATGGCAATAGCAGGGTAAGTACGCTGAAAGCTTGAGCAGGCAAGGATGATACCATCAAGGTCATTGGCTTCAAGCCCTGCATCGTTTAGGGCATCTTTTAGCGCCGCTGACCCCATCTCGGCCATCACCGACAGCTCTTCACCAAGCTGGCGATAGGCAATCACAGGAGCCATGATTTCAGGGTCTAAAATACCTTCGCGCTCCATCACATAGCGAGACTTGATGCCAGATACTTTTTCAATAAAAGCGGCTGAAGAATGCTGAAGTGGGGTGACGGTTTCTGCTGTAATTTCGTCAGCATGTTGTTCGTTATAATTGTCAACATACTGATTGAATGACGCTACCAGCTCTTCGTTACTGATGCTATAAGGTGGAATATACAGGCCAGTGCCGGTAATACAAGTCGTCATGATAAGCTTCCTTGTTTCCTACTGTTGCGCTCAACAATAAGTATAAAATTTGAAAAGCAGCGCACAGCTGCTTTCGGTGAATAATTGTAAACTTAAAACCAATGTGCTTATTATGCCTGAATATTATATTTTTTCTAATGGTTTGTTACAAATAATCAAGAGCACGTCAGTATCTGGCAAAGACCGTCTGCATGACGGCCAAGCTGCGATATAATGGGCGACCTAAAACCAATAACCATATCAATATGATATCTGGAAATCACTATGGCCGCACTTTTTGATTGGCTCTTTGGCCAGTATGCCGACTACCCGACTCTCTCCATCGTGCTTGAGCTGATTGGGGTGGTATTTGGAGTAGCCAGCGTGTTACTCGCCCGCCGCACCAGTATCTTGGCGTTTCCGATCGGACTGATCAGCACCGCGATTTTTGTCTATTTGCTCTGGCAGTGGCAGCTGTTTGGCGATATGCTGATCAATGCCTACTATAGCGCCATGAGTATTTATGGCTGGATCAACTGGTCACAGCACAAAGACGGCGCGCAGCCTGATCATGTACAAATTGAACATATCGAGCAGCGTGATGTGCCGATACTGGCGACATTATCGGTGTTGACCGTTGGCTTTGTGGCGCTGATTTATTACTTGCGACCAGTGATTAATAATAACTTTAGCTTTGATGGCGCGGTACTGGGATTGCATCTGTTTACGTGGGTTGACTACACCGATATGGTCACCACTGCGCTATTTTTAATGGCCATGTGGCTGATGGCGCGGCGCAAAATTGAGCACTGGCTGTTATGGATCGTCGCTGACAGTATCTCTGTGCCGTTGTATTTTTACAAAGGCCTTACCTTTACCGCGCTACAATACGCGGTATTTACGTTTATCGCAATTTGGGCATATTATGAATGGCAACGACGTTATCGCATCCAGCTTACAACAGCATACGCCTGAGACGGTCTTTACCGTTGCGGTGTTGGGCGCTGAAAGCACGGGCAAAACCACTTTATGTCGTGATTTGGCCACGCATTTTGACAGTGTTTGGGTGCCCGAATATATGCGTACCTATCTGCAAAAAAAATTGGATCTGGAACAAAAGACCTGTACGTGGGATGACTTGCTACCCATTGCCAAAGGACAAATCGCCCTTGAAAACCAGCTGGCAGCGCAAGCGGCGGCTCATGGTCGCTATTTATTTTGTGATACCAGTTTGTTTGAGCTGATGACCTATGCCAAATGGTACTATGACGACTGCCCTTCTGCACTACAGCAGGCGGCGTTAGTGCAGCATTACGATATGATCCTACTTACTGATGCAGATATACCGTGGGTTGCTGATGATTTGCGCGACAGTCCACATGATCGCAAGGCTATTAGAGATTTTTTTATTGATCAGCTAACCAGTTATGGCAAAGATTTTCGCTATATCAGTGGTAATAGGAAAGACAGGGTTACTCAGGTAGTGGATTGGTTAAAATAGAATTGTTTTTACTTGCTTAGGCTATTTTTTGTCAATACTGATACGAAAATAGCCATTAATTATCATACTGCTCATGCTCGCTACTCATAATTTATACCACTAGGACTGACTTCTGAAAACCACCTTTACCGTCACTTGTTATACCTTAATGGCGCTGGTTGCCTTTGCTGCCAACTCGCTATTGTGCCGTATGGCGCTGGCAGGTGGTGATATTGGCCCATGGTATTTTACTGCGATACGGCTACTGAGCGCCGCCGTTTGCTTGTTTTTTATCATGACGCTACGCACCTCGTATCAAAAGCAGCAAGGCACATGGGATATGGCCATACTCTCTGATAAAGGCAGCTGGATCAGCGCACTGTGTTTGCTTATTTATGCGCTGTGCTTTTCGCTGGCGTATGTGCAGCTGGATACGGGGACGGGCGCGCTACTGCTGTTTTCAGCGGTGCAGCTGACCATGATTGGCTGGGGTATTTATAAAAAAGAGCAATTGAGCGCGCTGCAGTGGCTGGCGTTTGTCGTTGCCGTTTTGGGTTTTGTCTATTTGATGCTGCCCTCTGCGGCGGTGCCGTCACTTAAAGCGGCGATATTGATGAGTGTCAGCGGCGGCGCATGGGGAATATACAGTATCCGTGGCAAAAACTGCTTGTCACCTCTGCGCACCACTGGCTTTAACTTCATTAGAAGTTTGGTTGCGCTACCGATACTGCTGTGGTTTGCAGCCATACAAAGCCACCCTATCAGTGCTATAGGCATCTTGCTGGCGTGTGCATCAGGGGCGATTGCCTCAGGTGTGGGTTATAGCATCTGGTATGTGGCGATGCCGTTACTTAAAAACACCCAAGCCGCTATTGTGCAGCTGTGCGTGCCTGTGTTGGCAGCTGCAGCTGGTGTCATATGGCTGGCTGAACCACTGACCGCGCGTTTTACCATTACCAGCGCCTTGATCTTAGGGGCAGTCTTGGTGTTTATCTTGAGTAAAAAACCTACCGCTTGACTGTCCCGCCTTGATGCGATATTCACTTGTTTTTGCGCCAGCCTTTTAGCTTTGAAAAAAAGCCTTTGATTTTGCCCGATAAGCCAAACGATTCGGACTCAGGAACTTCATCGACATGATGGCGCGCAGCCAAAATGGGCTGTTGTACCAGCTTTTCGTGATGCTGGTAGGCGCGGTCTAGACTGATACTCATCATGGCCAAATTGGTCGGGCGCGGCAGACAGCGGTAAATCTGTCCCTTATTGATCAGATCAATAATCATATGCGCGTCTTTAAACTCAGTCAGCATCAGCATCATCAAGTCTGGCTGAATATTTTTAAGCGCATAAACCACAGGCGCGATATTGTCATTGTTCAAAGTCACATCTGCAATCGCCACGCCGAATTTTTTGCGCTGCAGCAGCTCTGAGGCTTGCTCTAAGCTACTTGCCCAGCTGATCTGATAAGTGCTGTCAAAATGTTTTTTGATTTGCTGGTAGACACTTTCGTCATCATCAAGTACCAGTACTTGCCGATGGGCGCCGCCACTGATAGGCTCTATGGCCACATCGTCGATGTCGCGCGTTTGCTGGGCGATTTCGGTGGCTTTATTGACGATTTTTTTGAGCTCATCATTTTGCCAAGGTTTGGTGATATAGCGGTATATCTCACCCTCGTTGACCGAATCAATCACGGCATTTAAATCGGCATAACCCGTTAACAGAATACGAATGGTATTGGGTGAGGCTTCTTTGACCTCGCGTAATACCTCGGTGCCTTGCTTATCTGGCATGCGCTGATCACTGATGACCACTTGCACTTCATTGCTGCTGATATAGTCGATCAGTTGCTCAGGGTCAGTAGTGGTAAAGACATCATGTGACTGACGAAAGTGCATTTTTAGACTGCGTAAAATGCGCTGTTCATCATCGATAAAGGCAATTTTTGGTTTTTGCATGGTCATCTCTTTGGTTGTTTTAGCTGTCAAATAATACTTTGCTTGGTGTTTTGGCAGCGGGTGCGGCCTTTTGTATGGGCAGGTGAATGGCAAAGGTGGTTCCTTGCCCGATAACAGAATCAACGCCAATGGTACCGCCGTGCTGTTCAATAATCTGCGCGCAGATGGCAAGCCCAAGTCCTGTACCCTCACCTGCTTTTTTGGTGGTAAAAAATGGCTCAAAAATACGCGCCAAAACCTCATCATCCATACCACTACCATTGTCAGTGACGGTGATTTGAACGCTGTCATCAGTTGGTGCAACGCTTGAGGTGATGGTCAGCGCACCTTTTTGTCCAGCAGGGATGGCCTGCGCGGCATTGTTAAAGAGGTTTAGCAGCACTTGGTTGATCTGTGAGGGATTACATTGAACGGTGGGCAGCTCGGCCAGCTCGCTGTGCACGTCCAAGGTTTTGAGGTTGTTACGCGCCATCACCAATGAGCTATTGATACAGTCATTGATATCCACGTTTTTGACTTTTGACTCATCAATGCGTGAAAAGTCGCGCAGACTGACCACCAGCTCTGCGATTTGGTCGATACCGTATAGACTATCGCTGACCAAGCCTGCCAAGTCTTCGCTGACCTCATCTTCTTTGATGTCGTCACAACACTGCAAGGTGCTGGCGATCAGCTGATCGATTTGCGCTTTGTCATGGTTGGTATCATTAAGGGCACACAATAAATGCTCGGTATTGAGCATCAGCTCATCAAAGCGCGAAAGGTTGTCACCGACCAGCTCAACGTTACTGCGCACGTAGCCAAGCGGCGTATTCACCTCATGCGCCACGCCTGCCACCATCTGCCCCAAGCTAGCCATTTTTTCTGACTGTACCAGCTGCACTTGTGAGGCTTTTAGCTCATTCATGGCTTGCTGCAAGTCTGCCGTACGAGCAGCAACTTGCTTTTCAAGGTGAACATTGATTTCTGCCAATGCGCCTTCGTTTTCGACAACGCGATCAATCAGTTGATTGGTTTTATCACTAATCAGTTGAATATCGCTGATGCTGGAGTTGGGTAATTTGTGCGCGCCCAGTTTTTGATATTGCTTTTTCTCAATCAGGTGACCCATATCTGCCACTGAGCTGGCCATACTTTTGAGCGGATCGGTAAAGTAACGGCGAAATGCCCATGCGGTCAGCAACAAGATCGGTAAGAAACCCAGCAGCATGGCGCGTATCAGTTGGTTGGATAGGCCATTGGCCACGCTCATCAGGTCACTGTTGGGCTTGACCACCACCATCTTCCAATAGGTAAACGGCATACGAAACACAAACGCCGTCGCTGGCTCCTGCAGCACAAAATCATTTGGCACATCGATGGTGTCAACCAAGTGGCTGTCTACTAAGTTAAAATCTTGATCCACATTGAGTAGTAGCAATGCTGACAGCAGTTTTGATTCTTGGGTGCTGATTTTGTTCATATTGGTGGTGCTTAAGATACTGCGCGCGGCCAGATTGTAACGCCCCTCATCTTTTGCGGTGGCCTCGTCTATCAAATCGCGGTTTACCGCATCCAAGCTGTCTGCAATCGGTGTAAATGCAGCATGGTCACTTGCCAGCTGGCTTGCCGTCATCATCTCGCCTTGCGGATTACTCGCGGTGACTTGCTTGACAATAGACTGATCTGGAAAGGTCAAAAACCGATTGTCCAAATCGACCAAAAACACATAGCCACCGACTTTTTCTTGCCAGCGCGTCATGGCAGTGTCCAGATTGTCCAGTAACAAGTTAAAAGACACCACGCCATCAAAGGCTTGGTTTTGGCTGTCATAAAGTGCCTTGGCACAGGTCATCATCGGGTTGTTACTAACAGGATCGACATAAGCGCGGCTCCAGACACAGTGGTCATGACGCGCATACATGGCAGGGATATACCACCAATCACGGTAGTAAGGGTTGGGCGTTTCGGCATCACTGTTATAGCGCTCTGTGGGCTGCATCACGCCTGACCCGTCGCGTGTCCAAACGAACGACTGACGCTCTTGATCGGCTTGATACATATTGGGATCAAACCACACGCCGCCACCAACGATACGCCGGTCAGTCTGCTGCATCAAGTTGCCAATCGTCTCCTCATATACCGCTTCATTTTTGGGCAAACCACCACTGATGGCACTGGTCGCTTTAGCCATCCCATCGACATGGTTGATACTGACCATGATGCTGTTGATGACCTCATTCCCCGTTTCAACCACCGTCTCTGAGGTCAAATCTGAGATACGCGGTTTGGCTTGGGTATCCATAACCCAATAAACCATGATGATAATAAGCAAAAATGCCAATGACAGAATCATCAGCATTCGTGTGGTGATACTGCCAAACTTACTGGCTATACCCATGAGAACACGCCCTAATCTGTGACAACGCGATCTAACAGACAACAGCTATCCTCGCCATACCCACATAAAAACAAGGGGTTATACGAGATCGATGCCGTATCCAGCAAGATCTTGCTGGTAAACTGCCAGACAGTTACCGTTAATATTGGGCTTAAGCATAAATCAGAAATATGACAAGTTGATGATAAAGGGCCGTAAATTGGGGATGAATGTCAAATACCAGTAGAAAACAGCAACAAAAATTGAGCCAATCGTATCCGCCATACTGCAGATGACAGTTAAGTAAGCTAAAAATGGCCTGTTAAGTTTCTATAAAACAGTAAGCACAAAAAAACGCAGAAGCCAATCACCTGCGACTACCATCTATTAAATCGGTAGCAAGCGACTGGTTTCTGCGTGATTGAGAGGCGGCTGAGCATCTATTAAACGCCTATTGAGCGCTTTAGCTGACGCTGTTCCACATTTTGCTCAAGCGCTTGGGTGAGACGGCCATGCGCGTTTTCATTGGCTGGGCAAACAACTGAATGCGGTACTCCTCAACCATCCAGCGATAGTCGCTGATTGCCTCACTGTCCGCGCGCCCTGCCAGCCGCTCCATATGCAGATCCAGCGCATAGACACCGTCCAGATCGGCATCAAGGTTATGTTCAAGGCGTTCAAGGCGGATCTCAAGCGCCTCTAGATAGCGTGGATATTGCTGCCAATGGCTGTAGTCCATACGATACACAAAATCAGCCAAATGCAAATCCTCTAGCTGGTCTTCCATATCGTCTATCGACTCGCCAAAGATTTCTCGATCCAGCATCAAAAGTCCTTGACGAATACGCTGCCAACGCGTGTAGACATTTTTTAACTGCTTGATCACCGTTTGTCCAGTCAATAGGAAATGGTTCAACACCACCTCTGCGGTTTGCTGATACTCCTCTGACGTGAACGGCAATTCCTCAGCCAACCCGACCGCCCGTGCATCAGCACTCTCTGGCAAATCCGCGCTGTGATCGAACAACACATAATGCTCTTCAAGCGTGGCATCCAAGGTAGCGTCAATGACGACCGTCTTGAGTGACTCCATGTCGCCAAGCGGTGCAAACGCCAGCTTGAATACCTTATCAATCTGACTGGTCAGCTGTTTTTTCTTAGCTCCCAGCTGGCCTTTCATCAAGGTCAACACACCCACACGATGTGCCTGTAGGGCGGCGGTGACATCGGTATATTGATGTATTGATACGGCCTCGCCTGCCTCATCAGCGACCAAAGCTGCAAACTGTTTCATCACCACTCCTGCACTGTGGTGATTTTTACTAAAGTTAAAATGTTCAGGGAAGCGACTGTGCACCCCTTGCTGCTCCGTTACCGCTTGACTGGTCTCGCTGGCATGACGGATCTGCAAGGTTTGCAAATCTCGTCCTTTTTCAATAATGCGGTTTTTGTCATCAACCACACAGATTTGTGGCTGCAAATAGCGATCAATAGCAGACGGGGTGAACTGATCTGGCGTCACTGAAACAATACCGCGACGATGCAACGCTTGGCAAATCTGCTTGAGTAGCCCTTGCGACTGCTCTGGTGCTAACTCATCAAATAAGCTGTCTGCCGTATCGGGAATCGGTACGATCTGGCGACGAATGTCTTTGGGCAATGACTTGAGCAACTGCAAGACCAGCTCAAAGCGCCAGCCGGGCACGCCCCACAGCAGCTCAACCGCATCCAGCTGCGGCAAAGCGGCCAGCGGCACCCGAATGGTCACACCATCGTCATCGCTGGCGGGATCAAACACATAACGCAAGGGCAGCTTGAGATCGCCAAGCTGCCATACTTCAGGAAAGTCGCCTGTGGTCGGTGCCTGACTGGTCAATACGTCATCGTCTGAGAAAAACAGATACTTACTGTCTGTCTTTTCCATCTCTGCACGCCAATCTTCAAACGCTTTGCGACTGGCAATATGCTCTGGTATTTTATGATCATAGAATTGATACAGTGTCTCTTCATCAACCAATAAATCACGGCGACGCAGTTTATCTTCAATACGCTCAACATGCGCGACTTTGTCCATGTTGTGCTGCAAAAATGGCGCGCTACGACCAAAATTACCCGTCACGAGTCCGTCACGAATAAAAATCTCACGCGCCTCGACCAAATTGACCTGCTCATAGTTGGCCAGCTGCTTGCCAATAATGATCAAACCAAACAGGCTGATCTGCGCATAGGCTTTGACGCGGCCTGTCTTTTTCGACCAATGCGGCTCAAAGTAGTGATATTTTAGCAAATTGCCTGCAGCTGAGATTACCCATTCTGGCTCAATCTTGGCTACCGTACGCATAAATACTTGCGAGGTTTCGACCATCTCAAAGGCCATTACCCATGGCGGGGTTTGCTTAAAGACTGTACTGGCAGGGAATATTTTGGTTTTTTGCTGACGCGCTGCCAGATATTCGCCGCGATTGTCGGTTTTGTGCGCGATAATAGACAGCAGGCCAGTTAGCAGGGCTCGATGCAAGTTGGCATACTTGACCGCTTTTTGCTGTTCATCATTGATGACGGTAACATCACCTGTTGCGGCCTTGTTTTTACCCTCATCTTTATCAGTATTACCCATCAGTTTGAGGTCTGTCACCATCTGTTCCAGCTGGCGATGGGTCTTATGCCACTCACGCACGCGCGGGAAGCTGAGATAATGCTTTTTGGCAAACTGCTTGCGCTGATTGCTCGACAGTCGGCCACCATCGTCATCTTTTTCAAACAAGGCGCGCCATAAGCTTAAGTAAAACAAGAAGTCTGAGTCATCTTGACGAAACAGCGCATGCTTTTGATCCGCTTGCGTGCGCTTGTTGGCAGGGCGTTCGCGTGGGTCTTGCACCGCCAGCGCCGCCACCACGATCAGCATTTCACGAATACAATCAAAGTCGCTACCTGCGACCAGCATACGCGCCAATCTGGGATCAATGGGCATACGCGCCATTTTTTGCCCCGTATTGGTCAGCTTTAGGTGATCGAGACCTTGACGTTTGGGCTTACTTGGCGCACTTGACTCCGTTTTGCGTGTGATTGCACCCAGCTCGTCAAGCAGTTTGTGCCCATCAGCGACCAAGCGGCTATCAGGCGGCTCAATAAAATCAAAATTATCGACACTACCCAAACGTAGATTGGCCATTTGCAAAATCACCGAGGCCAAGTTGGTACGCAAAATCTCAGGCTCAGTAAACTCAGGGCGACTGGTAAAATCTTCTTCGCTATATAGGCGAATACACACACCCGGCGCGACACGGCCACAGCGACCTTTACGCTGGTTGGCGGCGGCTTGTGAGATGGCCTCAATCGGCAAACGCTGCACCCGCGAGCGATACGAGTAACGCGAGATACGCGCAAACCCTAAGTCAATCACATAGCGGATGCCCGGTACGGTCAACGCTGTCTCTGCCACGTTGGTGGCGATAACGATACGGCGGCCTCGGCCTGAAGGCTGGAAAATACGCTGCTGTTCATCGTACGTTTGGCGCGCAAACAACGGCAGCACCTCAGTATGCCGCGGCCCATGCCGATCAAGCACGTCTTGCAGCTCACGAATCTCCGCCTCGGTCGCCGCAAAAATCAAAATATCGGCTTGATCAGGATGGCCTTTGCTGTGCGCGTCGCTGAAGCACTCTTCTACCGCTGCGACCACTGCACGAGGCAGGTTATCTTCAAAATCATCATAACTGTCATCATCTGAGCTGGTCACTGGCTCGTCCGTCAGCGGGCGATAGCGCACCTCAACAGGGAAACTACGCCCTTCGACATTAAAAATCGGTGCTGGAACTTGACGCTTGAGCTTGGCATCATAGCGGCTAAAGTATTCACTAAAACGCTTGGTATCAAGCGTGGCTGAAGTGATGATAACTTTAAGGTCTGGACGCTTGGGTAAGATATTTTTTAAATAACCCATAATAAAATCAATATTGAGACTGCGCTCATGCGCTTCATCAATAATGATGGTGTCATATTTGCTCAAAAAACGATCATGGCCCAGCTCAGCAAGCAAGATACCATCGGTCATCAGCTTGACCACTGACTGGGCCGAGCCTTGCTCGTTAAAGCGGATCTTAAAGCTGACCGTATTACCCAGTGGCTCGCCCAGCTCTTCGGCAATACGGTTGGCCACGCTACGCGCTGCCAATCGGCGTGGCTGCGTATGACCGATTTGACCCGTGATGCCGCGTCCAGCAAGCATGGCCAGCTTCGGCAACTGCGTGGTTTTACCCGACCCTGTCTCCCCTGCGACGATCACCACTTGATGGTCAATAATGGCTTGCACCAAGTCCTCGGCGCGCTGACTGACAGGCAGATCAAGATTGAGTTTTTCAGCCAAGTTATTGGGGATACTGTCTATCCGCGTCTCTACCGTTTGCTGTGAACGCGTTTTAATCTTGTCATACTGCGCATTTTTTTTATCCAACTCTTGCTGCTTGCGCTCATCTTTATCACTATTTTTGCGTAGGCGACGGATGTCATGCTCTAAGCGGCTTAGATAATGGCGATCTTTTGCGAGCACAGGAATATCTGCCATATCATCGGTACTGGTATTGTTATCTGAAGACGTGGGCATATCGGATGAATGTGTTTCTGTCATGGGTTGAATACTTTCCAATGGATTAGGCATATTTACTTAGGCTATTTTTTATAAGAAGTGCTTAGATTATGGGGTTATTTTGGCAATGATTCAAGGTTATTGAGCCGCAGGCGAAAACCAAAGACGCTGTAGCTGATAGCGGCATGACACCATTTCAACCATAATGGATACTGTCTTTTTTGCGTCCAATAAAAAACGATCAGCCACTGACCATTAACATACCAAAAGTATGTCAACCGACAATGAATGATCGTTATGAGCAGGGCAAATAGTTACTATTTGTCCTGCAATTACTGCTTTAAGTGCTTAAGATGCGCCAAGCTCTAGCAAGCTTGCGTTACCGCCAATGGCAGTAGTGTTGATGGTTTTAACGCGCTCTGTGATAAAGCGATGGATATAGTCTTCTGTCAACATCTCAGTAAAACCGTCCATATCGGTCACCGCGATCACTTGCGTTAAGATACCATCGGTACCTGCAAGCTCTTGGCTGATGCTTTGTGCATCGGCGCTATTACCTGCAACAGCGACTTGTGCTAAACGATCGATATGTAGCAAGGTGACGGTTTGAGAGTCATTGGCAACGCTTAGTACATCTTCAGTAATGCCTGCGTCATACAAGGCTTTAGCCGCTTCATTACACATGTCTTCTTGGCTTGGACAATGTAAGATCACTTCGTTACCAGTCACCAAAGCGGCAATCAGCTGACCAAGTACCGCCATCGCTTTACCCGTCTCACCACCAAAAATCATCGTTTTGCCGCGTGCAGTCAAGTACAAGTCGTTTGACTCGCCTGTGGCACCCGTTAAACGATGCACTTCATCAAGATGCGACGCAAAGCTGAGCAAGTGATTGAATAAGCGACGCGCTTTGTTGGCATCACCTGTCATCAATGCCAGCTTTGGAATAGCGGCTTCAAGATAAGCAGCACGATTGACCGCGCCGAGCAATCGCCAAGCTTCACAAACCTGAGCATGGTTCTTTTTGAATTCATTTGCCATGTTGCGACTCCTTATGCGATGTTGTTTTGGGTAGATGGGTTGTTTTGGCTGTCACTTTCAGTTTTCAAGGTCATCAAGCGTGCGACATAGTGAGGACCACCCGCTTTCGGACCCGTACCTGATAGACCACAACCACCAAATGGCTGTACGTTTACGATGGCGCCAATTTGGTTACGGTTGACATAAGTGTTACCCACACAAACACGGCTCTCAATATGCTCAGAGATATGCTCAATACGGCTGTGAATACCTAGCGTCAAACCAAAACCAGTGTTATTGATTGAGTCAATCAATTTGTCCAAGTCACGAGCTTTGTAGCGTAGCACGTGCAGGATAGGACCAAAGTGTTCACCACCAATCACATCGATGCTTTGTACTTCGATCGCAGTTGGCAATACAAATGTTGCGTCTGACTCGTTAACGGTTGAGTTACTGCTGATCGGCGTTTGACCCAAAATCTTCGCGGTAGGCTCAGATCTCATGCGCTCAATGTGACCATCTAGACCTTCTTTGGCATCACTGTCAATCACAGGGCCCACGTCAGTTGATACATACAACGGATTGCCGACATTCAGCTCAGCCATATGACCTTGTAGCAACTCGATCAACTCGTCAGCCACTTCTTCTTGGATGCACAAGATACGACACGCTGAACAGCGCTGACCTGCTGAACCAAATGATGACATCACCGCATCTTTTACGACCTGCTCTGGCAACGCCGTTGAGTCAGCAATCATGGCGTTTTGACCACCCGTTTCTGCGATCAATACTGGCAGCTCACCATTGGCTTGTGCATGGCTGTTGAGACTTTGGTTGATACGCTGAGCAGTCTGGGTAGAGCCTGTGAAGATAACGCCTGAAAGATTATCCGCAGCGGTTAACGCAGCGCCCACTTCACCTGCACCAGTCACAAACTGTAGTGCATGCGCCGGAACACCTGCTTGGTACATCAGCTGTGCAGCAAAATGCGCGATCAAGCTGGTTTGTTCAGCAGGTTTTGCCACGACGGTATTACCTGCAGCAAGGGCAGCGGCAATCTGACCAGTATAAATAGCCAATGGGAAGTTCCATGGGCTGATACAAACGAACGTACCACGGGCACGGTAGACCTGACGCACGTTTTTGCCGTTTAGGTCAGTCAAGCTATGTACTTCAGAGTCAAGACGCTCAGCTTCGTTGGCATAAAAACGGCAGAAATCAACGGCTTCTCTAATCTCATCGATACTGTCTTGAATGGTTTTACCCGCTTCAACTTGGCAAAGTGCCATGAATTCAGCGTAGTTGTCTTCAAGCAAGTCTGCAATCTTACGCAAGATGTCCGCACGTTCTGTAGCTGGTACAGCGCTCCACGCCTCTTGGCCTGCGACTGCTGCATCGATGGCTTTTCTTGCCAAGTCAGCGTTAGCATATAACACATTACCTACGTGGACATTATGGTCCCAAGGCGCACGAATGGCGTGATCAGCCAATTTGCCTGCCGCTGAATCATTGATCGCTTCGCCATTGATGATCGGTGTCGCCAACCAGTTTTTGTCGATATAGCTGTCAATCTCAGTTCTGAACGGTGTCCACTGCGACTCAACAAAGATATTCGGGCCAAAGCCTGCACGGCGATCACCATAGATATCAAGTGGCATCGGGATACTTTGGTTATGCAAAGTGCTATTTGCCGTCAACTTATCATAAGGATGCACGGTCAATTTTTCGATTGGGTATGACTTATCTAGCAACTGATGTACAAACGAGCTGTTGGCACCGTTTTCAAGCAGACGACGTACCAAGTATGGTAGCAAGTCTTTGTGAGCACCAACGGGCGCATAAATACGCACAGGGATATCATAAGCTTGCAAGATGTGATCATAAAGTGCGTCACCCATACCGTGCAAACGCTGGAACTCAAAGTCTTTGTGTGAGCTCATGGTCATCACAGATGCTAGCGTATGCGCGTTGTGCGTGGCAAACTGAGGCCAGATCAGACCACGTAGATGCTCTGACAACAAGAAGCGTGCGCACGCCAAGTAGGCCGTATCCGTACCTTCTTTACGCGTCCAAACAGGATAACCAACCAAGCCTTTTTGCTGAGCCAATTTGATCTCGTAATCCCAATAAGCGCCTTTTACCAAACGGATTGGAATACGGTCGCCCACTTCTTTAGAAATACGAGCCAACCAAGCAAAGACAGCGATAGCACGTTTTGAGTACCCTTGTACCACGATACCTAGACCATCCCAACCTGCGGTTAGTGGGTCACGGTAGAGTGATTCAAACAGTTTCAAAGAAATCTCAAGGCGATCTGCTTCTTCAGCATCAATACTCAAGTCAACATTGACTTCACGAGCCGCTTCGATCAGCAGCATACAGCGCTGACGTAACAGCCCCATAACCTGCGCTTCTTGCGTGGCTTCATAGCGTGGATGCAGTGCAGACAGCTTGATAGAGACAGATGGCTTTGGCATGCCCTCTTTCACTTTAACATCGGCAGTTGCTTTAATCGCATGCAGGTATGAGTTAAAGTACTTTTCAGCATCACGGTTGGTAATAGCGGCTTCACCCAACATATCAAATGAGTAGGTGTAGCCTTTATTACGGTATGACTGACTGTTGCGGTTAGCACCTTCAATGGTTTCGCCAAGTACGAACTGGTGACCCATGATACGCATGGCTTTTTGCATCGCACCGCGAATCATTGGCTCGCCCATCTTTTTGGTCATACGATCCAAAAAGCCAGAAGCAGTGGTACTACTGTCGATGCTGACCACACGGCCAGTCATCATCAAGCCCCAAGTTGAGGCATTAACGACCAAACCGTTGTCATCTTTTAAATGCTTTTTCCAATCGGCCACGCTCATTTTGTCACGAATCAGCGCATCAGCAGTATAGCTGTCTGGCACGCGGATGAGGGCTTCTGCCAAACTCATTAGCAAAATACCTTCTTGCGTATCAAGACTATACTCAAGGAGCAATGAATCAACCATTTTTACGGCTTTACCGTTATTACGCACGTGCTCGACCAACTTGCGTGTTTGGTCAGTAGCTGCTTGGCGCTCTGCATCACTAGGCTTAGCCAGTGGCAACAAGGCACCCAACCAGCGCTCTTCTGACGCACAGTAAAGTGGGGAGATACGTGAGAATAACTCATCTGCTGACTGCTGGATATACTCTGGCGCAAGCAGATCGGTCGGCGAAAATAAAATAGGTTCTTGCGGGGTAAACTTGTCTATTGGGTTCATACCAACTCCACAACTATCGTTTATAAAACCATAATAAATGGTGCGTTAGGACCTAAGATATCACACAATATGCCAATCATTAAAATGAGGAACAAGCCATTCACCAAAAGTCACTTTGTAAAATGACTAGGCAACAAGGTTATGCCCCAAAAGCGAGGGCGAAATGTGTTATATCACTACAAACTAAGGCCAAACGGCGCCATCACAGAACGAGCAAATCCAGTAAAAACTGGAAACAGTTAAGTATGTCGTCGAACGTTTAACGTAATACGTTAACAATGCAAAGGCAACAACGAACAGTTAAGCGGCATTAGTGCCTTCTTCTCGTCTGTAGTGAAAGGAGGGTGATTGACTGTCATGTTTATCGGCTGTGCGCTAAAGATGACAGTCAATCGATGATGAAGCTAATTCACTGTAAGAAAAACCTCTACGGCGTTGATTGAGGTGATGCGCTTAACTCAGCTATATTATCATGAAAATTTTTTTCAAACTAATAATATTGCATGTTTAAATCAATAAATATCACCTTTAATGGTAAGAAAATGACCATGTTAGGTAGATATAACAACAAAAGTCCATCATCTTACCAACCAAAGGGATACAGTCCATATCCTATAGCGATAAGTGTGTTCAATATGGTGACAAAATAACGCCGCCTATTGAACCAAAAACGCACCAGTATTTGGACAATCCAAATCACTGGTGCGCAAAAGGCTGAAAAATACACAAAAAGGGTAAAACAACTGCCAAAGTGGTCATTTTTTTGGCAAAAAAGTGACAATGCAAAAAAAGTGACAATAACGCTTATAGCAACACAATCTTAATCAGTAGCACAAAGGTAAGTACCCAAACAGGTACAGTGATTTCTGATAATTTGCCTGTGATGGCTTTCACAGCAGTGAAAGTAATAAAGCCAAGGGCAATACCATCGGCGATAGAATACGTCAGCGGCGTTAGTAGCAGCACCACAGCGACAGGGGCAGCTTCGGTGAGGTCTTCCCAGTTGATGTCTTTTAAGGTAAACAGCATCAATACTGACACGTAAAAAATCGCGCCTGCGGTCGCATAAGCGGGAATCATACCTGCCAGCGGGGCAAAAAAGATGCTGAGTAAGAACATCACCCCAACAGTAACCGCCATCAAACCTGTACGCCCACCTGAGGCCACACCCGAAGCACTCTCAATATAGCTGGTGGTCGATGACGTACCAAACATAGCCCCAGCCACAGTCGCGGTCGAATCCGCCAACAGCGCTTTATCCATATTGGGAATATTGCCATCTTTGTCGATCAGACCCGCTTTACTGGTAATACCCACCAAACTGCCTGTCGTATCAAACAAATCCACAAACAAGAATGCAAAAATTACGCTGATCATACCCACATCAAACGCGCCTGCAATATCAAGCTGCATCAGCGTCGGTGCGATAGAGGGCGGTGCTGAAACAATACCCGCAAATTGGGTATGACCAGTCAACAAACTGACTAGCGTCACCAGTAGGATACCAATGGTGACAGCGCCGGGTACTTTTTTATAAACGAGGCCGATGATGACAAAAAAGCCCAATGCAGCCATCATTGGTGCAAATGAACGCATATCCCCCAGAGTAACCAAGGTGGCCTGCTGCGCCACGATGATGCCTGAGCTTTGCAGCGCAATAAACGCCAAAAAGGCACCGATACCTGCCACAATACCTTGTTTTAAACACAGTGGAATGGCATTGATGATCCATTCACGAATCTTAAATAAGCTTAAGATAATGAAAATACACCCTGACAAAAAGACCGCGCCTAGCGCCGTTTGCCATGTATACCCCATACCCATAACCACGCCATAGGTAAAAAAGGCGTTCAAACCCATACCCGGCGCCAAGGCGACTGGCAGACGAGCGTACAGCCCCATAATAAAACAGCCGACCGCCGCGGCCAGACAAGTGGCAACGAATACCGCGCCCTTATCCATACCTGCTTCTGCTAAGACGTTGGGGTTTACAAAGATGATATAAGCCATCGTCAAAAAGGTGGTGATACCAGCGAGGATTTCTGTTTTGACGGTGGTGTTGTCACCGTTAATCCCAAAGTAGCGTTCAATTGCATTCATAAGTGTCGCGCCCAGCTTGCTTGTGAAAAGACAGGTTTGTTAAGCCTAAAATAAAGATGACGTCAGCAACAAAGTCGCGACGTCAAACAAAATATATCGAAGGTAGATTTAACAAAATGTAACATTCTAGAGAACCTATCTCATAAATTCAATGAATATACGTGCCTTATGGGTATAAAAATAAAAATAACCATATGGCTGGGTTTTTTACCTGACATTAGTATGTGACTTCTCTTTTAATCATAATGGTATCGTGAGCTTGCAGCCGCTACAAACAAAGGGGGTTGTGATTATTTAACACATTAATAAATGACCTTTTTATAATTTGTCAGTACACTAGCGCTAAATGACAAATTGTCCCGGCGCGGTGCGCCGATAACAGTATCCGCAAACCACGCAATAAACCTCAGTATCTATAGTGGCTAGTTAGTGGCACATATTCGTATGATCTTGTGACCACATCGTGTTGTGTCATACACTCTATACTTTATCAACCAATCATCATCCCTATTCGTATCATAGGGTTTTATCCAACTTAGCGACACTTATTAACGCCGCTTACATTGGCTGTTGTTCATCATCAGTGAGTCTGTTACATGCCTGAATCATTAAATATTATTGACCTGATTACCCAAGCCAGTTTACTGGTACAGATTGTGATGGCGTTGCTATTGCTTGCGTCGCTGCTGAGCTGGGTGATTATCTTTCGTTTAAGCTCACGTATTGGTACGGCTAGAAGCTTTGATGAGCAGTTTGAAACATGGTTTTGGTCGGGTGAAGACTTGGCCAAGTTGTATCAAGGTATTCAAGGATCACCTGATCGCCAAGGTCTTGAGCAGATTTTTTATGTGGGCTTTTCTGAGTATTTGCGGATGCACAAAAAACGTCAGCCCAAAGACGACATTATTGATGGGGTTGAGCGCAAACTGCGTGTTGGGCTGGGTCGTCAGCAGCAGCAGCTTGAATCGGGGGTCGCTATCTTAGCCAGTGTCGGCTCTGTCGCTCCTTATGTAGGCTTATTTGGTACGGTATGGGGTATTATGAATGCCTTTTTGGGTCTCTCACAGACTGAGCAAGCGACACTGGCATCGGTAGCACCCGGTATTGCCGAGGCCTTGATCGCCACAGCAATGGGACTGTTTGCTGCCATCCCTGCCGTATTGGCGTACAATCATTTTACCGCCAAGCTTGAGCGCTTGTACGATTCACGCGCGCTATTTTGTGATGAGATGACAGGTATGCTACAACGCGAGACCAGCACCAGTCCTGTAGCACCTACGCCAAACAGAACACAGGTATCCGGTCTATGAAACCCAGTCCCTATCGCCGTAAAAAAAAGTCACTCAATGCCGAGATGAACGTTGTCCCTTATATTGACGTGATGCTGGTGCTGCTGGTGATATTTATGGTGACCACCCCAATGCTGACCACAGGGGTTGATGTAGATTTGCCCAAGGAGCAAACCAATACATTAAGCCAAAAACAGCTGCCTGTTATTGTCTCTTTGACCGAAAGCGGTGAGATTTTTATCAGCTATGAAGACAATGTCGACATGTCCATCACTGAGCCTGAACTGATCAACACGCTGTCTAATTTGCAAATGCAAAACAGCAATGCGGGCGAAGCGCCTGTACAAGTGATGATCAACGCCGATCAAAATAACCAGTACGGTGCAATCATGACCCTAATGGCAAGTCTGCAGCAGGCCGGTATTCAAAAAGTCGGCTTGCTGACTGGCAAACCTTTACCCGTTCCGCAGCCCTAGTTTGGCGATAGCGCTGAATCTTGAGCGCCACTGTGCCATTCCGATATCCACACTTTACCGTTGTAAGACCTTAATGTGATGACCCATGACCATGAAAAACGTTTCCGCCGTCTATGTTCCTACTCAGCCTGAAGGTGATGGTATCACGCTACCTACACTGCTCAGCTTGCTTGCGCATGGCATCATCATTGGGGCATTGATCTACGGCTATCAGCATACGGAAGTAGAGACGGTAGGCAGCCTTGAGACAATGATGGTGTCACCAGAGCAGCTGGCAGACATACAAGGGCAAATACTGGCCAATCGCGCCGCGGCCCAAGCCCTCGCCAGTAGCCAAAGCGATACCGCCGCTGACAGCAGTGCGACCTATGCGCCCAGCTCAGGCAGCGACAATGTCACGACAGGAGCGCAGCGCCGCTCTGTCTTTACCAAGTCTGATGAGCCTGTGTATACCAATAGCCAACAGCAGCAAATAATCGAGAAAATGGAGAAGTACGAGCGTGAACTTGCTGAGTCAAAACGCAAAATGAGTGATGAAGCAAATCAACGTATTGAAAACAGGCAGGAACAACGCCGCCGTGAGGAAGAAGCACTACAACGACAGTTAGACGCATACAAAGACAGCTATAATAACCCGCAGCCACCTATTGAAAAACGGAAAGCGCCAGCGCGAAACAGTAATAGCGAATCAGACTCAAGCAAAACACCTAAAACGCATAGTATGGAGGATGATGGTATCCCAGTATTTCCTGATAACTTTGGGCAAAATTCAAACCAGAATAGAAGTCCACTTAGCGGTGGTGGCGGCGGTGCAAGCGATGCACAGATATTAGGTGAGATTCGTAAAAAATTTAATCCACCTGCAGGCAAAACTGGTAGCGTACAATTAATTATTACTGTTGATGCAAGTGGTCGAGTTATCGATGCAAAATCACCTGGTGAAGATACAGTCTTTAGCCGTGAGGCTGTTAGGGCAGCTAAAGCAGTCGGGCGCTTTGACATTGACAGCAGTCATCCTCAATATCCGAATATTCCTATCACCTTCAATGGAAGTCGTTGATAGTCCTATTATTTTTTAAACCCCTTACAAAAAAACTATTTTTTATTGTGTCTATTAAAAATAGGCTTTTCTGTATAAGTAGTATTGGTTTATTGACAAAAAGTATAAATTTGTTCAGTATCTTCTCATTTAATCATGAGTGGAGCTATAGTTCTTTGATGAAGATACGCAAACCCCATTTATTGCCTTTTGTTGCCGTCATGATGAGTATGTTTACTGCATCTTGTTCAGCATCAGTGACAGGTACAACGCCCGCCAGTAATATAAGCAATACTAGTACTGCTTATCACCTAAGTGATCATACGCCTGTTATACCTAATGATTTTAGACAAAAAACCCACTCGTACAGAGAAGATGTCAACTCTGACGCAAGTGCTACTCAAATCGTCAATCTTATTCGTTCTCAGTTTTATTCAACTGCCCCGACTTCAGGTAATACACATCTAAGCATTACTGTTGATAAGAACGGTCGCGTTATCAATATAGCATCACTTGGTGAAGATACAATATTTAGCCGTGAGGCTGTCAGAGCAGTCAAATCCGTTGGCCGCTTCCCGATTGATAGTAATGATCCCAGATATCCTACCTTTACCGTCATTTTACGTGGCAGTAACTAGGGTGTGTCATCACTTAGCTTGAGCACAAGTAAACGACAACTTTTGTGAGTTACAGCGTGTCACTTGTATCCCTTTTCATATTGCATTACCTTATGACTATCAGGCGCTGCTGCTATCGCCAATCATAATAAATATACGACTTTAGGAGTTTATATTTTGTCAGTTACTATTGCTAAGAAAACTCGTAGACAAGCCGCTGCCGGCAAAAAATATCTATTGCCTTTGCTTGGTGCTGCGGTCACGGTCTGTGCTATACCGTATGCCAATGCTGCGCCTGAGCCTTTGGTGTTTGACTATACGGTGCCCAAGCAAACCAACCAAGTCGCCTTTGTTCCCTTTGCTGGTGATACGGTCATCTCACCTATCGCTACAAGAATACTAAATACCGACCTACAAACCACCAGTCAGAACCTGCCAGAGCAGCCGCACACCAGCCGCGAAGTGGCAAGTAAGCTTCCACTGTGGCAAAGTACCGCAATCCCTTATATCGTGGTCGGTAATACACGTACGGTAGGTGGTGAGGTGGTGATTGATTATGAAGTCGTTGACACCCAAACAGGACGCGCGATAGAAGGCAAGCAAACGCGGTCTTCTAAACGAGACACTAACAGCATGCGCTACTCTGCAAGTGTAATCGCTGACAATGTGCATCACTTAATCACAGGACAACCAAGCGACTTTGCAGGACGCATTGGCTATATTGAAGAGACGGGAGTCGGTGCGAATAAGACCTCACGTATCAAAGTCATGGATGCCACAGGTGAAAACGAGCAAACCATCGCTACAGTCAAAGGGTCAATCTACGCGCCTGCTTGGTCACCTGATGGCAGTCGTATCGCTTACTCGGTGCAGGTGGCGCATCCGGCGCCGTCTGACAACCCAAATCCTGTCATTTATGTACAAAACGTCAGTGGTGGCGGTGCTCAGCCCATCACCGCCAACTTGTGGGGCTCTAGTATGAACCCATCATTTTCACCCGATGGTGGACGCATTCTGTTCTCTGGCAGTCATGAAGGCGATAATTATATTTATGAAATGAGTGCCAGTGGTGGCACACCGCGCAGGCTGACTAAGGGTTTTCAGCCAAGCTATGCGCCTGACGGTCAATCCTTTGCCTATGTTTATGACAACGAAAAAAACAACCAGCCCCGCATCTACCGCTATACCTTTGGCTCAGGCAGCAGCCAACAAATCTCTCGGGGCGGCTATGCGGCCACGCCACAATTTAACGCAGATGGCACACAGATTGCCTATTTAAGTGGCAGATCAGCAGCGGTCATGAGCAGCGGTGGCAGCAACATTGCCAGCTTTGGCGGTACGGGCCTTGATGAAGCGCCGAGCTTTTCACCCAGTGGCAAGCGTGTAGTCATCGCAACCAAACAAGGCAGCAAAGGTGCGCTGACGATTAAATCATTGAGCGATGGTACAACCTTGACCAAAACGGCCGATGGTATTGTCCGCTCTCCTGTGTGGTCAGCAAGCCCAAAATAATCATTTTCGCTGTAACATGCTATTAGGGCATGTCTCTATTTGAAAAAGCGCCTATTTATCAGGCGCTTTTTTATGTCTAAGCATTGCTGAATATCACAGCTACTCACTTGGATCAGCCCCTGGCGGATTCTCATGGCGCAGTGCAGCGACATTATCAGCAGTAATGGTATCGGTAAAATCATTCAAGTCACTATGTACATACTGCGTAACAGCCGCGATTTGTGCATCATTCATCGTACCCTGAAAAGCAGGCATACCGCGCAAACCATTAAGTAAGATGTTAATAATGTAGTACTTTGATTGCATTTTGCTGTTATGGGCGAGCGGCGGATAATAGCCTGCGCCTTGTGCGCCCTCACCACTGTCCATGTGACAGCCTGCACACGAGTTTTGGTATAGTGTTTTGCCATTGGTGCTGACGAACGCGTCAGTATCGCCAAACTTTGCTTGCCATTTTTTTAATGACTTATCTGCGCTCATGATGGGAATGGTATGCTTGGCGACAATATTACGATTGGGATCATTTAACTCAGCACGGCTCATGTATACCCCGCCCCATGCCCCTGTATTGCGACTGGCTTGATTGTCAAAGACCGACTGCGCTTGCTGTTTGCTGGCAAGAGTGACTGCCTCTTTTTTGATGTGCTGATTACAGCCTGCCAGCAGCATACTACCGACGCTAAGTCCAATCAGAATCGCCATAGGCGGTTGTACGGTGCTTGTCATAGTCGTCTCTACATCTGTGATTGTCAGTTAACCCATGAGTTTGGCTTTTTGATGCAAGCGCTTGGCCGCATCCATCCCTGATAAGATCGCCCCTTCTTGCCATGCTGGGATGTGCGAACAGTGCTCACCTGCCAGCACAATGCGATTGTCGATACGGCACAAGGTCTGGTAATACTGGTCGCGGCTTGACTCACTCCACATACCATAGCAGCCAAGCGTCCATGGGATACGGTGCCAAGCCACTGAGGTGCCTGAACGAAATTCTTTTGGATACTGCGGGTGGATATGTTTACCGTAAGCAAGCGCGGCATTGATGCGCTCTTTTGGCGTTAAGGTATTAAACTTATATGAGGTTGGGCCAAAGCCATAAGCTCCAAGCAGCACTCCAGAGCCTGAGCTGAACATCTTGTCGGAGGGATAAGATATTTGGGTAATGGGCATATCGGTATAGGTGATCCCGCCATAAATCCACTCATCTTCTTCCCAAAAACGCCGTTTGAACTCCAAACCGACCTTAAAAGACGTCTCATAAGGCACGGCGGCAATGGCCTGCTTCATTGGTTTTGAGACATTGATGTCGATTTGGCTTAAAATAGATAAAGGGATATTGCACACGCACCAATCAGCGCGAATGGATTTGGATGGGCCATCAGGTTGTGTGCTGTCAACATAATCAATGGTCACGCCGCTATCGTCTTGATTGATCTTGGTCACTTTGGCATTGAACTCAATCATCTCGCGGCATTCATGGGTAAAGGCCTCTCCGATTTTACCCATACCACCGACAGGCTGAAACATCACCGGTTGGTGCACGTGGACGGTATAGTTGTGATACAAGTCAGACCACATACCCGACTGTAGCAGATCGTGCATGGGAATGGGCTGTGACGGCTTGGCCTCAGGCATCAGCCCGCCACCCGGATAGACACTATAGCCGCGGTGCTTGCTGGTTTCATGACTGGCCACATAGCGATAGTCTCGATCAAGCACGCCCCAGCCTTTGAGGCCTTCGAGCAATTTTTCTTTGTCTTCTTTGTTGACCACCTGATCGAGACTGCCGACGTTGACCGCTTTAGATAACAGCTCTGAGACATAGCCGCGTACATCGTTGGTCACATCACCCAAGCGTTGCGGCGCACCGTTAAAGTGGTTGGTGCGATGCAAATAGGCGCGGTCATTGGTTTGTATAAAGGGCTGCAACGCCACACCGAACTTTTTGCAGTAATGCAGCACGGCATAATGGTGACTGGGCAAGCGCCACGGGCCGCCGTTTAGATAGTTGCCTTTTTCAAAGTCGCAGCTGACCACGCCGCCACCAAGCTCGGTGTATTTATCGCCGCTGTGTAGGCTCCAGCTGCGACCACCGCCGCGATTTTGAAACTCCAGCACCTTGACCTTATAGCCTGCTTTTCTCAGCTCATAAGCAGCGGTCAGCCCGCCCAATCCCGCACCCAATATGACAATACTGGCGCCTTCTGGTGCGCCTGTTAGGTTCATCTCGGCCTGAAAACTTGACTCAGAGGCAAAACCCAGCGAGGTCATGGCCTGATACATGGCAGCCCCGCCTGCCGTCTTGCCAATCATGGACAACAACTGACGACGGGTGGGAGATTGAGGCAAGTCGGTCATGATCCTATCCTTATAAAAACGGTCTATAGCTGCATGTTTTATGATGGTTTATCGTTATTATCAATCTTGCTGATTCAGCAAACGTTGCTCAGACTATTACTTGGCCGCCTTAATGCGCTTGACATCATCGGCACTGATCTCGCTATGCGCTAGACTGCCAAAGGTGACGCGCACATAGTTGGTGATACTGGCAATTTCGGCATTGCTTAAGTCTTTTCCAAATCCTGGCATGCTGGGGGCGGTGTTTAAACTGCTCTGAACGCCATAGTTGATGACGCTGACCAACCGATCAGGGCGCTGCTCGCGAATACTGCGTAAACCGACAATAGAGGGATAATGGGCAGCTGGCTGACCGTAACCGTCAACGCCGTGACAGCTGGCGCAAGCGGACAGGTACAGCGCTTTTGGCGTATCGGTTGCTAAGATGCTCTGTTTGGCCTGCGCCAGATAGCTCTGTTGATCAAGTAGGTTATAAGTGATGGACGAGCTGCTTGGCGGCGGCAAACGCTCAGAAACCACAGGTATGATGGTATTATCGGTTGGCATACTGGGTATGGCTTTTAGATAGGCGGCAATACTACTGAGATCGTCATCGGTGAGGTAGCGCGTACTGTGAAAAACCGCCTCTCCCATCCCGCCACCTGCATGAGCGCGCTGGTGTAGCTCACCTGTACGCAGATAGGTGACGATATCTTGCTCACTCCAGCGTCCGATACCGCTGTTATTATCGGGCGTGATATTGGGCGCATACAGTTTGCCAAACGGCGCGCCTGATAGGTATTTGTCTTGATCCAGCCCCATGGTTAAGTTACGCGGGGTATGGCAAGTACCGCAGTGTTCTAGGTTATTGACCAAGTATTCACCGCGCTGCTGCTTGTCGGTTAGGCCTGCTCGGTTGTCGGTGGCAGGCACGTTGATAAGGTTCCAAGCGAGCATGAGACTGCGAATATTAAGCGGAAATGGCAAGTGCGTAGTTTTTTCAGGAGGCTCATCAACCATCGGCACGGTCTGAAAATAGGCAAATAGTGCGTCGATGTCGGCATCAGCGACATCATGATAAGAGGGATATGGCATGGCAGGGTATAAAAAATGATCGGGCGTCCGACCCTTTTTTAAAGCAGTCTTAAAATCGGCTTTGGTATAGTTACCAATGCCATAGCGTACTGACGGGGTGATATTGGTTGAGTAGATGTTGCCAAGTGGCGTTTCTATCGGTAAGCCGCCTTGGTAGTTGTCACCATGACAAGCCATGCAGTCAGCAGCGCGTGCCAGATACGCCCCGCGATTTTCAAGGTTGCTATGAGCAGGACTGACATTGGGTAATGGCAGCCCTTGAGCAGACACGGCAGATGATACCAAGCCTGTGATACAGATAGATAACACCATAGATAGTGACTTCATAATATCCTCATATCGCCAGTCGCTACTGAATCATCAGCGTTCACACGTTGTTTTTATTTTTTCAAGCATCCTTGCTGTCACATCCTGCTTGTGTCTTTATAAACTATAACTATTTTTCATAGATTGCACGATCATTTATGCGTTATCGGTATTTTTTTACAAAAGGTCATCAGTAGCATGAACAGGAATGCAGCGCTATACTAACGCCTCGATAGACTTATCACAGTGCAGCAACGTGTCATATCCCAAAAAAACCTATCACGATAAGCCTGCGTTTTTATGATAAGCGGTCTAGGGCGTGTCCCTGATTCAAACGTTTATCACCATTGTTAACATAGGGACACGCCCTAGTACGATTGTTCTTCACTTGCTAGGAAGTCATTGTTATGACCATAAAATACATACTCGCAGCCAGTATTATCAGTATGCTGACTCTGCTCTCTGGCTGCCAGTCGTTTCAGTTTGTCGATAGTCCCATTCCAGTGACCGCCAGTTATGGCAATCATGAGTTACTTAAACCAAGCAGCAAGCAAGTATAAAAAAAGCAGGCATCCATAGAGATACCTGCCTTAAAAACCATTCACCACTGTCAAATCAAAACCGTTTTAACTTTGGCTTGCTTGATTGGGCGCGTGTTTGATGATGGTTTTGGCCACGTGATCGCCAAACCAAATCGCGGTGTCGATATCGCCTTTGCCCGGTGTCTGCTCTGGTGGCGCGTCGATCGACTGGGTCATGAGTCCCAAAAAGCTTGATAAGCGGTTGAGATCCTGCTCGGCATGTCCTGTCGGCATCAGCGGCATGCCAATCCAGTTCATCCCATGTTGCATGGTGTACAGACAAATCTGCTGCAATACTGCAAGTTTGTCACCGCTTAGCCCGCCTGAATTGGCAAAGCCTGCCGCCCATTTGCCCTCCCATTTGCGATGATACCAGCGCTGTGAGGTTTCATCCATAAAGGTTTTAAATTCGGCAGTAACGCTGCCCATATACACCGCGCTACCAAATATCAAGGCATCTGCCGCATCCAAAAAATCCCAATCGACATCGTGCACATCTACGGCTTTGACCTGATGATCAGGCAACTGCTGGCGTGCGCCTGTGACGATGGCTTCAGCCACGCGCTTGGTGTGACCATAGTTGCTGTGGTAAATGACTGCCACAGACAAGGCCGCTGTGTGGGCTGGCAACGATAGTGAAGATGCGGTAACAGATGTATTCATACAAGCTCTAGTATTGGGTGGTGAATTCGGTAAGTCATCAACGGTTGAGACATAAAAAAGTAGCCGCTGACTTGCCAGCGTAATCTACGGCAAACGGGCAATAGCGGACTATGAGTGACGGACAATCACTAAGGCCATACGCCCTGTCGCTGGCTGCTGACGGTGGGTCTGACGGCGATAAGAGTAATAATGCGTATCAGCATAACTACAAGGCTGCGGCCTATCTGTACATACCGTGATGCCAGCAGCGGTCAGTTGGTCTACTGCCAGCTTTGGTAAGTCCAGCTTTATTTTGTCCGTGCTTACTGTAGCGTTATTTGATAATTTATCAACTGTATTATGTAAATACGGCGTCTGCGTGGTCATCTCAGACGGCACCGCATAGCGGGTATCAAAGGTGTCCAAATACGCGGTCGGTAGCAATTGATGGTTACGGCAACCTGCCAGCAGCTTAGTACCGACCTCCTGCCCCACTTCGTAGTTATCCTGACTGATACAGATCCCTACCCATGCCGTGATGGGCGCATCGGCTTCAAAATGCGTGGCGGTTTGGGCGATCACGCCGCAGGCAAGCCCTTGCCAGCCCGCATGAATAGCGGCAATACGTCCTGTCTTGGCTTGATAGAGCACGATGGGCACACAATCAGCAGTCATGATCGCCAGTCCCACGCCGACTTGCGTGCTGACCATCGCATCTGCTGCCGTTGGTCGCATACTGAAGGCGCTGGTGTCTTCACGCTTGATGTCAACATCATGTACCTGATTGCCATGGACTTGATCAACCCAGTACAAACGCGTGAGGGGCTGACTGGCTACCGTAGACTGCGGCGCAATATGTCGATTGATTGTCGCCAGTAGACGCATTCGATTGTCCAGCACTGACGCGGGCGTGTCACCCACATGCAAGCCAAGGTTAAAATCACCATAGTTGGCCTTGCCCTGACGGCACATGGCTACTGGCTGATGGTCATTATCAGCCTCATCAGTATTAACAGGTGTCAGCGCAGCCGTTTGGAACACCGTCACTTGCGCCAGTGCTGTCCGTACTTCAATAGGAATGGTCGTCATCAGTTACTCATCAACATAGCCATCGCTGAGTGCAGCGATCAATTGTTGCATATCTTCTGGTAGCGGCGCGGTCACTTCGATATCTTCATCAGTCGTTGGATGCACAAAGCCGAGCGCATACGCATGCAGCGCTTGACGCGGGAAGTTGGTAATCACGCGGCGCTGCATGTCGGTCAAGCCAGCACGCAGCTGACGGCGTCCGCCATAGACACGATCGCCGACCAAAGGATGCGAAACATGGCTTAAATGTACGCGGATCTGATGCGTCCGCCCAGTCTCAAGGCCAACATCAAGCAGGCAGTAGTTGTCATTGAGCGGGGTGATCTCAAGCAGATGGGTCACCGCATCACGTCCTGCAGTCATTACGGCCATTTTGGTACGCTGATTGCGATGACGGCCGATTGGCGCATCGATACGGCGATGACGCTTGAGGCTGTCTTGATCACCCGCCACCACGCACTGATAATGACGATAAACGGATTTGTCTTTAAGCTGCGCCATGAGTGCCATTTGCGCTGGTTTGGTTTTGCCAATCAGCAGTAGACCTGAAGTGTCTTTATCAATACGGTGAACAAGGCCTGCACGCGGCAAATGGTGCTGCTGCGGATAGTGGTAGAGCAAGGCATTGACCAACGTGCCCGTTTGATTGCCCGCACCTGGGTGCACCACCATACCGACAGGTTTATTAATGACCAGTACCGCCTCATCTTCGTAAACCACATCGATGTCAATATTTTCAGGCAAATCTTCGCTGTGCTGCTGCAAGGTGGTGGATAAGTGCAGCACATCTTCCGCTTTAACGCGGTGTTTTGGTTTCAGTACCTCGCCGTTACACAATAAGCTACCATCGGTAACCCATCCTTGTAATTGGGCACGCGAAAAGTCAGTAAACACCTGTGACGCCAGCTTATCAATACGCAAGCCCGCTTCATCAACACTGACCGTATGGGTAGCATTGATCACATCTAGCGTACCACTACCATTCGGCAAGTCAGCATGGTCTTCGTCATCGATGCTTTCAGCATCCAGCTCATCGATATCCTCATCAACTTCCGTATCGATATCATTATCTGGCTGCTCATAGTCTGCATCTACCAAGTGGTCATCTTCTGACAGATATGGCGCGTCATTTGGTGTTGGGTTTGGTGTTATATTGGTGGTCATAGCATCATTCGTCATAGAGGCTCATACGTCGCAAAAGAATAAAGACATATTTTATCTTTATAAAGGTGTTATTGGGTCACACAACCGCTGTCTATCAGCCAAGCTGGCAAAAACGTTGCCATCAACACACAGCTCGATATCAAGGCGGTTGGTATCGCCATAGTGTAGCACGCTAATGGCGCAAGCCCTATAGGAGCGCGCCGTTATCTGATCGCGTGCTTACAATATGAAGATTTTTCATGACTTGTGCGCCAGATATAACCATGCTGTGACCACTGAACTTAACTCACTACAATATAACGTTGTGGTAATTTACTGTATATTTGACGGGGCAACGGCCATTTGCCATCGCTCATCACTACTGTACATGCTAAACTGTAGACCGTTATTTTTGTGCTGGTTGTTTTAGCGCTGATAGACGCTACGTTTGATGCGATGACCGTTTTTTGTGTCCTCACGTGGCAATATATATGAGCGCAGCGGCGCTTATTGGCGGCTAATAAACTTAGCCTGTATCCAAAAATAGACAATGAAAAATAGACGAAACGTCTGTTATTGTATAAAGTAAGCAAGATTTTGCGGTGAGCGCGCCCATTTTTGGTGCGTATTATCCGCCACTCACGCCGCAGTGCTGGTGGCGATGTCTTGATTGTCTGTTGTTTTTTCACCAATCTGTTATACAGTATGATAGCGCCACTGCTATTGTGCGTTTTGCGTCGGAGAGAAGTATGCGCCCTGTTGGCAACACGTTTGTTAAATTATCATCAATAACCCTACTTGCCCTAAGTGTTAACTTGGTAGGCTGTCAGACTTTTAAAAATTTGACTGGCAACGATGATAACACTGTCGAGACGGCAGAAAAATCAGAGCAAAGCTACTACCGTGACGCCATCACCGACATCGATCGCGGCCACTACTTGCCAGCCATCGAAAGCCTGACCAACTTGCGCACCTTTTATCCCACAGGTCAGTATGCTGAGCAAGCCCTGCTCGATATGATGTACGCCCAGTACGAAAACGGCCAATATGAAACGGCCGCTGCCAGCGCCGAGCAGTTTATCCGCCTCTACCCTGCAAACGCGCAAGCCAGCTATGCCTATTATGTGCGCGGCGTGGCCAATATGGAAGGCTCATCAGAGGGCTTGCAACTCTTCAAGCTCAATCAAGCCAAGCGCGATACTGCTTACTTGCGTATTGCTTTTGCCAACTTCCAAGAGTTGGTCAGCAAATACCCAAACAGTCCGTATACCCCTGATGCCGCCCAGCGCATGATTTTTATTTACAATCAATTTGCCCAAAGCGAGCTGACCGCTGCCAACTGGTATATCGAGCGTGAAGCTTATGTGGCAGCCGCCAACCGTGCCAAATGGGTATTCCAATATTATCCGCTCAGCGATTCTGTTCCTGAAGTTCTTGCCATACTCGCCTACAGCCACGAACAACTTGGCCTGACAGATTTGGCGCAAGAGTACACCACCCTACTTCAGATCAATTATCCTGAGTGGCTCACCAATGATGGCCGAGTCAAGCTTGATACCAAGCGCAACCGCTCGTGGCTCAACAAAGTAACCTTTGGCAAATTGGGTCGCTCTGGCATTACCGACACCTCAACTGCGGACGGTGAATACAACGGTGCAACCAAAACCCAAATGATCCGCAATGCAGGTCAGCTCAGACTACCTACGGACAATGCGGCAAGTGCTTCTGCCACCGCTGACGCGCCGACCCGTCAACGCGGCATCAACGTTGGCCTTGGTCTGCCTGAAAGTCAAGCCACGCAAGTGACCAGTCCTGCCAGTGCGGCGGCGGCAGCCAATGATGCGGCGGTCGATCCACAAAATATAAACCCAACACGCAACGTCTCTCCTAATGGCAGCAATAGCCGCATCCGTCTTGGCCCTGTGGATGATGATATGATGGACGTAGACGACAACAATTGATGGTGTTGGCACCATCCTTCTAGTAGCTAGCGTCTGAGTGGTCCTTCTTGTGCACCATACCCAATAAGGTCAACATTTTAGTTGGCCTTATTTGCCTATTGCTGATGTATTGATAATATAATAGTGCCTGCATATTGACGCGACCTTGCAGCTCCCCTTTGCCTCCTCTTTTTTATCACCTACGGTATTTGACTTTTTGCATGAGCATTCCCAATCATATTCTCGAACAGTTAAACAGCCAAGCTGACCTAATCAGCATTATTGGTCGCCATACCACGCTTAAACGCGCTGGCAGTGAATACAAAGGATGCTGTCCCTTTCATGGTGAAAAATCACCGTCATTTTATGTCAATCCCCAAAAAAATATTTATCACTGCTTTGGCTGCGGGGCAAGCGGTAACGCCATCAGTTTTTTGCGCGACTATGAAAGCCTGACCTTTATGGAGTCGGTCAACGAGCTGTCCAAACAGACAGGTATCGAGGTGCCGAAAGAGGAGCAGAAGAACGTCAGCTATCAGCGTACCCCTACCAAACCTACCCCGCAGCCGCCATCTTATCCGCCGCCGCAAGCGCCTACCGTGGGCATGCGGGACAGACAAGATGCCCCGCATGCGAATAGCAGCGACTATCCTGTTTATGAAGACAATGTAAGCACCGATTACCCACCCGCCAACATTCCTTATGCAGCAGATTATGATGGTGCAGACTACGACGGTGATGATCATGACATAAGCGATGATATCAATTATGGGCTGCCGCCATCATGGCCAGAAGGCGGCATCGGTCAGCCTGAAAACAGCCAAGTACCCGATGAAGATGGCAACCTTTACGAGCTGTTGACCCGTATTCAAGATTTTTATGAACACAACTTGATCACCCACCCTCATGCCAAACACTACTTTAGCGCACGCGGCGTCAGTGACGAGAGCATTCGCACTTTTGGGCTGGGCTATGCGCCGTTTGGCTGGCAGCACTTGGAACATCAATTCCCGCAAGACATCGAAGGACTTAAAGCATTGGGGCTGGTGCGTCAATCTGAGTCAGGCCGCGACTATGACCTGCTACGTGATCGGGTTATTTTCCCCATTCGTGACAACCAAGGACGCACCATTGGCTTTGCAGGACGCGCCCTTGATGATGACGTAAAACCTAAGTATATCAACTCCTCAGACTCACCCGTGTTTCACAAACAGCACGTGCTCTACGGTTATTATGAGTCGCGCCTTCAGCGTGCGGATCGCTGGCTGGTGGTCGAAGGCTATATGGATGTGATTGCGCTTTATCAAGCAGGCATTTATGGCGCGGTGGCCTCGATGGGAACCGCGATCAATGAAAGCCAAATCTCGCGCTTATTAACGCTCAACCCAACGTTAACCCTGAGCTTTGATGGCGACAGTGCGGGACAAAAGGCGGCGTGGCGGACGCTTGAAGTCAGTTTGCCCGTGCTCAGTGATGACAAAGAGCTGCGTTTTTTGACCTTGCCTGATAATCATGATCCAGATACTTATATCAAAGCACTTGGTAGCGATGCGATGCGTGAGCAAATCAGCCACGCCATGCCACTGTCACAATACATCTTTGCTTATCTGAGCGAGCGCCATGATTTGACGCTGGTTGAGGGCAAAGCCAAGCTCATGTCACAAGTGCGCGCCTTAACGACTGCGCTGCCTAAAGGCAGTAGCTTTCGTTATTTGCTCAACAATGATATTTATCAAAAACTGGGCGGCAAGCGCAATCAAAATGTCGAGGCCAAAGACGCCCTGCTGAACTTCGATGGTGGTATGACCATCAGTCAGCAGTTGCAGCTGTGCTTTTTATTTCAGCCGCGAACCCTACAAGGCAACCCCATTGATGATATCTGGCAGCAAGCCGGTATTAATCGCATTCATTTACCTATGCATATTAAACAAAGAGCCCCTTCCGATGCGCTACGCCCTCTAGCATGGGCCGACCTGCAGGATGAGCCTTTGTTAGATGTCGTCAGTACCATTCAGCGCTGCTTAGATTATTTACCACTAGATGCTAATGCTGCAGCCCACTTTATCCTGTCTAACCTACAATCAAGCACCCAAGAAGCGCTCAGCCGAAACTGGGGGTCGTTTTATAAGTCGTTAACTACGCGAAGCGTTTTGAGTCTCGATGGCCTTATTGAGGAGTTGCTGAGTCAGCTGCTCGAACGCAGTATGAAGAAAAAACGACAGGATTTAGTCAGTAACCCAGATACTGTCAAGCTTGCCATTGTTCGTATGCAAGCACAGCAGTTAAATGATTGGCTACGAATCCAGCACGCTGAACAATCAGCGCAAATGGTCAGTATGTAGCCTTTATTTGGCCATTTGTATTGCGCCATTCACCTATCGATTAACCACTCAAAACTAAGGTCGACCTTTAAAAGTAAAGCCTTTATCCCCATTGTTATGATTATGCCAAGCAGTAATGCGAACACCGTGCTTGATGACCGTGGTCTGTGCTAAAATACGCTGTTATTATGCTGACAGCCACAACCAAGACCCGTCACAGCCGTCATCAGTGGTTTTTATCCATCTGTATTGCTTGAAGTATTTTAAGATTGTTTTTTTAAATGGTGTCACCTGTTTGAGCCATTTTATTGTAGTTTTTTGAGCCTCTATATTCATATCAACTCATTTTTATGACTATGGCTGTTTGATTTATGGTTTATGATGCCACTGGCAAGCGCAACATAAACTGATAAACAAACACCAAATACCATGAAGATGCCCGATACAAGCAAAGCGAGTATTTATGAACAACAAGTCAGTTTCTAAGCCCACATCTCAGCTGGCCACCTTAATTCAGATGGGCAAAGAGCAAGGGTATCTCACCTACGCTGAAGTCAACGACCAACTGCCAGACTCTATCACTGAAAGCGACCAAATCGAAGATATCGTCCAGATGCTGACTGACGTTGGCATCAAAATCTTCGAAGCAGCGCCTGATGATGATGACATCTTGATGAATGATGACTCAAGCGACGATGACATGGCAGCTGACGAAGCGGCGGCCGTACTGGCGTCGGTTGAGACTGAGCCTGGTCGTACCACTGATCCTGTGCGTATGTATATGCGTGAAATGGGTACCGTGGACTTGCTGACCCGTGAAGGTGAGATTGCCATTGCCAAACGTATCGAAGAAGGCATCCGTGACGTACAACACGCCATGGCTTACTGGCCAGGTACGGTGCAGTTTGTATTAGATGAATATCAGCGTGTTTTAGAGGGTGAAAAAAAGCTCTCTGACGTGATTACAGGATTTTTGGATCCTGAAACAGATGCCGATGCTAATGCTGAAGAAGAAAAAATCCCTGTTATCAAGACCAAAGCCAATGCCAAGGCAGATCTTGACGATGATGACGAAGATGATGACAGCGACGACGTCGAAGATGATGATGCTGAAGAAGAAACCAGCGGTATCGACCCTGAAGAAGTTCGCGCCCGCCTAGAAGAGATCGAAGCGCTATTTGACAATGCCAAACAAGCCTTGATTGACTATGGTCGTGGTAGTGCTCAAGCGGAAGCGGCGTATGAGCTACTGGCCAATCGCTTTATGATGCTCAAGCTAAACAACCGTTTGTCTGACCAAGTCATGGCCATCATGCATGATGTCTATGATGATGTTCGTAAACAAGAGCGTCAAATCATGCGCTTAGTCATTCGCCGTGGCCGTATGCCGCGCGCTGAATTCCGCAAGACCTTCCCAAGCAACGAAGCCAACGTCGACTGGCTCACCGAACGTCTCAAAGGCAAACCTGCTTTTGCTGAAAGCTTAGAAAAAGTCATCGATGATGTCATCATCTTGCAGCGCAAAATCTTGGATTACGAGCAAAAGCTCGACATGGAAATCCATGACATGAAAGACGTGGCGCGCCGTATGGCCATTGGTGAAGCCAAAGCCCGCCGTGCCAAAAAAGAGATGGTCGAGGCCAACCTACGCTTGGTTATCTCTATTGCCAAAAAATACACCAACCGTGGTCTACAATTCCTCGACTTGATCCAAGAAGGTAATATCGGCTTGATGAAAGCGGTAGACAAGTTTGAATACCGCCGCGGTTATAAATTCTCGACCTATGCCACATGGTGGATCCGTCAGGCGATTACCCGCTCTATCGCTGACCAAGCGCGCACCATCCGTATTCCTGTACACATGATTGAGACGATTAATAAAATCAACCGCGTCTCACGTCAGCTGCTCCAAGAAATGGGCCGTGAGCCGACGCCAGAGGAATTGGGCGAGCGCTTGGAGATGGACGAAGTTAAAGTCCGCAAAGTGTTAAAAATCGCCAAAGAGCCCATTTCAATGGAAACGCCCATCGGTGATGATGAAGATTCACACTTAGGGGACTTTATTGAAGACGGCACCATCTCAAGTCCTGTCGATGACGCCACCTCAGCAGGTCTACGCGAAGCGACTCGTGACGTGCTTGGCAACCTAACCGAACGTGAAGCGCGCGTGCTGAAGATGCGCTTTGGTATCGATATGCCAACGGATCATACACTAGAGGAAGTGGGTAAGCAGTTTGACGTGACCCGTGAGCGTATCCGTCAGATTGAGGCAAAAGCGCTACGCAAATTGCGTCATCCTTCACGCTCTGAGCATCTGCGCTCGTTCTTAGAGAATGACTAAACGCTAAGTAATTAACATACGTGTGATACAAAAGCCGAGTTTGTAACGTGAACCCCATAAGTTGGACACAACTTATGGGGTATTTTTATGCAAGGGGCAACATATATGATAGTGATATGCTGCCAGATAGATTGTTTATTGAAGTATCAGTGACACCGCTCATGTATCACCCATTGCGATCGTTTTACGCTTCAATCGCATTAATAGTCTTCGACAAACTTATCGCCATAATGACAGTAACAAGCATAATGGCTGTCGCCGTAAAACCAAAATTTATTTCTGGCAACGTATCAATGCAATGAGCAAACAGCATAATAGCGCCAATAATCATTAGATACATCCATAGTTTAACAAAGACATCACCGATCTTTGCCAACCATGCTAATTTCGCATGCGATTCACTTAGATTAAAAAACACTATGGGGACAGCAAGAAATAACCACAACAAAGGCGTTGTAGGAGATGTTCCAATGGCTGTGGACAGCCTAGGTGTCACGGTCATCATCAGTAAAGGTACAATGACAGCCACCAGCAGCAATAAGATGCCTGCATGCCACGCTATCGCTTTTAAAACAAAATTACTGCTTCGCAGACTGCTGGCGATAAACAAACTCAAACCTACAATATGGGTCAGATAATAAACAGGTGATGCAAACACGGCGATAGCATCTAAGCTGGCAATATCCATCCACATCACATAGCCCATAACAAATAGGACGATACTGGCAATGTGCCACCCTGTTATCCAAGATTGTTGCTGCAATACAAGCGTATCGGGCGTCGCAAATAAACGCAGCATCAACTGCCAAAACAAGTAATATAGCGCTATGGTGATAAAGACGCCTAAGCCATCATGATAGATATTCTGCCATAATGATGGAAAAGCAAAAGACAATACGGCGATGCTCACTGCTGCACCGAGCGCGATCACCCCAAAATCTTCAAATTCAATAAAACGCTTAAACACCCAATTGTTGAGCTGAGCCAGTGCGGCATTTTGTTGCCAATACTGCGCGTTAAATATTTTGCCATCACGACTGCTGCTTGCTCCCAGCTCATCATTATAGGCCATTTCGTCTTGGCTATAATATGCCAGCTCAGCATTTAGCGTGCTTAACTCATATGCCAGATTGATCACGTGAATGGGGAAGAACAGTGATTTAAAAAAACCAAAGCGTTTAATCCGCTTGATATCGTCGCTATGACTGTCTTCTGGTCTCGTTTCAGGACAGTACATGCAGACAACAGGATAGCGTAGCATCAAAAACTGACGAAACGCCACAGGTGATTGAAAATAACTCATTTGTTGATAGCGGCCATCAAGCGGCTCAATCATATACCAAGGATAATGGCCATAGGACCAGTGGGTCAATCTCCCCTCCCACTGATAATACTCTCTCGCCCATTGATAACTGAGCGAGAATAGCGGCGGCTTATCAGCCAACCACATCAACAGCGCTTCTTCAAAGTCGTTTTGTTCATCTAAAGGACGCGGCTCTGCAACTTGTGCCTGCAAAAGCTCAAGCAGACGCTGATCGCCGCCATCAATCATGGCGTCTTCATCGCTAACCGTCTGCTCCCATGACGCGACCCATACTGACTCATCATCTACAAAAGCTGATATGGAGTGGTCATTCTCTAACGACGACTCAAGACTGTCTTCATCCGTAAAAGGTATATCTTCAGGAACATCACGATACCCTTCACTATCTTCTGCCTCATAATCATCATTACTGGCATACTGCGATGGTGAGTGTGGCGCAGCGTCCGCTATCGCAAATGGAGTTTCTTCAGGAAAACCATGATACGCCGCGCCAGCTGTTACATCATCGTCATGATTATTGCTGTCGTAGTGCGATGGTGAATCTGGCGCAGCATCCGCTATCGCAAATGGAGTTTCTTCAGGAAGACCATGATACGCCGCGCCAGCTGTTACATCATCGTCATGATCATTACTGTCGTAGTGCGATGGTACATCTGGCGTATTTTTAATTACAGTAAAGAGCAATTCCTCAGGATGACTATCCTCGTCTTCGTCTTCATCCTCTTCCTCAAGATACCAATAGCTTTCATTCAATGCCTGCTCATAGGCGGCACGCAAATCCCGAAATCCTTGTGGGTTTTTATCAGGCTTATTGAATTTTAGCTGCTTGGCATAGGCTTTTTTAATGGCTGCCGTATCTGCAGTGGGTTCGATATCCAAATAATCCCAGCATCGTTCTGTCATCATCTTATCTCGCTAAAACCAATCTTCACGTTCAAACTGCTCTAGGCTTTGTTCAAGATCAATATTGGCCTGACGAATTTTTTGTGGGTCTTGACTATCAAGAATACCCTCATACCAACCTATCAGGCGTGATAGCTGCTCACGCTCATAGCCCAGACGCTGAGCGTATAGACGCTCTGCACGTGCCAAAAAGCTACGATTTTGTGCCTGATCGCGTGGATGGACTTTGAGACCAGACAGTCGATCTTTGGAGTGCTTGATTTCATCCTCAGACAGCTGCTTTGCGCCATTTTGGATGACCAAATTATAACGCTCCTGACTGTCGGTCATGTCAATATCCACTTCTAATAATCCATTAACATCGTAAGAGAAGCGCACATCAATAGACAGCTCCGTAGCCCTGCCACGGTAGCTGTCTGGTACATCGACATTGAGCTCACCCAATTTGATGTTGTCACGCGTTAAACGGGCTTCTCCTTGATAGATATTAAACTGAACCTGCTGCTGGCGATCGTCCATTGGAGAAAAATTGTGTACCTTACTGGTGGGAATCACGGTGTTTCGCTCAATAATGGGCGAAAACACACCATGTTGATATTGCTTACCCCGAATCTCAATGGTGGTATCAACACCCATAGAATACGGTGCCACATCGGTTAAGATCACCTCGTCTAACGCGGCATCCTCTGCAACCAATCCTGCTTGAATAGCTGCACCAATAGCGATTGTCTCATCTGGATTCATCTGTACAGAGGGGAAGCGGCCAAGCAGGCGCGTCATCAACTGTCTAAAAATCGGCATGCGGGTGGCACCGCCCACCAATACGACCTCATCCAAATTTTTTACGCGCAATCTGGCATCGCGAACAGCTCGCTCAATGGTGTCACGCAGTCTTTTAAACAGTGGTTCACACAGTTTTTCAAGCGTAGACTCACTCACCTCCCATGTATAGGTGACGCCATCGACCGTCATAGTCATCATCGCCTTTTTTTGACGGGTTAATATACGTTTGCAAGTTTCTGCCTCACCATACAGTAACGACAAATGTGGCTGCCAAAATTCGCCAGATGGCTGGCTAGGCTGGCAGCGCTCCATAAACCCTTGTACCAATACTTGGGTAAAATCTTCTCCGCCAAGGCTATTGTCACCAGCGCTGGCGCGTACTTCCATTATCCCTGAGAACAGCTCCAGTAAGGTGACATCAAACGTACCACCGCCCAAGTCCAAAACCAAAAACTCACAGTCGCCGGCATTTTCGTGCAAACCATACGCCATTGCTGCTGCTGTTGGTTCGTTTAACAAGCGGCGCACCGTCAAACCTGCCATTTGGGCCGCATGCTTGGTGGCTTGACGTTGGTGATCATTAAAATACGCAGGTACGGTGATGACGGCTTCGGTCACAGGCTGACCCAAATGCGCCTCAGCATCCGCTTTTAGTGACTTGAGCACCAGCGCCGACAACTCCTCGCTACTAAAGCGCTGCGTGCCGAGACGATAAACTTTTTTACTACCCATAAAACGTTTAAAGACGCTCGCAGTCTGTTCAGGGTGGCTGATTAGTCGCTCTTTAGCTGATTGCCCCACCAGCACCGTGCCATCTTTATCGATACTCACCACAGAGGGGGTTAATAATGCGCCTAAGGCATTGGGGATCAATTTTGCGGCGCCATCTTGCCAAACAGCTAACAAGCTGTGAGTCGTGCCCAGATCGATACCTATAATCATATTATGATGTCTCTTTATCAGTTGTTTAGTGTCAACGGTCATCTGTTTTATCTACAGTCAACATGGCTATTGAGACATAAGGCAAATACTGCCGTACCTGCAATATGCCCTGTATATAAATCTGGTGATACTGACATATAGACCCTACTATAGTCTATTGACCAGCAGGTATTATAAACATAAATCAGTCAATAATATGCGTTAGTTACGATTGATTTTTGCTATTTTCCAGACAAATATTCAACAGTAAAAGGATATCAGTATAATGGAAGCATGCTCATTGAGGTGACGGCTGGGCTATGCGGTTTTGGTTATTAAGGATGATCAAAGGGCTTGATGATGTATATCAGGATGATGTATATCAGATTGTGATGCACTGCTTATGGTAAAATTATGCTCTTCTATAAAGCTTAGTATCACCTTAACCACTTATCTTTATAGAAAAAACTGCTATTCTCTAAAATACGCTGTCTATAGTCGCTGATACTACCTCGATTAACGCTACTATGTTTTCCCACTTCAGTAGTACCATCATCTTCCCACTGACAATAACGACAGATATCGTAACCAGTCCCTTTTTTTATATCGTAAATTTCTGATAGCGTCTTCAAACCGCAACAAGGACAGGCGTATAACGGCTGCACATGTCCAATAACTTCGAATTTTTTCCCAGTTAATGTTAAATAAAACGCTGATAAAAAACCATTTGAGCACCCACTTAGCTCATGATATACCGCGTCAAAAACATCTTTTTCTATTGCCCCAGTTTGATATTCTAAATCGTTAAGCAGCTTATCGGCTGGTGTCGATGCTATCCGATACATTATGGCTCGATTGGTAATGGTTACGATGAAGGTATTGGCAATAAAAGCTTTAATACTTACTTTACAGACTTATGGATGCGCCGTCTTAATAATCCTAGATTGTGGCGAAAACTACCACAGCATATCAACAACCCAACTCAAACGCAGCCAAATATCGAGGCAGTCACGCTAACGACTGGTGACATCTGTCAAGTGAG
>NZ_JBHNYR010000025.1:0-42142 GCF_054960615.1 Psychrobacter sp. PSi21
CATCTCAAAGTGTTCGTTTAAATCTTGTTCATTAAAGTCAATGCCACTATGGTCATTGGTCATTGACAATTTGCCAGTTACCTTTTGGCATTCTACAGACGTCAAAATCAGGTCGTATTTGAAAGCGTTCCGTACTCATTTTATGCTCCTAGAGGTTCATTGCCAGATAGGCTGGTAACGGTTTGGTCACTGTGGCGGTATGTCTTTTTTTCACCACGTGTAATCAAAAACTGGCCGCCACAGTTGGGGTCTGGGCAGGCAATGATAGCGTCTGTACCCATCCAATCATTTTTATGCAGTTCCCGTTGTTTGGCAGGGAGTAGGGGAAGGATTGCGGCTAAAGAATACATGGGGAAGCGGACGCCTTCGCCAAACTCGATCAAATCGTCCTCAGTAACCGTAAAGTAGTCGCCTTCAATATGCCTGCATACCATGGGTCTGTCGTCTTTACTTTTGATTACCGTCACTTTTAAATCATATAGTGGATATTCGTCATCATACATAGTTTAGATCCTTCTATTTATGTTTGGAGACGCTTTTAAAAAATGAGAATAGACCTCTTGCAAAAGTACCAGTTTATTGACTTTAACTAACGAAGTCACAAGGGCTAGCGATGACTTATGCAAGAGATCTAATACTAAAAAATTATAGACAAAAGATTCCGCTCAAAAAATTAACCATTATTGTTAATTCTTTTAAGTAATTTATATATTACATTTTTTGCGTCCATAATTAATATACAAGATATTTGAATATTCAACAATATATTTTTTTGGATTTTTCCCCTATCACAAACGCCTGTCATTATGCTATGGTAAATATGGCAAAATATTTATTGATAAATTTGATAGTCAAAACTAATTAGGTATTTTTATGTGTGTATTATGTATACTTATGGCATTTTTTAATAAGGCATTAAGCACATACAGATGCGGTGTTGGTGTTGATCTATATCTTTGAGAATTAGTACCCCAGCGTCTGTTTAAATGTGGTTTGTTTTTCTGCAAACAGTAGGGCTTAGACGCAGTACGATGGTACAGCTTTGCATGCTGGGCAGCGTTTGCGTTTCATGACGGTCATACGCTAAACATAGTCAATCAAGTAGCAAAATAAGCAAGGGCAATAAGTAATGCTATAATGCCCAAATTATGGGGGCGTGTTGAGCATGTGAATAAATTATGGCAAAAAAATAGCGAACGGTTAGTCTTTAGGTTCTAGCACCAAAAGGCCTCGTTCGCTTCACTACGGTGGCTTTAGCTTGTGCTTACCTTTGGTTAAAACTTTGAAGGTTCAACACACCCTAATCCGCTCTTGCCCTTCTACTCAGCAGCATCAAGCAACTGATTCAGCTCATCTACCATCGCATCATCAATAAGATTGTTTTCCACATGGCTGATGACCTCGTCAGTGGTCACCAAATCCATTGGTTCGATACCCAAGCTGGCCAGCTGTTCGTTGATGCTGTCTAAGCTGTCATTATCTTCGGTATCATCCAGCAATTCTTCTTCAAATCGGCCTCTAACAAACCAGTACATTTTCTCCAGCACCGTTTCTTTTTTGGTCAGTGTGGAGTAACCATCACCATAGATAAACAGATTAAAGTGATACGGTATGGCGACATCGTTGATAAAAAAGGTGCGCTGGCACTCTAAGGTGTACGCCTGAATGTCTTCACTACCCTCTTGATATTCATCATATTCGATCGCCTCTTCTATCAACTCGCCGACTATCTGATGGTCGCCCACTTGAATTTTATGATTGTAGATAATACGCGCATCAGCGATGGCCTCAAAAATAACCGCGCTGACATCTAAGGTGTGATCATCAATATCATAAAAGGCTTTTAGCGCTGGCAAAAAATCAGCCAACGAGTCTTGAGGCACCTGAATCAGAAACTGCTGCTCATAGATTTTGATCATATCTTCGGGCGCGTAAGTATTGGCAGTATCTGCCTCGTTTCTGCCTGTTGGCTGCAGTGGCACAAAGTTATACGGATTAGTATTGGTCATATCAGGCGGCCTTGTTCTTTGGATAAAATATAAAAGGTATTGATTGGTTCAAACATGTTTGGTGGGTTGGCATGAGAGTTATGGTCAAAACCAACCATCTTCCAACAGATCTTGCGTGTTACTCACTTTAAATGCTTGATATAGATTCAAAAATACCGCTGGATCTTCGATGTTATCCAGTAGATCACGTTTGTTTAATGCCACAAACATCGCCAATGCATAGGCGGTGCTATGGATAGCCTTTTTAGGATTAAAGCTGATATCGGTAAAAGCTTGATACTGCATCACCGCGTCATGCAGTTCAGGATGCTGTTTGAGGGCATTGACATAGAGCCAGTCATAAAAAGCGGTTAATGGTTCGACACGCCACTGTTGACCAAAGTAATCATAGCCAATCAGCTCCCCTGTGGTGATCAATCTCTCATCCTTTTTGGCTTGTCTTGGCGCGACATCCAGCAAGTCAGGATAAGGACCACCGTGTTCAAAGACCTTACTGGCCTGCAACGCGTTTTCAACACTGTGCTGCGCCCCATCCTGCTCGCGGGTGAGCTTGAGACTGAGCGGACTGAGTAAAAAGCTCAATTTATCACCCGACTTGCTAGACATCTCTAACACATGGTTAAAGCCATACTTTTTGCGAATGACTTGATGAATGTCGTTGATCGATTTTTTCTTTTGCCGACTGGCAAAGCCTACATGGCGCTCAAATCTGACCATGTCGGTTTTTACCAAGTTGTCACTGTTGACCCTAGGCATAAACACTGGTTTGTACTCTACAGCTGGTTGCTTTTGTTGCATAGGGGTGTGTCGTTGTTGCATAGCGATGCGCCTTGTATCAGTGTTCTGTTCTAAATGATTTTGGATGAATGATATAACGAATATATAGGATAGTCGATCAGCACGTGTATCACTGCTGGGGCGGAAAAAATACCAGCTTGTCTCCGTCTTGCCATGGCTCAAATTTGGTCATGACCTGCAAAAATAGCGGATGCGACAGCCAATGATCCAACCATTGCTGCACCTGCGGATATGGCAGATCATAAAACACGGTGCGGTCGACATGCGCAAACTGGCGGATAAACGGCATGATGCTTATGTCGGCGATGGTGATATGATCAGCCAGTAGATAGTGATGATTGCTCAGTAAGTCTTCCAGCACCTGCAAAAACGCCTCGCCACGCTGCCGATATTCTGTCTGAGTCAGCTCAGGATGACGGTCGGCATATTTGTAGCGATCGAGCCAATATTTAAATTCATGATCGTTTTGTTCAATCAGTAATTTGGCTTGATCCAAAACACGTGCATCCATTAAGCCTTGCGGATCGTTTTGCTCAAGCGCCCACAGTAGAATCTCTATGCTCTCTTCGATCACTGCGTCCTCTGCCAGCTGCAATACAGGTACAGTACCCTTTGGACTGATCGCCAGCATCTGCGCAGGTTTGTCTTTTAATACAATCTCACGCAGCTGTACCGTCTGCTTGGCAAATAAAATACCCAAGCGGGCACGCATGGCATAAGGACAGCGGCGAAACGAATATAGAATAGGAAGTGCGGTAGTCATAGGCATGTTTTTAACTGGACAGTGTTGGCAATGAAATGATGATAAACGAAATGGCGTGATAGACGATTTTATCCGTCTTGTAACTGGCACTACAGCGCATGGCTTTTTTGCATGATCACTGTTTTATGGTGCGTATTATGAATTTTGTCACGGTCATATTAAAACGTATCGGTGATCGTGGCTCATATTATCATTTATCATGCACATTAACGACAACAGTTGTCGCCAGCATGTTTTTAATTGTTGTTAACTCAACATAATTTGGCTAAAGTAAGCAGAGTACCCCATCTATTTGATACTCATCAATGGATCATTTATGCCAAAACCTACCAACGCCTATACTGATAACCGTTTTGCATCATCCGACCTTAAAACTATTTTGCACTCCAAACGTGCCAATATTTACTACCTCTCTCATTGCCGCGTGATGCAAAAAGACGGCCGCGTCTTGTACCTCACTGAAGATGACAAAGCCAACCTCTACTACAACATTCCTATCGCTAATACCACTTCCATACTGCTCGGTACAGGCACATCGATCACCCAAGCAGCGATGCGCTTGCTCTCACAAGCTGGGGTCTTGGTTGGTTTTTGCGGTGGCGGTGGATCACCATTATTCATGGGCGCAGAACGAGAAGTCTATGTCGAATGGATGACGCCGCAAAGCGAGTATCGTCCGACAGAATATATCCAAGGCTGGATGAGTTGGTGGTGGGATGATGACAAGCGTCTAGCAGCAGCTAAACATTTGCAACTTGCTCGCCTTGCTTACCTGCAAACGGTTTGGAATAAAGACAGTGATTTTAAGCGCTGGGGTTTTGACAGCAATCTCGATGCAGTACAAAAACTGCTTAAGGATAATATTCGGCAAATCGATAAGCAAACTGAGGTGATGCATTTATTACAATTAGAAGCCAGATTGACTAAGGAGCTATACAAGCTAGCTGCCAAAAATACAGGCTATGATGGTTTTACCCGCGAACACGACGGTATCGATAAAGCCAACAGCTTTCTCAATCACGGCAACTATCTGGCCTATGGCCTTGGCGCAACGACGGCGTGGACGCTCGGCATTCCGCACGGCTTTGCGGTGATGCATGGTAAGACTCGTCGCGGAGCATTGGTATTTGATATTGCCGATATTATCAAAGATGCACTGGTGCTACCCCTCGCCTTTATCTGTGCCAGCGAAAACATGAGTGAACAGCAGTTTCGGCAAGAATGCCTGAATATATTTACCAAACACAAAGCGCTCGATTATCAGTTTGAAGTGGTAAAACAGTTGGCAATGACTAATGAGTGGTGAGAAGCGTATAAAAATTGCACTGCAATTTTAGCTTCGCAAGGGAAATGCTTTAAATAGTATTTTCGCATAAACTTTGATTTGAAGTCATTCAAATACAACGGCTAATAGATAGGTAGATTCAACATTATGATCGTCACCTTTGTCTCGCAATGTGAGAAAAAATCGCTGAATCGCACCAGACGTATCTTGGATAGCTTTGCCAATCGGATTGGCAATAATGTCTGGCAGACAGCTATTACCGAAGAAGGTCTTAAGACCGTCAAACAACTATTACGTAAATCGGCAACCAAATCGACTGCGGTCAGTTGTCATCGTAACAAAACCCGCCAACTGACTGAACTGGTCTGGGTCGTGGGTAATAAGCGTAAGTTTAATGAGGTTGGTGTGGTGCCTGTAAACCGTACCAAACGAAACATCCTACATAGTGAATGGGAAAATGATTGGGTTTATGCCAGTAGCATACAAATTATCGCGACGCTCGCCGCCTTACTACATGACATTGGCAAATCCACCATTGGCTTTCAAAGAAAGCTAACAGAAGGCAGCAAACAAGGGGATCCTTACCGACATGAATGGGTATCATTAAAGCTGTTTGAACTGATGATAGCTGATTGCCCCACTGATGAGGCATGGCTTGAGCGCTTCACGCAGTTAAATCAGTGGTTAGAAACCCACGATATAGAGAAACTGCTGGATAATACAAATCAAAACACCGTCGATATACAAGCAATGCCACCACTGGCCCAGTGGGTCGCTTGGCTGATTGTCACCCACCACCGCCTGCCCCCTGCTAACAGTGTCTTTTATTCAGCAACCGCCATTCAACGTTTTCAGCAACCAAAACAAGCCGCGCTTATCAAACAAAGCTTAAATCAATTTTATGGCAGCCTACAGCCCTTTGACTACTGGGTAAAAAACCCTAAATCCTTGCTGTCAGTCAAAGAAGGCGGTATGACTGGCGTTCAATTAACAGATTTTTGGCGCTTTGAACAGTTGGTCATTAACAGTCCAGTATGGCAAAAGAACCTCAGGCGTTGGTCTAAAAAAGCCTTAAATGATCCTGCCTTATTGCAAATCAGTCAGCAAGCAGTTGGCGCTAAGCATGCCATTAGCGACCCATTGTTACTACATTTATCACGTCTGTGCTTGATGGTCGGCGATCACAATTACTCTAGTCTTAAAGAGGACGATAATCGCTGTCTCAAAGTAGATAGCCATTTTAAAAACCTAGCCGCCAATACCGACCGCACCGCCAAGACTCATACTGTCAAACAATCATTAGAGGAGCATTTATTAGGTGTTGGAGCATTCACCGCGCATTTTTGCCGTGTCCTACCTATTATTGCAAGCGAAATGCCCCGCTTATGTAACCATGATCCATTAGCCAAACCAACTGGAATAGAGCGATTTAAATGGCAAAATCAAGCCTTTAAGATGAGCGCTGAGTTACGAGAACAAACGCGTGAGCATGGATTTTTTGGGGTCAATATGGCATCGACAGGTGCAGGTAAAACCATTGGTAATGCTCGTATCATGTACGCCCTAGCCGATCCCAAAAAAGGCGCACGTTTTACCATTGCCCTAGGCTTGCGTATCTTAACACTGCAAACAGGCCTGAGTTTTCGCAACAATCTAAAACTACAAGGCGATCAGCTAGCCATACTAGTCGGTGGTAGCGCCAACAAAAAACTGTTTGAGCTGGCATACGATAACAAGAGTGAAGCGTTTACCGACATTATCGGTGAATACACAAAAGACCATGAACCCGATAATGACTCTGAGACCTTTGGGAGTGAATCTAGCGAAGACTTGCTGGACGAAATAGTCGATAGTGACATTGATTATCAAGACTATGACGCATTAAATTTGGACACCGTCATCGCCAGTCCTAAAGCACGTGATCTAATCTTTGCCCCTATCGTCACCTGCACCGTTGACCATATTATCCAAGCGAGCGAATGCAAACGCGGTGGTAAATACATTGCCCCTATGCTGCGCTTACTTAGCAGTGATTTGATACTCGATGAACCTGATGACTTTGATCAAGCCGACTTGCCTGCGCTATCGCGTTTGGTACATCTTGCGGGTTTGTTTGGTACGCGAGTGTTGCTTTCTTCCGCGACACTGACTCCTGATTTGGTCACAGGACTATTTGAAGCGTATATGGAAGGACGCAAACTGTTTAATCAAAGTCAAAACAAACCGACCCCAAAAGTGATTTGCGCGTGGTTTGATGAACAGCCCAAAGCGATGATGTCTAAGCCATGTGCCAAGGTTAGCGATTTTCAAGATCAGCATGAGCAGTTTTGTGATAAACGCGCCCGCTATCTGGTGGGGCAACCGATCAGACGCAAAGCAGACATACTGCCCTTTTGCGCCCGTTACAGCAAAGATCAAGACAACCTCTTTTATCAGGCATTGGCTCAATATTTAGTCAATGCCGCCGTCCGCCTTCATACTGAACACCATCATACAGGTCGATGGCCGCCAGCCTCTACTGTCAACACAATCGCCAGTGTCGGCTTAATACGCATTGCCAATATCAATAACATTCAAGCCATCGCCGCGCAGCTGTTTGATGCTGAGCGTATCAGTGTGCCCGATGAGACAGTCGTACATGTCGTCTGCTACCACGCCAAGCAGCTGTTAGTATTGCGCACAGCATTAGAACACAAGCTGGATCATATCCTTGATCGTACCGACCCCAACGTCAGCCTTTTCGACCATGCCGACATTCAGCAAGCCCTTGCCAGCCATCCTGCCAAAAACCATATTTTTATGGTGCTTGCGACCCCTGTTGCTGAGGTCGGGCGCGATCATGATTATGATTGGGCGATCGTCGAACCCTCCTCTATGCGCTCCATCATTCAGCTGGCGGGGCGTATCTGGCGACATCGACCTGACAAAGTAGCCTCGACACCTAATATGCTACTGCTGCAATACAACATTCGCTACTTTAAACACCCAAACGGTAGACAGCCCATTTTTACCCATTTAGGCTTTGAGACCACGCTGTTTAAGCCACCAAGTTATGATCTCACAGCGTTAATGACAACAGAGCAGTTGGCACAAGTGGATGCCAGACCGAGAATCAAAGCCACTCACGATAAAACCATAAAGACGCTAAGCGATCTTGAACACCATGTCATGCGTCAGCTGTTGAACAATCCTAAGCTTAACTATGTCAATGCCTACTGGGACAGTAAGGCCACTGCCAATCGCGCCCACACACACTTGCAGCAGATCAGCCCTTTTCGCGCAGGTATACCACAAGACGATTGGTTATTGATTCCGCGCATGCTGCATGATGATGAAGACACTGAGGTGCCAACGACTGGCTTTGATGCTTACTATGCACAAGATGTGTTTGAAAAGGGTCTGACAACCTCCAGCAAAAAAAACCAAGTGATTGTGCCACTAGCGGCAACCTTTACCAATGCCCAGATAAAACCGTGGTTAACCCCATCATTGACTGATGAGCTACAAAAACTGCAATCATCACATGGTGACAAGAGCCTGCGCTCATTGGCCATTACCTACTCGTCTGTATCACTTGACAGTATCAGCACCAGAGACAGTCGTGGCTGGGCCTTTCACGAGTTTTTTGGTTTTGTCAGGCAGTGAATGGCATTGCCGTTTTATAAGCATAAAAAAGCACGGCGTGAACCGTGCTTCTAATATGAGCCACCTATGCGGTGGAGAAAATTTTATCTTAAAAGATAATAAGGCAATAATATTTCTAAGTCACCTGTGCGGTTTTGGAAAACTATACCATGATAACCAAAAACACTTGATCTATCAAACAAACAATACTACTATATATAGAGTACATGGAAATATCTAAAATATTATTAGGCACTAATAGGTTGACAAAGATAGCCTTACATAGTAAATTACAAATTAAGCGCTGAGGTAGCTAAACAAAACACCTACTCTCGTGAGGTAGGTCACTCTGAATAGATAGCTGAGCACTTCGGATGACACTTTTAGTATGAGGGTTAGTCGTTAGGTGATGGGTTGATTATGATGGCAGTCATACAACCCTATCTTACCAAGTTTCAAACTCAAAATAGAAAGTTGCCCATCTAAACAAAATACCTATCTTGGTTATATAGGTCACTCTGAATAGATAGATAACTTTCGCGGATAAAGTTTCTCGTACTAACTTTAGTCGCTAGGTGATGGGTTGATTATGATGGCAGTCAAATCAACCCTATCTTACCAATTAACTTTTATATGGTAAATACCCTTATGAGCTTTATATATAGTCTAAACTTAATTTTTATTAAAGGCATGCGTAACTCGTATGCCTTTTTGCTTTTTAAAAGGTAAGGATAGAATTATGAAAGATAATAGCTATAAAAATGCTGTCAACGCTTTTCTTGCCAGCCAATATGACAAAAAGACCGATACTGAGCAAAAGCAGTTGGCAAAGGCGATCGAGAGCAAAGACGCTGCAAAAATCACTGAGCTCACTGACAAATTGGCACTGGCCAAAGAAAAATACCATATTGCCAATTGGGTTCCTGATGCGGCAACCCGTATGGCAAAGCAGCTCAGTTTTGGCACGCATATTTCAAAAGGAGTGCATCCTGATGCCAAAGGTGACAATGTCAGTTTTAAAGCCACAACCGTTTTACCTGACACGATCGTTGGCACGCATTCCATAAACAGCCGTTATCTCGATGCCAATGGTAATGCCGCTGCCCTGCCCCTTGCTGCTTTTTTTGACTTTGCAGTAGACGAGACAACCAAAATCCGTGATCTTATTTTGGCTGATGATCCTGATTTTATTCATTCTTTGGCCAGCGACCGACAACTCGCGCAGACGTACCAGACAACCTTTAAACAGGCATTGCAAAACCGCATCACAGAACCTGTCACCCATGAGCGCAACAAACAAACGCTGTGGGTCACGAATGCTTATCAAGGCGTAGACCTCGATGCCCTTGAATACACCACTATTATTCCACTATACCCTTCTGTCCTCACCCATGAAGTCTATCAGCGCATCAACCATCTTAAGTTTTCTGATGAAAACAAAACAGCCCGTGACAATCGTTTTAAAAAAACAGCCGAGCAGCGGCCCTATGTCAGCTTAAATGATTTAGCGACGCTTCAGCTGGGCGGCACCAAACCACAAAACGTTAGCTTGCTCATGAGCAAGCAAGGCGGACGCAATTACCTACTTCCTTCACTACCGCCCATCATCAAGCGCGAGCGTGGTTTTAAACTTTCTAAGTTTGCCAGCAGTATCTTTAGCACAGGCATGGAGTATAAGGCGCGCGAGGCGATTCACAGTATTTTTAAGTCCATCGAAGACACGCGTAATATCGTTGATGTTAGAGAGGCTCGCAAACGTGCTATTGACGAGGTGTTATACCAAATATTTGCCGCAGCAGCAGATATCCGCACCAGCCTGCCCGCTGGCTGGTCAAAAGACTATGAGCTGGAACGTGCTGAAAAACTGTGGCTCGACCCCAAACGTGCTGAGCTTGAGGGTGAAGACGAGTTTAAATCTGAGCGTGAGCAAGACGACGCGTGGCATGGCAAGATTGTCCATAGTTTTGCGCGTTGGTTAAACACTTTAATGCAGGCTGAATTTAAAGCTATAGCCAGCGATTTTGGTGATGCTGAACATTTGGACTGGGAGCGTGAGATTGAAGATATGAAAAAACGCTACGAGCGCGCAGGCAAAGGAGTATTTTTATGAGCCGTATAGACGATGATGACCACAGTGTCAGTGTGCAAGGTTATGTGCTGTTTAAACAAGTGGTCATTGAGGGCGCGAATACCATTTCTAGCCCGTTGACCTATGGTTTCCCTGCCATCACTGGGTTTTTGGGCAGCTTTCATGCCATGTCACGTAAGATGGCGGATGATGAGCGACTGTCTGAGGTCTCTTTGGGCGGTGTTCTGCTGGCCTGCCATGACTGTCAGCCGCAAATATATCGCCCTAATACTTATCACAATTATACATTCAACCAAACACGCAACCCCATCAAAAAGGATGGCAAAACTGCCTCGATCATTGAAGAGGGCAAATGCCGTGTGGTCATGAGCTTTGTGGTTGAGCTGTTGGCCGAGCAGCTTTTGAGCCCTGAGCAAAAAGCCCATGCTGTCAAGCAAACCAAACAGTGGATTCAACAGCAGCGTATGGCAGGTGGTAGCGTACAGGGTATGGCAAGATTTGAGCCTGTACAGTTTTTTGACAGTAGCGATATCAGCGCTGTGATACCACATCTGCTGCCTGCTTTTGTCTTAATGGATGCCCAAAGTGACTTTGCCCACATTATTGATGAGGTAAAAGCTGACAATCCAGACGCGACACCACTCGATGCGTTGATAGACGTTTGCGCATTGCATCATATTCCTAAAACCCAAAAAAACGGCGATACCAAATGGTCACCTATGACGCGTAAAACAGGCCACGGCTGGCTGGTACCTATGCCCATCGGCTATCAAGGCATCTCTGAGCGTTTTGAAGCGGGCGTGATGCAACATACCCGCAACCCTGAATACCCCAGCCACTATGTCGAGGCCATTTATAGTTTGGGCAAATGGGTCTACCCGCAGCGTTTGACTGCTATTGGCGGCAACCATGACATTGCCAATGCCTTTTGGCGGTATCACTACGATGTAGACCATGCCCTGTATCTCGTCACTCAGCACACCGATATGTGATATCACGTTTTTCATATGTTTTATGTTCACGCCCTATTGTTAATCATTCATCATCACGGAGTACCCCATGTCAAAATCAACTTTAAAAACTGCCTCTGTCCTTGCCTTTGAACGTAATTTGGACATCTCAGACGCTTTTTTTGCGCAAACCAAAAAAATAACCAGCACCAACCCAGCAACCAAAGCAGACACGCCTGCCTTTGCCTCGCCCACGGCTGTCACCATCAAAGAAAAATCGGTGCGCGGTACGATCAGCAACCGACTAAAAAACACGGTGACCAATGACCCTGCCAAGCTGGACGCCGAAATTGAGAAAGCCAATTTACAACGCGTGGATTCAGCCGCACTGGATGAAAGCTGTGATACATTGGTCGGCACTTGGAGCTGCAAAGTATTGCCATTTACTGGCAAGCCATCCGTCTGTAACGATCAAGCCTATCAACAGGCCTTACAAGCGACCGTACAAGGCTATTTGGATAGCCAAGGTATGGGCGAATTGGCGCGTCGCTATGCGCATAATATTGCCAATGCACGCTGGTTGTGGCGCAATCGCGTGGGGGCAGAGAGTATCACCGTTGAGGTCAGCTGTGCGGTGGATGGCGCTCAGCATGATTTTACATTTGAGGCCAAATCACTGCCGTTAAAGCATTTCGATAGCAGCAGTGATGACTTGTCCAAGTTAGCAACGCTGATCAAAAAGGGCTTAGACGGTGAAGCATTTATCATTTTGTATATCAAAGCCTATGCAACCGTAGGCTATGGACAAGAGGTCTACCCCTCGCAAGAGTTGGTACTCGATACTGGCAAAACCAAGTCAAAAGAGCTGTACCAAATAAACGGCAAAGCAGGCATGCACTCTCAAAAAGTCAGTAACGCCATTCGCACTATTGATAATTGGTATCCTGATGCCCAGTTTCCTATCGCTATCGAACCTTATGGCGCAGTGACCACGCTAGGTACGGCGTTCCGCCAACCCAAAGCTAAAATGGACTTTTATACGTTGTTTGATAATTGGGTACTCAAGGGTGATGCGCCAGACATCGAGCAGCAGCACTACGTCATGGGTGTGCTTATCCGTGGCGGCGTGTTCGGTGCCAGTGGTAAGGAGTAAGTTATGAGTCAGATGACCCATTACCAAGTGCTGACCATCTTACCTGATCCTGATATTGCGCCTTACTTTATCTGGAGCAAACTGTTTACCCAGTTGCATATTGCCCTAGCGGATATAAAAAATACGCACGGTATTGCGTCGATTGGGGTCAGCTTTCCTGATTATCATTATGATAAAAACGGCAAATCGTCCAAGCTTGGATTAAAACTGCGGGTTTTTGCGCCTAGCAAAGAAGCGTTAGACACCTTAAATCTCGATAAATGGTTAGAGCGACTTACCGATTATGTGCATGTCAAAAGTATTCAAGAGGTGCCTACTGATAAACTAAAAGGCTACGTCAGCGTACATCGTTATCGATTTAAACCTGTAGAGATACAGGCGCAAGCATTAGCGAAAAAGCTATCGATTGGTTATGAGGAAGCGATGGCTACTGTCGCAAAACGCCAACCTGAGATGCCCTTGCCCTTTATTCAAATGCACAGTCAAACCAATAACAGTGATTACCGCTTAAAGATTTTACAACGATCTTGTAGCGAGTCAACATCAGGGTTGTTTACTGTATATGGCATGAATGGCATGAAAGATAATGTCACCGTCCCGCACTGGTAACCTAAATTAATGGTAATGACGAATTACCCAAAAAAAGGGCGTAAAAACCCTTTTTTTTGACTATTTAAAAATTTATATAAAAATCAAACAGTTATACCAAGGCAAAAAATGGAGGGTAAAATAAGGGTTTTTGCCCGCCACGCCTTGTGATAACTGATTTTTTCGAGGTATAATTCCTCTTATTCACCGCACAGGTGACTTAGAAAATCCGAAAGAGAACTTATATCGAGGGTGGTCGCTTATTCACCGCACAGGTGACTTAGAAAGAAACGAAAGAGCGCAAATCCTTTGTAGCAGACTTATTCACCGCACAGGTGACTTAGAAACGATCAATGAAATAGAAGCGCGACGATTCCATGCTTATTCACCGCACAGGTGACTTAGAAAAACCGCCCCAAGTAAAAAAAGCCCATTCTAACCTTATTCACCGCACAGGTGACTTAGAAACTGTGCGGTGGTCGTCAATTTGATGACCGTATCTTATTCACCGCACAGGTGACTTAGAAATACCATTAGCGACGCGCAGACACTAATCGTTACTTATTCACCGCACAGGTGACTTAGAAAGGACGGCTTTGAGCCTGTACCACTCACGACCACTTATTCACCGCACAGGTGACTTAGAAAAAGTTTTAGCTGATTGATTGCTGACTGACTGACTTATTCACCGCACAGGTGACTTAGAAACACCACATCAGCGGCAGCCGCACCTGCTGCCACTTATTCACCGCACAGGTGACTTAGAAATATTGGTTTTTTTTGGTATCAACTGTAGTGCTCTTATTCACCGCACAGGTGACTTAGAAACGAGCTGTATTAGTACAAGGTCAGGTATAGACCTTATTCACCGCACAGGTGACTTAGAAATTTTGGTAATTTATAAAGACCGCGCAATATCTCTTATTCACCGCACAGGTGACTTAGAAATTTAATACTTTTCAACATTTTCATATTATAATCTTATTCACCGCACAGGTGACTTAGAAATCAAGGATAGTACCAACTCGAACACCATCACCCTTATTCACCGCACAGGTGACTTAGAAATGCTTCAAGCGATAATGCAGGGATACCTATTGCTTATTCACCGCACAGGTGACTTAGAAAACGGAGCCAAGCAGCGCATAGCAACTTTGGCATCTTATTCACCGCACAGGTGACTTAGAAAACATCAAGGCACTAAAAGACGCTGCTATCAGTCTTATTCACCGCACAGGTGACTTAGAAATATGTCATTGAGTTGTTCGATAACTTGATTTACTTATTCACCGCACAGGTGACTTGAGCCACGTTAAAAATTGCATGCCAGAAGATAACCCATTTTTTCTTGCATCGGGATAACGTGCTCCCAGCGCTTTATTGCTTCCCTCCGTATAGCAGCGCAAAGAAAGCACCGTCGCTGCTGCTAAACATTTACCGCACAGGCGCGCTGAAATTCGCTTGGCGTATTAAAATTGGTCAACGGTTGCCATGCTTGCGGATAGCGCATGGTCTGCACCTTTGGTTTGATAAAGGCCATCACGCGCCGCTCGCCACTGTCTAGATAGGCTGTTAAATCAGAAGCGAGAGACAAGTGATACAGACCCAGCAGTGGATGCAAATAGGTGTCATCAGTGAGGCAGATGACGGTATTATTAACCGTGTCAGGTGGGGTTTGTGAGGAGGTTTCGCGCGCGCCAAACGCGCAATTGATATCGGGTGCGGCGATAGACGTTTGATGCATCTGAGTGCTGAGCTGCTGCCACAGCATAGGCGCAGTGATTAAGCTGTCACAGCTGAGCACCAGCAGCCATGCTGGCGTATGTTGTTTATCTTTATGTCCATTAGCTAGCATGTCCAGCGCCGCTGCAATGCCCGCCAGTGGCCCTTCTGTCCCTGCATTGTCCGTGAGTGTGCTAGGCTGGTAGTCACTAATGATGCTGATCTGATCTGCCATCGGTGCTGATACAGCGGCATCCATGACAAGCTCACGACGATTGCTGGCGACGATGATGGGTACGTTAAGCCGTCTTGCCTGCCTAATATGATAATCAATCAGCCGCTCACCGCTTGGTAGTAACAGCGTGGCCTTATCACGACCCATGCGGCTGGACTTGCCACCCGCCAAAATCACGACACCCGCCAGCACAGCCTGAGTATTCTGCATCGTTTATCGTCCTGTGTTAAGCCCACTCAGCCATAACATAAAAAAGTTGTCACAACCCTGAGTAGTAGGTCACGCGATTGTGACGCAAAAATCCTGCCAGACCCAGTCCATAGTGCTGGGCAACGCGCACCGCGGTACTGGTCGGCGCAGACATCCCTACCAGCCACGGCAGGCGCATGCGAATGGACTTTTGTACCAGCTCAATCGACAAGCGCGAGGTCATCACCACACAGTCCACGTCGCATTGATGCTTGATCTGCCAGCCGATTAGCTTATCAAGGGCATTATGGCGACCCACATCTTCAAACAGTTGCAGCCGCCCTTGATACATGGTTGCGGCAGCATGTACTGCCCCCGTGAGCTGATGGGTATGCTGCGCGGTATCAATACGCTCTCTAATGATGAGTAAGTGGTCAAGGCTTGGCTGCTGCTGTCGCACGTGCTGCTGGGACTGCTGATAAGCGCTTAGATCAGGTAGCGCTTGACTGAGGCCCGTAATGCCGCACATACCGCAGCCTGTCCGTCCTGCCAGTTGGCGTTTTTGCGCTTGTATCCGCTGGTGGCAACGCTGGCTCAGCACCAGCTCTACCGTGTAGGCATCGTAGTCGGTCAGCTGCATAGCGAGGGCTTCTATCGCTTGCGGCATATCACTCGCCCCAAGGGTCGCTGTATGTAGGCTTGAGGTATCGGTAAGTTTGGTCACGTCCCAATCGAGCAGCTCATGACGATGCTCGATCAGTCCCTCACTAAACAAGAACCCTACTGCCAGATATTCGAGCTGGCACGGGCTGGCCATTAACACTGCATAATGAACGCCGTTAATGATGATCGCGATGGCGGCCTCTACTGCTAGACTGGCGGTGATATCGTCAACCTGAAGCTGCGCGGCAGTACGATAATGATGCTTGTAGGTAAGATGTTCGCGGGCAAGTTGCGCCGTGTCGGCTGTTGCCAGCTCAGTATATTGCTGAGGCGTCTTGTCGGCCAAAGTGTGCGTGGGGGTCTCTACCATGATCTGTGCTTACCGCTGGAGTCATATGCTTCGATGATATAAAGATAAAAGATGCGATATGCTGGTGTGTCACCGCCATATCGCCTGTTATAGACTGATATTAGATATTAGTTAGTGCCCTAGCTGGCAGCGCTTAAGCCCGCCTCATCCAAACGCTCAAGCGTTACAGTGACGGACTTATATGATGGTGTGCGTGATTGTGGCGCATGATTGTCCAAGTCCATAAAGTCATTACACTCAGGATAGTAGCTGGCAACGGCATTGGACGCGATATCCATTTCAGTCAGCACCAAGGGGCCAAAGGTGCGCTGCTGCTGGGTGTTGTCTTGGCGTATGACCATGATTCTATCGCCTTTTTGCCACCCCATACGGCTGATCTCATCAGGATGCATAAACAGCACATCGCGGCGATTGGTTTGGCGGTAGCGATCATGATAGCCAAAAATGGTGGTATTAAATTGATCATGGCTGCGCACGCTGGTCAACTGCCAAACACTCTCTATCGCTTCTGCTTGGGCGACTGAGGTTTTCTCTGCGGTTTTTTCTGCCATTTTTGCCGCCACATAAGTGATGGGATATTGCGGCACTTCAAACTGGGCTTTACCGCTGTCTGTTTCCCACTGACGATGGCGCGCAGGGTGATAAAGGTGAAAACCGCGCTCTGCTTCACGCAAACGCTGGTTAAAGTTTTCAAAACCTTTGATAGCGTCAGCGATATAGTCACGTACAACGTCAAAATTGGCGCTCATTTTTTGCCACGGAATTGAGGTGTCCTCACCAAAAAGATGGGTGGCGATGTCAGCGACGATCTGCGCCTCAGAGTGTAAGGTATCGCTGATGGGTGCCAACTGCCCTTGAGTGGGTACCACTTGACACATAGAGTCTTCAATAGTGGCAAACTGCGCCCCTTGACTGGTAATCAGGCGCTCTGTACGGCTCAGACAGGGCAAAATGATGTTGTGCTTACCCGGATGCAGCATGGTTTCATTGAGTTTGGTAGCGACAAAGACGTTCAATTCTGTGCTGGTTAGCGCCTGTTTGATCGCGTGGGAATCGGGTGCGGCCACAGCATAGTTACCACCCATGCCCATAAAGGCTTTGATACGACCTTGTATCAACGCTTTGGCTCCTTCAACCACATCTAGGCCTGCTTCTTGCGGCATGGTGCGATTAAAGACACGCTCAAGGCTGTCGAGCAAACTCTGTTTGGGACGCTCATGAATGCCCATGGTGCGATCGCCTTGCACGTTGGAGTGACCACGCACAGGGGACGCGCCTGCCCCATCAACCCCAATCATGCCCATCATCAGCAGTAGATTGGTAATCATGGCAACGTTGTCTTCGCCCTGCACATGCTGGGTGATGCCCATGCCCCATGTACAAATGGTCGCTGGACTCTCTGCCACGAGGTGAGCCAGATTGATGATCGCTTGCTGCTCGATACCGCAGCCGCGCTCGATATCCGACCACGTTTGTGCTTGTAGCCAGTCGCTAAGTGCCTCAAACCCTGAGGTATGCGCTGCAATAAAGTCATGGTTGATATGGTCATTGTCGATCAGCCATTTTGCCATACCTGTGAGCAACGCCGCATCACCGCCGATTTGGATTTGTATCACTTCATCAACCATGTCATCACTGCCGCCTACGGTCATGTGCGACACTTTTTGCGGATTTCTAAACGCGGTGAGACCTTGCTCGCGCATCGGGTTGATAGAGATGATACGGCAGCCTTGCTTGTGTGCGTGCGCCAACATTTCTAGCATTCTGGGATGGTTGGTGGCAGGGTTTTGCCCAAACAACAAAATCAGCTTGGCTTGCTCAAAATCTTCTAAAACCACGGTGGCCTTACCCACGCCCAGCTGTTTGCCCAGCATAACCGATGTCGGCTCGTGGCACATATTGGAGCAGTCAGGTAGGTTGTTGGTACCAAAGCAGCGTACCAACAACTGAAACATAAATGCAGGCTCATTGGTCACACGACCTGAGGTATAAAACATCGCCTCATCAGGGGACGCCAGCGCTGTTAACTGCTCAGCAATGCGGGCATAAGCGTCTTGCCACGCAATCGGCACATAGCGATCTTGCGCCGCATCATAATACATCGGCTCAGACAAACGGCCAATGTGCTCCAGCTCATAGCCTGTCCATTTTTGTAGTGACGTTACGCTATTTTTGGCAAAAAATTCGGCATCTGCGCGTGTCGACATGGTTTCGCTGGCAAGTACCTTAATACCATTTTCACACACATCAATCATCTTATGCGACTTGTGATCAGGCCATGCGCAGCCGGGGCAATCAAAGCCATTTTTGGGCTGGTTGCTACTGAGCACGCTCATACTACCACGCAAAAAGGCTTGATAGTCCATAAGCTTGCGACCAGAGGAAACCAAGGCTGACCAGCCTGCGGCGGGATGGGTATAAACAGGAATTTTACGCATGATAGACCAGACCTTTTGAATGAGTGATGCTGACGCGTGATTGTCAATGTAAGCTAAAGGCGAGAGAAAAGAGGGTTATTAACAACAGCAATGCATGATGACTTTATAGTAGCACTACTTCAGCGCGCATCAATAGCGCTATCAGGCCGCTGTAAAGAAAATGACACAAAACCGCCGTGCAGCGTTACTCATAGCACTACAGGTATCGTCACAGTAGCAGGCATTAACGACAAAGTGATATGAGAGCCAAAGCACACGGCGCTAAATTGCGCACTTGTTAACCCGTACCAAGCAGCCCAACTTTGAGTGGTTTTTTATGCGTCATTGGCGCTTGGTGTGTCTCAAGCTGATGTGTGATCGCGGCGCACCTGCCATGTGACCGACTCAAAGTCAAAATGACTTTTGGCTGATGTGGCAGACGCCTGTAATGGGCGCGATAAATGTTCGACGTTATATTGAATGCGTGCAATATCATCTTCAAAATCGTCACAAGAGAGATCTAGCACCGCAAGCAATGTGGTCAAAAAATCGGGCGCACTAAAATAGCTGTCTACATAACTGTTGTCCAGACCCAAGTATCTATCAGACAGCACATGGCGCAAACGCTCGCAGGCAGGCAAGGTATGTCTGAGCGGATAGCCCATGGCGCGGATGATGTCTTGCGGACGCAGCTGCTTGGCATCAATTTGTCTGATGGCATGCTGTGCGAGCGGATGACGCGGCTGATAACGGCGAGTATAGACAGAAAGCGGGGTGGTTTGATATGGCATATTTGGCTCCTATAACTCCGACAGTAAAGTATAAAATAAGCCCAACTGGGCATATTTGATTAGGCACAAATGAGGATGTCGGAGTACAGGCTCATGCGCTTTACCAGAGTTTATTTTATATCGTGCTGGAAGTTGCAAGATTTGGCGTATGCTTTTTGTTGGTTATTGGCTAACCAACGCACTGACAAAACTATTAAACCCACGATAGATAATTTCAGAATAATAGCATACCAAATCATCATAAATAAATGGCTATTGGTACACCGTTGCAAACTTTTAACAATACCATGTCACTTAAGCATCGTCCCCTGTTAACAACTGCTGACAACGAGCAATGACTGGCGCATCAACCATGTTGCCATCTATCTCAAACACCGCCTCACCGCTACGCTCATAGGTCTCAACCACCCGTTTGGCAAAATCAATATCGCTGATCGCGGGCGTCAGCGCTTGCTGCACCGTCGCCACTTGTTTGGGATGGATACACAGCATGCCCGACAGCCCCATTTGCGACCATAAGTGCACGCGTGCCTCAAGGCCTTGCACATCATTAAAATCAGGATAAACGGTATCAATCGGCGGCAGTAATTGATGGATACGTGACGTCAGTAGCAGCTGATAGCGAATCTGGTTGGCAATGATATCAGCAGATGGCGTGCCGACCTGAACCCCCAAATCGTTGCACAAATCCAAAAAACCATAGCTAAAGCCGAGCAGCCCTTTTATAGTTGCCATTTGCTCACTATGATGCAGCCCAAGCGCGCTTTCTATCAAGGCGATGACTGGCAATCTGGTACCCTGATGCGCCGCTTCGATATCGGCGGCCGTTTGTGCTTTGGCCAATATCACGCCTGCAATGTTTGATAACTGGCGACACATGGCCACATCGGCATCAAACGCCTCAGTACCAGCGCGATTGATCCGAACCCAAATCGGGCGATGCTCTGGCTGCTCACAATAGCGCTGTAGGTCACTGCGCGCAGCGGCTTTTTGTGCATCAGCGACCGCATCTTCTAAGTCAACAATCACGCAATCTGCGCCACTGGCAAACGCCTTGGGCACCAGCGCCATCTTGCTGGCAGGGACAAACAGCCATGTTCGGCAACGCTGTAGCGCTGTCATCATTTGGGTCGTCGCACTCAGCGCTGTCTGTCGGTGCGATTGGTCATGGTCATGATGCGTGGTTGTGGGTATAGATGTGGGCATAAAAGCGCCCTCCTCATGTGTTTGGTCAAATCTGGTAACGTTGGTCAATATGCTGCCTATTTTGGGCTGGTTGAGTCGCTGGCATGGCACTGAGATGTGGATAAACTATCAACTTAACATATCACATACTGGCCTTGCGCTACGACGTTTATTGCGTCCGAAAGCCGCTGTTTTTGGACACCCAAACCACACACAGCCCAACCAGCGCCAAGATCACCACCGCCCACGGCAGCGACAGTGCGCCGCTGTGTTGCAACAATACCGCACCTGCCACGCCGCCACCCGCAATGGCCAAATTAAACACGGTGACAAACATCGACTGTGCCACGTCGGCATTGTCGCCTGCCGCACTCGCCAGCGCCGTTTGCATCAAGATCGGCGCGCCGCCAAAGGTCAACCCCCACAATGCGATACCCAGCAGTACAGTGATGATCTCACCCGACCAAATACCCAGCATCAAACCTGCAACGGCAAACAAACTGAGACTAATAAGGGTTAACAACCGTGACCAGTTGTCCACCAACAACCCAATACCCCAAATCCCAACGATCGCCGCCATACCAAATAATAATAAGACCGCATCCACACGCGCTGACAACCCAACAGTATCTAAAAACGGTTCAATGTAGGTATACAGCAGGTTGTGCGCGGCAATCCAAATAAACAAGGTTAGCAATACAGGACGGATACCAGACATCATAAAAATCTGCCCAATCGCCAAACGCTGCTTGGTCGATTGACCTGCAAAGTCAGGCACGCCCACACGTACCCAAACCAGTAGCAGCAGCGTCAGCGCGGACATGATCCAAAATACGCCGCGCCAGTCGAACATCGTGCCAAGCCACGTACCAAGCGGCACGCCAATCGCTAACGCAATCGGCTGCCCCACACCAGCGATCGCCAGCGCCCGCCCCTGCACATTGCTCGCCACCATACGCAGCACATAACCGGGCAGCAAACCCCAAATCACCCCTGCCGCCATCCCTGCGGCAAAGCGCGCGGCGAGGATGACACTGTATTGACTAAATAGCGCCGTGATGACGTTGAATACCAGCAGTCCTGCGACCGCCAGCATAAACAAGCGCCTGCGGTTCCAGCTGCGCGTGACAGCGATAATGGGGATTGCTGCCAGCACTGACCCCAGCGCGTATACCGTAATCAGCTGTCCTGCCAGCCCTTTAGAAACGCCCAGCGCGGTACTGATTTGCGGCAGCAGACCTGCTGGCATGGTCTCGGTCATGATGGCCAAAAACCCTGCTAAGGTAAACGCCAACAGCTGCCATATTGGCAGGCGCTCAGTGGTGCTAGCGGGTGCGGTGGTGTCGTGATAGTGACTCATAATGACATCCCTCCTAGGCCGATATTCGGCGTATTAGGTAACCCAGTAGCCTCAAAAGTTGGTCGTGATTTTATTTTTTTGTTCATTGCAGTATTCATTTTTTATAGCGGTAGAGGTCATGACAACCAGTCAATCATGATCGTTAAAGGTCGCCAGCATAGGCTTGATACCCCTAAAAATCAAGACAACACCGCTGGTAATAGATAAACTGATGTCCGCTTTTTACGGTGACATGTATTGACTGCACGACAAAATGCGGTACATTTAATCATGACTGATACCTCATACCGTCACTACTTTTACCATCATTATTATTTTTTACCATCATTATTATTGAGCCTGCCATGAATATATTAATCGCCCCTGATTCGTTTAAAGAAAGCCTAGAGGCGCAGGACGTGTGCCGCGCCATTCGCGCAGGCTTTGCTAAGAGCTTCCCTGAGGCAAACTATACCTTGCTACCGATGGCCGATGGCGGCGAAGGCACCGCAGCGGTACTCTCTTACGCACTCGGCGGCAGCTGGCAAACCGTGCAAGTGCAGGATGCTTTAATGAGACCGATTGACGCACAGTATTTACTCCTACCTGATGGTACCGCAGTCATCGAAACGGCAGAAGCCTGCGGCTTGCAGCAGCTCGCCAGCAACGAGCGCAACCCACTAAAAACCAGTAGTTACGGCGCAGGTGAGCTGATCAAAGATGCGCTGGATAAAGGCGCGCGGCGTATCATTTTGGGATTGGGCGGCAGTGCCACCAATGATACGGGTATGGGCATGCTGACCGCCCTTGGCATGCGGTTTTTGAACAGTGAGGGCGAGGTCTTGACGCAAGGTGGCGAGCAACTGGCAACATTACATCATATCGATGCCGCGCAGTTTGAGTCAGCGGTGGCGGAGACCATATTTGAAGTGGCCTGTGATGTGACCAACCCCCTATGCGGTACTTCAGGGGCGTCCGCTGTGTTTGGCCCGCAAAAAGGCGCAGATGCGGCGCAGGTCGAGACACTGGATCACAGCTTACGGCACTTTGCGAAAGTCGCTGAGCAGCAAGGCTATGGTGATTATCAGCATGTGGCAGGCGCAGGCGCCGCAGGCGGGCTTGGCTATGCACTGATGAGCTTTTGCGCAGCGGCGCTGCAATCAGGCTTTGATACCGTTGCTGATCGGCTTAATCTTGAAGCACATATTATCGAGGCGGATCTGGTCATCACTGGCGAAGGCAAGTTCGATGAACAAACCTTGATGGGCAAAGTGGCAGGTGGTATCAGTCAGTTGGCTCTAGCACATGATACGCCCGTTATTGCCATCTGTGGTAGCGTGGACAGTGCCGTAGCGGCCTTACCTGAGCCATTTGCACTTGTGATGCCCAGCATCCAAAAGATCGACTCAATCGAGACGATATTGGCACAAGGCCATGACAATATCGAAAAGACAGCGGCAAGCCTTGGTGCCGCCATCAAGCTTGGTCAACAGCTACCGACCTGATAAATAATCGAGCGCTGGCAGGCGGGTTAAATGGTAATCGTGCCTGTCAGATAGTGTACCGCATTGCCCGAAATCAGTACCCTATCATCACTCACCACACAGTCAAGCATACCGCCGCGACGCGACGCCTGATAGGCAACCAGCTCTTGTTTGTCCAAACGCGCTGCCCAAAAAGGTGCTAGCCCTGTATGGATAGAGCCTGTAACCGGGTCTTCATCACCACCATTTGCTGGCCAAAAATAACGCGAGACAAAATCATAGCTTGATGACTCGGACTGTGCGGTGACCACCACATCTCGCGGTGCCAGTTGTGCCAGCGTCTCATTATCGCGCTGCACGGACAGCACATCAGACACCTGATCATACAGTACAAAATACGCTTGATGGTTGCGATACACCGATACTGGTGCGATAGACAACCCTGCCAGCAGCGCTTTGGGAATATCATCAATCAGTGCAGGCTTGGTATTGGGGAAGTCCATTTGTATCTTGCCAGAAGCCGTTTTTATCACGGACATCGTACCGACCGCGTCAGCAAAAAACTCGATCACCTGTAAGTCAGGATATTTATTAAAGAGTACAAAGCTGGAGGCCAACGTGGCATGACCACAAAAGTCAATCTCCATAATCGGTGAAAACCAGCGAATATGGTAGACCCCTTTTTCATCGACCACCAAAAACGCCGTCTCGGACAAATTGTTTTCGGTGGCAATCGACTGCATCACGTCATCATTCAGCCAATCATCAGTGATGATCACTGCAGCTGAATTGCCCTGAAACAAACGGTCGGTAAACGTGTCGATAATATTGATTTCTAGCTGCATCTTGTTTTCCTTTATGTTGTGCGGTGCTGATGATGGTGCACTCATGGTAGCAGCAAAACGTTAACCTGAACATATTTTCACACACGGCAAATGATTCTAAAAATCCACCTTGCCGCGCAATGCTTTTGTCTTGCCGCGCTGGGTCTTTTGATCGGTACGGCGGCGGCGTGCATTGCGGCTGGGCTTGGTTGGTCGGCGAGTTTTGTTCACACGCGTTGCAGCCACGATAAAGGCTTGCAGGCGCGCATAAGCATCGAGTTTATTTTTTTCTTGGGTGCGGTGCTGTTGCGCTTTGATAATCAGTACGCCATCTTTGGTAATACGGTTGTCGTTACTGGCCAATAAGCGCGCCTTGATAGTCTCACTCAGGCTAGAGGCGGCAATGTCAAAGCGCAAATGAATGGCAGTAGCGACCTTGTTAACATTCTGCCCGCCTGCCCCTTGAGCGCGGATCGCTTGAATCTCGACCTCTTGCTCTGCTAGGTGAATGTGGTTATTGATGATGATCATAGTCAGTACCGTCTGGTGACGTATAAAAGTATCAACCTAACGTGCCGCCACCATAGACGCAATGAGGTTGTGTTGATAGATGGTAACGTCAGCAGACACACGATGATATTCATAACCGCATGGCTAAACCGTACCACGTCAGTCATACCGCTTAACCGATCATCGCCCTTTATCCATCGTAAATCTGCGCCGATAGTCGCTAGGGGTCAAACCAACGATGCGTTTAAATATCTTGCGAAAGGCACTGGCGTCACTATAACCCACCTCCCACGCAATGTGCTCAACAGGAGACGAAGAAAACTGCAACTGGTCTTTTGCGTCTCCTATGCGTAATCGTTGACAGTACTCGGTTGAGGTCATGCCCGTTGCTTTTTGAAAACGGCGCAAAAACGTCCGCTTCTCTAACTGGGCGCAATGGGCGAGCGTTGCCAAATCAATATGTTGTGCATTGGTTCGTTGTAGCCAATGCTGCACTTTTAAAATAGCCGCGTCACCATGAGTGAGAATGGGCGAGAATGCGCTGTAATAGCATTGCTCACGCCGTGATGGGTCGATCAGCAGGGCGCGAGCCGTCTCACCCATCACTTGTGAACCCAAAAACCGATCCACCATCCGCAGTCCCAAATCTGTCCACGCCATGGCGCCGCCAGCCGTCACAATATCGCCATCTTCGATAATAATACGATCTACATCGAGTGCCACGTCAGGAAAACGGCGACTAAAGCGCTCTACATATCCCCAATGCGTGGTGGCAGCGCGTTTGGCAAGCAGCCCTGTTTCAGCCAGTAAAAACGCGCCCGCACATACTGATGACAAAATAACGCCTTGTGCATGCTGTGCTTTGAGCCATTCAAGCCAAGGCATGGCGGCTTTCTGCTCAATAGGTGCCGCAAGCGTCGGCGGAATAATAATGGCAGTCAATGCGCCCACATTATTAGGGTCACTAGAAAACGTAACCGTAGGCTGCTGAGCCTCACTAATCGCCCAGTGACTGACCTGTAACGGCATTTTCTCAGCGTTTTGACGCTTGGCGGCAATTTTACTGGCGACGATAAGCAGATCTGTCAGCCCGAGAACGGCAGCCATTTGCGCCTTGTCATAGACCACTATCGCAATTTCTATCGAAGGCTTTTTACTCATATGTCGTTATTGACCTCTTATGTATCGATACAGCCACTCGTTAGTGTAGCACAGCACTTGTAAACTGTACGTCTAGACAGGCAATTGCACCAAACACTTTTATAAAACATTGGCATAAAAAAGAGGAATCATCATGAGTACCCAAGCCCTTATCGTTGTTGACATTCAAAATGAATACTTTCCCCAAGGTAAATTGCCACTCGTTGGTATGGAAGCCGCTGCTGCTCATGCTGCTTTGGTCATTGAGTCAGCACGTCAAAACGGTCATCCCGTCATCCATATTCGTCACGAGAGACCACATGCTGATGCACCTATCTTTACCCCTAATAGCGATGGCGCGGCAATCAATGAGAAGGTAAAGCCTACAGACAGTGAAACCGTCATTGTAAAGCATTATCCCAATTCATTCCGCGACACACCGCTCAAAGAGATACTCGATAACGCAGGTGTCAAAGAGGTGACCGTGCTTGGTGCGATGAGCCATATGTGTGTGGACGCCACCGTCCGCGCTGCCTTTGATTATGGCTATAGCGTTACAACCGTTACAGATGCTTGTGCCACGATGGATTTGGTATTTGATGGTACTGAGGTGCCAGCTGCACACGTTCATGCCACTATCATGGCGGCCTTTGAGTTTATGGCGATTGATGTGGTCAATACGCAAACGTGGCTTGCGAGTTAATAGCTGTTTTTAGACAAGCGGCTGATGCAATAAATACGTAAGTAAGATAATGATCAAACTGACGAGTAAGAGCGCTAATCAGGTAAAGATGATGACTATCGCCAAATCACTGACCAGTACCACACTACTACTAAGTGGTTTTAACAGCATGTACCACGTTTGCTAACCCACCCGCGTGACATGCCGATTTTTACGCAAAATGACACTGATGCAGTGGTGCTTACTACGGGTTATGCCAAGCTGATTGCTTTTGACGATGGCATCATCATAGGTAAAGAGGATATGTACCGCGCCTATCAATTTGCGCCTAACGCTCAGATCATAGGCGTGCATATGGATACGGTCAATCATGGCACACTATCTAAGGCTGAGCTGCGCCGTTTTATTGAAGAGAGGCATCTGGATAAGCAGCGTGCGCTGGTGCCAGACGATGGTCAGCGTCATCAGGTTTAGGTTGTCATGGGCTTTTGAGGGCGTCTGTCCGAACCAACCTAAATATCATCGTCACAATCACCCTTACAAGCATTGACAGCACCAGACCCAAAGGTATGGCGTTGGTGCTGTCCCCATGTCAACACTATTGATGCCATTAGCGAACCAAGATCACAGGCGATAGCGTACTGGCAAGAATTTCTGTTGTGGTACTGCCCAAAAACCACTGTTTGATTTTTGACTGCCCATAAGCGCCGACCACAATGATATCAACATTATTTTTGGCTTGAAAGTCGAGCAAGCCATCGACAGCCGTCGCCTCTGGCACGTTATGTGCTTCAATACGAAAGCCTGCTGCGCGCATTCTATCTGCAGCATCGGATAGGCTGGCGTTGGCTGAGCCGCCATTGTTACCCACCATGACGATATGACCTTGAAGATCTTTTAGCAGCGGGCTTTTTGCGATGATATCCGTGGCCTTGATGGCCATTTCGCTGGCATCAAAAGCGATCATGTAGGAGGTTGGCTCTACAAAGGCTTCTGAACAAATCATCACGGGCACATCGACGCCGCGCGCTACCGTCTCAATCTGGCTGCCGATATTCAGGCGGCTGTTTTTATGGTCTTCCCCGCGGCGACCCATAACAATGGCACGGTTACAATCGCTAAAATGCTCAATAGAGGGTAGCAGCTTGCCATGACGCTGGTAGGTACAAATCTCAGTGTCTTTAAACCTGGTTTGCAAATGGCTTTTGGCATCTTTGGTGAGCGCATTGCTATAACTATTGATAACCTTCGCGCGCTGCTCATCAAGATCGGTCAGCTCTTGTAATAAGAACTTGCGACTGTCAATGCCAATAGCCCCTGATAAGTCACGTCTGCTGGATGCTGGCAGATCACTGACGTGTAGCAAAGCCACATGCAATCCGAGCCTGCCTGCATACCATGCGGCGTAATCACAGACTGATTCGGTCACGGCAGAGCCGTCAATACAGGCCAATACATGCTGTTCTTTTGTCATCAGTTGTTCCTATTATTTATCGATATATTTTGAATGTATGATCACCAGTTTGCGCGGCCTCAATACCCTTTTTGGCACTGATCAATGCTTGGCTGATCATATTTGCCTTACTTATCCACTATCACTGTATCAATGGTGGCCGCTGCTGTCACGCGTAAATCACTGCCAAAGTTTGTGGTTTTGGTATCTATTCTTGTAGAAATCTTAATTTTCTTTTTTTCAAACGCTCTGATGATACTTTTAGATAACAAAAAACACTTGTTTATTAAAGTTATGGGTGTGTTCTTTGCATCAAGTACTGATTTTGGTAGATGGTCACTATTTTTTATAATTCTATCTGCTTAGGCTATTTAATTGCTTATGATATAGAAAAACTGCTGTGTTATTTGTTCTACCCCTTTATGTGCCTCAAGCGTAAGCTGATCTGATGGCTGAGCGGGTGCATGTTAAGATAAGCCGCTGCTGACCCACAATAATGAATAAGAAAATAATAAATAGGATCACCTACCCATGCCGCCTAAAGACCCAATGACTGCAAAACACACCAACATGACCAATGCTCAACACAACCATAGCCGCCCCGAAACAGGCATTCAGGTACGCGGGGCGCGGGTACACAATCTCAAGAATGTCGATGTGGATTTGCCGCGCGATGCGCTGGTGGTATTTACTGGGATATCAGGATCAGGCAAATCTTCTTTGGCTTTTGGCACGCTGTTTGCCGAGTCACAGCATCGCTATTTGGACTCTGTTTCACCCTATGCGCGGCGCTTGATCGATCAAGTCGATGAGCCCGACGTGGACAGTATTGAAGGGTTGCCACCCGCCGTTGCCTTACAACAGCAGCGCGGTACGCCCTCGGTGCGCTCGTCAGTCGGCAGTATCACCACCATTTCAAACGCGCTACGCATGCTTTATTCACGCGCTGGCGACTATCCTGCTGGCCAAGATATTTTGTATGCCGATGCCTTTTCACCAAACACACCTGAGGGCGCGTGCCCGTCCTGTCACGGTATTGGCCGCGTGTTTGAAGTTACTGAAGAGCTGCTGGTGCCTGATGATAGCAAGACCATTCGCGAACGTGCCATCGAGGCATGGCCACCAGCATGGCAAGGCAAAAACCTAAGCCGTATTTTATTGTCACTGGGCTATGATATTGATGTGCCGTGGCGTGAGCTTCCTAAAGAAACCCGCGACTGGATATTGTTTACCGATGAGACACCCACGGTCCCTGTCTATCGCGACTATGATCTGGCGCAAACCCGAAAAGCGCTTGAGAATGATGAAAAGCCCAGCTATATGGGCACATTCTCTAGTGCCAGACGTTTTGTGCTTAAATCGTTCGCCAGTACCCAAAGCGCCAGTACCAAAAAACGAGTGGCGCAATTTATGCAGATATCGCAGTGTCCAACGTGTCACGGTAAAAAGCTCAAGCAGGCGTCACTGTCGGTCACCATAGCGGGGCTTGATATCGGCGAGATGTCAAAGCTGACCTTAGCAAAGCTGGCAATCATATTGCGCCGTGTCCAGACAGACAATCAATACGATGACGCCATAAATAGTCATATTGCCAATCCTGAGAAAGCCATCGTCAAGCAGCGTATCACCAGTGATATTCTCAGCCGTATTGAGGCGCTGACCATGCTTGGCTTGGGCTATTTGTCTTTGGCGCGCACCACCCCAAGCATGTCACCAGGGGAGCTACAGCGTTTGCGCTTGGCAACCCAAATTCGCTCCAAGCTGTTTGGCGTGGTTTATATTTTGGACGAGCCTTCCGCAGGCTTGCACCCAGCCGACACGCAAGCGCTGCTCAAAGCGCTTGATGCCCTGATTGCGGCGGGCAATTCGGTATTTGTCGTTGAGCATGACGTCAGCGTGATTCGTCATGCCGATTGGATCGTCGATGTGGGCCCTGATGCCGGCGTCCATGGTGGACAAATCGTTTATAGTGGGCCGTTTGAAGGGTTAAAAGAGGCTGAGCAGTCGCGTACTCGTCAGTTTTTATTTCCCCACCTGACCAACACGCCACGTGCGGTGCGGACACCTAGCGCATGGCTTGAGTTGGCGGACGTTGAACGCAACAACCTGCAAAAGCTGGATGTGCGATTTCCGCTTGGCGTGATGACCACGGTGACAGGGGTGTCGGGTTCAGGTAAATCAAGCTTGGTCAGTCAAGCACTGGTGGACTTGGTACAAGCGGCCTTGGGACAAAAAGTCACAACCGAGGTGGCAACTGACGAAGCAGCGCTGCTTGAACAAGAGCAAGACGTGCCAACAGGTGGCCGCATCACAGCAGGACTGACACACATCAAACGACTGGTCACTGTCGATCAAAAAGCCATCGGTCGTACGCCGCGTTCCAATCTGGCGACCTATACGGGTCTGTTTGACCATGTGCGCAAGCTGTTTGCCACCACCGATGCGGCACGCGCTCGTGGCTATAATGCTGGACGGTTTTCATTCAATGTGGCTAAAGGACGCTGTCCCAACTGTGAAGGGGTGGGTTTTGTCAGTGTGGAGTTGCTGTTTATGCCCAGTGTTTACGCGCCCTGCCCTGTTTGTCATGGTCAGCGCTACAATCCAGAAACGCTTAAGGTCACCTATCAAGATAAAAACATCGCCCAAGTGCTGGATCTGACCGTCGAAGCGGCGCATGAGTTTTTTAAGGACGTGCCAGCCATCATGCGGGCGCTGGATGCGCTGCTACAAGTCGGGCTTGGCTATCTGCGTTTGGGGCAACCTGCCACAGAGCTGTCAGGCGGTGAAGCACAGCGTATCAAACTCGCCACTGAGCTACAGCGTACCCAGCGCGGCGATACCCTCTATATCCTTGATGAACCCACCACAGGCTTGCACCCCGCAGATGTGGCGCGCCTGATGGCTCAGTTAAATAACTTGGTAGACAATGGCAACACGGTCATCATGGTCGAGCATGACATGCAAGTGGCAAAAAACAGCGACTGGGTGATTGATATCGGGCCTGAAGCGGGCGACAAAGGCGGCGCTATCGTCGCCCAAGGTACGCCAAACGAGGTGGCGGATTCAAAGATCAGTAAAACGGCGCCCTTTTTATTGTCTTAACGGTAGAGGGTATAGAGAGCGGCTATCAACAGTAGGCAAAGCTGAGATGCTGAACACGTATGGAAAACATCATCACCTGTTTGCCGACTGTTGCGATTTATATTTTAGATTTATTTGTCTAGCTCATCGATCAGTTGCTGCATCTCACCGATTTCACGTTTTTGCGCAGTAATGATGTCATCGGCCAGCTTACGGACGCGCGGATCTTCGATATCGGCGCGTGAACTGGTCAAAATGGCAATAGAGTGATGCGGAATCATCGCCTGCATCCAGTCAATCTGATCGACGGTCGCTTGTGATCTCACGCCCCAAATGCCAACGGCGAAAAGCACCACGCTGATACCGTAAACCGCCAGATTGAGCTTGGTTTGTTTATACATATTGCCCATAAAGGCCAGCATGATCACCGCCATGCCCGCGCCCATATACAGCGCCATATAGGCACGCGTCTCGCTAAAATAAATATGATCCCACCGATAGGTATTGAAATACATCATGATATACATGACGATGGTGGAGGTGACAATCATCAAGGTAAATTTGAGATAAGGATTTATGCTGTGTGATTAGCGGTTTTGCATAGCGCGCTCCTAGGTCTGCCTACTGTGCTGTTTAGATGGTCTGTCGATATAGACTCATGTTAATACAAACCATCAAGCAGGTTAGGCCATCGCCCTACAATGTATACTCAAGCACTACGCTGCCATAATATTTCTATTGTCATGGCGACAAAGATTATCGCTTTATAGGTTGCCCCCCTTTTACCGCTATTTACCCTTGCTTTATTAGGGACATGCCATAGTGATCGTAAGCGCCCTACATCTGCTGGCTTGGGTCATCAACGCGCGCATAGACTTGAGTACTGCCATCATTATTGATTTGTAGCACATCATAGGCGTCAAACTTATTTTGGTATTCCATACCGGGGCTACCCATTGGCATACCAGCAACAGCTAAACCTTTGGCATCGACAGGTGGATTGGCCAAAAACTGCGCCACATATTTGGCAGGAATATGCCCTTCAAACACGTAGCCCTCACTGGTGACAGCCGTATGGCATGAGCGTGCCGATGGCGGGATGCCGTACTCATCTTTGGCCGCGCTTAGATCAATAGGATGCGCTATCTTGGTATGCATTCCGTGGTCACCTGCATAGTCCACCCATTGTTCACAGCAGCCGCAGTTGGCGTCTTTATAGACGACGGCGCTCAAACCCGCCAAATCTTGAGGCGTTTGGCTGTCTGCTGGCGCTTGGGTGCTGACCGCCGTGGTATCGGTAGTTTCTGAAGATTCGGTCATACTGATGGTATCGGTATTGCGCTCTGCACTAGCGTCAGTCTCTGGGGGTTCAGCTTGATTGCAGGCACTTAAAAATATAGCGGCAGGTAAAAGCATGGCAAGAGCGGTCATACGTGGCTGCATTCTGAACTCCTTGGATTATGCAATATTAGTAAAAATACATATAAAACAAAAGGTTATCTTATCAAAAAATATCCTTTTTTGTAAGTAATGTGTTTAGCGCTCGCCCAGACCTTCTGATAAGGTCTTGGTAATCGGTTTGGTTAAGTAAGAGAGCACCGTCCGCTCCAGTGCCTTGATATCGACAGAGGCAGTCATACCAGGACGAATAACAATCTCGTCACCGCGCCCTGCGAACTCTGCGCCTGTAATCACGATCAGCACTCGATAGTAGGCGCTTTCGCCTTCAGGGGTTTGCTCAATCAAGGTATCAGGACTGATGTATTCAACCGTACCCGTCATCGCGCCAAAGATAGAATAGTCATACGCGTCAATCTTGACCGTTGCGTCCTGCCCTTCTTTGACATAAGCAATATCAGCGGGACTGACCTCGGCCTCGACCACCAAGTCACTGCTGGTCGGCAATATCTGCATAATGACCTCACCGGGTTTGACCACACCGCCAATGGTGGTGACGTTGATGTTATTTACCTTGCCTTCAGTCGGTGCCATGAGTCGCTTTTCTTCGAGCACTTGGGCATGGTCGCGCAGCTCTTCTAACTGGGTGTCTAGCTCCTCTTGCGCTTTGGTCATCTCCGCCTGTGCCTCTTCAAAATACTTGTTGCGCTTGTTGTTAATCTGCGCTTCGATGTCCGCTACCTGACGACGCAGCTTAATCACATCCGCTTGGCTGACATCACCATAAGCCAGTAGCGGCTCATTCATACTCAGCTCATCTTCTGCTAACACCAGCATATTTTCCAGTGAGGAGACATCCTCATTAATCGCTTGGCGGCGGCGGTTGTACAACGCGGTTTGGTTCTGTACGTATTCGGGATAGCCTTTGACCGATGCCGAAAAACTCAGTGGAGTTTGAAAAATTTCGGCTTCTAGTCGAGCAAGTTTGGCTTGTAGGGCGGCGATTTTGCTGGCGCTGTTATCAAGGGCCGCTTTGGCACGCTCTTCTTCAAGGACGACAAGCAGCTGACCGCGTTTGACCTCCTCGCCCTCTCTAACCGCAATCTCAGTGAGTACGCCGCCTTCTGACGCTTGGATTTCTTGGGTACGCGCGCTGGCAATCACGGTGGCTGTGGCGCGGGTGACTTGGTCAATCTTAGCAAACGACGCCCACACCAGTAGCAGCACAATGCCGACCAAAGCTGTCCAAATACTCCATCTGGCACGGCTGATTTTTGGATTGATGGGGCTATAGCTGTGCTCGGACATGCTTTGACTACCTTGTTGACGATATGGCGCGTAATTTGTATTTAGACGTTAGCGACTTTGTTGGCTTGGTTTTTTTGGCGTTCATTTTGGGTCAGTGCTTTGAGCACGTCGGCTTTGGCACCGTCCATCACGATACGCTGGTTGTCCATGATGATGATCCTATCGACCAAATTCAGCAGTGCTGTTTTATGCGTGGCGATAATCAGCGTTTGCTGATCTTTGAGCTCCTCTGCCAATACTTGCAGACAGCGCTGCTCTTGCCGATTGTCCATTGAGGCAGTCGGCTCATCGAGCAAAAACACATTAGGCTTGGTCAATAGCAAACGGGTAAAGGCGACCAGCTGCTTTTGCCCCCCTGACAGTCCGCGACCACCTTCACTAATGGGCAGCTCAAGGCCACTTGAGTGACTCGATACCAGTTGCATCAGACCCGTTTTGGTCAATACATCACGCAGCACGTCATCACTGGGCGCAGGCATACCAATCAATAAGTTCTCGCGCAGTGTGCCTTGAAACAGGCGGTGGTCCTGTTGCAAGTAGCCGATACGTTCTGCCAATGTCTCACGGCTGACTTGCTGAATGTCGAGACCATCGAGCAATACTTGTCCCTTGGTCGGAGCATACAATCCAGCCAGCATTTTGAGCAGTGTTGATTTGCCTGAACCAATCGCACCCAAGATCGCAATACGCTCGCCTGCCTGAATAGACAATGTCGGTATGCTGACTGCCGGACGATCATTGTCCTGATAATTAAAGCTGACATTACGGCACTCATAAGCGCCAATGATACGGCTTGGTGATAAGGGATAGCTGACACCATCATTATCCTGTGGCAACTCAAACAGCGACTCGATGTTTTTTTGTGCCGCACGCGCATGTGAGTGCTGCACCAGCAAATTAGGAATGCCCATCACAGGCGCTAAGATACGGCCACCCAAAATCGAACAGGCAATCAAGCCGCCCATGGTCATGTCGCCCTGCATCACCACAAAGGAGCCGACAATCACAATGCCCACATAGCTGACCTGCTGCAGCATCTGGGTAAAATAGGTCAAATTGTCATTGGCATGGCGCATGTCCAAATCATTCTTTAAGGTGACACGCATCACATCCAGCCAGCGTGAGAGAAACTTCCAGCTGCCCGCGCCTGCTTTGATGGTCTCCACCCCTTCGACCGTCTCGACCAATAGCCCCGTCTTATAATACGACGCACTGGCACCTTCTTCAGCCAACGCATCAATACGCTTACGCGCCAGCAGCCCCATAATTAATGCGATCACCGCCGCAATCACAGGGACAAGCGCAACAAGTGGCGAGCCAATCACCGCGATCAATACCACAAAGATAATCGTCATCGGCAAGTCAACCATCCCAAAAAGGGTACTGGCGGTAAAAAAGCTGCGCACTTGCTCGTAGCCGCGCAGCTGCGCCGCCATGGAGCCAACCGAAGCGGGCATCTGATCCATACGCACCTTGAGCAGACGTTGAAACACCTCACGAGATAGGTATTGATCCAGACCCACCACCACCTTGTCCATAATCTTGGCGCGAGAAAACTTCATAAAGGCTTCAAATATGATGACTAAAAGCACACCACTGGCCAAAATAATCAGCGTGTATTCACTACGCGTTGGAATCACGCGGTCATACACCTGCATGGAAAATAGCGACACGGCCAATGCCAATAAGTTAATCAAAAAAGTGGCAATGACCGCTTCAACCAAGATGCCTTTATAAGACTTTAAATCGGTTTTTAACAGCTCTGAAAACGAACGGCGTGACTGCGCGTTTGGGGTATGCTGCAAGCGAATACGCAGCAGCAACGTGCAGCTGTCTGCTGTGATATGGTGCTGCGCTTCTACTTGACGAAAGTGCCATCGCTTTTGCGGAGTCAAGCTGTCTATCACGCCCCAACCTTTATCCTTATGATAAGCCAGTAATGGTAGCACGGCGGCATCAGGCGCTTTGAGCACCTCAGGTATGTCAGAAACCCCAATCTCTTGTAATATGTCAAACACCTGCTCTGGGCTAAGCGCCCCGCTCTCAGTGGCGTTTTGATGTTTACCGATGACATCTTGCAGACGTATATTATCAATCGGATAGCCCTGTTCACTCAGTAGGTGACGCAGCGCCTCAACCAATTGCGTCTGCTGAGATGGGCCAGTAGGCGTCATTGTGTCAAGACCAGCAGGCACTACTGGGCTGTCCTCTGTCGGTGTGCTCATAACCATCGCTTATTCATCATCAAAAATTCTAAAACCTTGTTAGGCAACTATTGTTATCAACCAAATTCACCTGTTATTTAAGGCGTATGGGCAGCGCCATTCTCAGTGTTTGGCTCGATCATTGCTTTATCATCAGCCGTATCAATCGCGACGTCTAAATCGGTCGAGTGCGGCACTGTATCGTCTGGATAGGTTATCAAATTAAAATATCTGTGCTGATATCCGCTGCCATTATCATTGCCATGATTACGACCATAACCGAAAGATAAAGCGTCGGCATTACTAGGCGTCTCATTAGCCGCCGCTGTAGTGGCTGGTCGAGTAAGCCGTTCAGCCTTGGTTTTCAGCCATGATGTCATACTGCTGGCAGGATCAAAGGTGTTGGCTGGGGTACGACTGCGCGCGTAGCGTTGCCACGGCATCAGTCCCAAATCCACTTGCAAGCGGTAAAACGCACCGAGCAACTCGGCACGCGTTTGTACCAGTTGGACTTGGTAGTCATTGTGCTCACGTACGGCGTTTAAGACTTCAAGCCATGATTTACGCCCCGCGATAAACTGCCGCCGATAGGAGCTGACCACCATCTGCGCGCCTGCCACCGCTGCTACCAACGACACCTCACGGTCTTTGGCACTGACGAATTGTTGATAACGTACTTGAATGTCTTCGATTACCTCGCGACGCGCCGCTTCTTGACTTTGTATCAAGCTACTGACCTGTGCTTCTGATGCGCGAGACAGGGCAAAATTAGACAATCCCGCGCCGGGCGCATAGTTCAACCCAAGTGAAAACTTGCCGTCGTTATCTCGATCATTGTCTTTGTCGTCATGATAATAGGCATGCTCGTATTGGGCATATAAGGTGGGATAACGCGCGGCACGCTGCGCGATGACTTGCTGTTTTGCCGATTCGATCTCAAACTGCGCTTTGACCACTGATGGGTTGTCGATGCCATTTTGTCCAAAAACCTGCTGCTCAAGGCTGGCCGCCTGCTGCTTGGCATACGTACTGAGCGCCTGAATACTGGGCATGGCGCTACTGCCTGTCGTCGGCATAGCCTGTCCTGTCAGCTGCGACAAACGCGCCGCCGCAATCCGCTGCTGCTCAAGCGCGCCTTGATAAGCGGTCTGTTCTTGCAAAATACGGTTGGTCACCAGATCCAGCTCGATACGGGCAGACACGCCTTGCCCCACGCGGCGCTGCATCATGGCTTCAAAGTCGGCCAGTACGCTTAAGTTATCTAAATGGATGCGCTGCTGGGCAATGGCTTGAATGTAGGTTTGCCACGCGTCAATGGTGGTTTTGGCGACGGTATTTTGCTGCTCGTAGATATTTTCTACGGCGGCTTTGTCATCATAGATGGCTTGGTTGACATTGGCGCTCAAGCGCCCACCTGTCCACAGTGGCTGACGAATATTGACCTGTGACACAAAATCATCGTCGCGGTCATAGCCTGAGCTGATACTCGGTTCTGGAAATAAGTTCAATTTTGCGGCGGTAATACCTTCAGTTGTTGCTTGCTGGCTCGCTATGGCGGCTTGAATGCGAGGGTGACTACTAATGGCATGATTAATCAGCTGGTTGACTTGTAAATTTTCTGAGGCTGCCTCAGAGGGTATACTGAATGAAAAAGCTAGGATAAACGGCAATGTAATACGACACAATGCTAGGTAATTATTAACCAACGGTTTATAAAACGGTATTTTCATATTTCGTATGCAGATATCCGCTATTGTTTGACTGGCAAATGTTTGGCATACATTACCCTTTATTAGACAAAAAAACAAATAAAAAATGCCTCTAAGATGAACAAAAAGGCATTTTTTTGCTGGTCATTTTAAATAATATTATCAATATTGGTATCGATATACACTTGTGTGTTTAAGTCATTGTTGAAGACATAAACATTGTAGTCTATGCCGTCAACAGTACTGGTTTCGGTCATAGCCCATGCTTCGGCACCTGCGCCCTCAGTCAAGTCAGCACCCACGTTACCCAAGTCAACAGTGTCATCAGCATCGCCACGCACATAAATATCACCTGTGACATTGGCATTAATCACATCATCTGAGGTGATAAACAAGGTGTTGGCCCCACTACCGCTGATGTCAATAACCTCGGTCTCAATGATGTCCGATAGGCTAATGCTGGTATCAGCGCCCGTTAAGATGAGCGTGTCGATACCGTCACCGCCGCTGATTTGTCCATCGATAATGGCGTCAACATTGATGGTGTTGTCGCCAAGACCAAGGTCAATAGACGCATCCACGGTGATGCCAAGCGCGTCAGTAGGCTGCTTCACATCGGTGTCTTGCGCACTGATCGGATCGTTGTTTACATCCAGCAGCGGTGTGCCGTCCGTATCTAGCGCGGTTGCCGTTGTGGTGACGACGCCGTTTAAGGCAGAACCATCGACCGTAAAGCTATAGCTGCCACCAAACTGCACGACCGTCTCGCCACTGATGGTCACGCCATTGTCATCAACCAGACTGATGGCAATCGCTGTGCCCACATCGATACCCACGGCACGACCGATCACATTGACCGTATCGGTGTCATTACGCACGATAGCATCAGTGGTAATGGTTGGCGTGTCAGTACCTAAAGTGATCACCAGCTCGGTCTCTGACTGACTGACGCCATCATCGATGGTGTAGTTAAAGACATCGGTTTGACCAAGTGAGTCATAATCGCCATTAGCGGTATAGGTGTAATCACCATTAGCAAGGATAACCAGCGTGCCGTATTGTCCTGCAATGGTAAATTGCGTCACCCCACCAACATCACCAGTCGTTGCTAAAGATTCGCTACCATCTGGATTGGTTACTGTGACTTCCGTAATGAGCGTACCGTCTGGTGCAACATCTTCGCCCGCTTCATCTGTAGCCGTGGCATCAGGGTCAATGACATTGCCTGTGATTTGGGTATTATCAGCATATTGGAACGCCGTCAGGGTCGCCGTAACATCGGTGGACTGTAGTAGCGTTAGGGTATTGGATAGTAACGTTTCGCTAATACTATCAAGTACATCATCAACCGCACCAAGTAGTCTCAGTGTGGTGCTACCTTCAACAAGAGAGATGACTTGATCAAGTGGAATAACACCTGCCGTACTCAAAACAGGTGATAATAGTGCGACGACTGCATTGCCAACGACTGGACCAAGAGCATCTGTTATAGCATCAAAAACAATATCCTGATTATCGGCACCCAGCACCACACCCGCATCACCCAGCTCTTCTAGTGTGAGATCATTGACCAAAGTCTCTAGTGCGCTACGGTCATTACGTACCACGATGCTATAGTCATCAGGCGCAAGCTCCGAGACAGTCGCCACCAGCGTGCCGTTACCGGTCAGTCCTAACAAATCAACACCCAGCGCATCACCAATCAATGGATTGTCTCCTGTCGTACCGACATAGACCAATTCGCCGTTGCTGTTATACACCTCGACATTGACCGCATCGGCAACAGCCAATAGCGCGGTTTGCTCGACAGTAATGACCACATCACCACTGGTACCTTCAGGCACACTAAAGGTGGTGTTGCTCACTGGGTTGTTATTACCTTCAGCCAACCCAAGTAGTTGCGTATTTTCAGCATTGACGACCACTTGATCGTCAATAACGGTAACCAGCGCCCCCAAGTCAAGCTGATCGGTATCAAGATTGGCAAGAATGCCTGTGCCGATAATCGGTGCCGTAGTCGCTGTGTTGTTGTAGCTGTCAGTGGCAGTGACAGTAAGTGCTTGGCCCACTGCCAAACTTGGGGCAAAGGTAATGGTAAAGTTACCACTGGCATCAGCGAGACCACTGGCAACGATCGTGCCGTCTACCAACACATCAACGGTGGCATTGGCTTCGGTTGCCCCGCTAACGGTGGTGCTGTCAGCTGCACCATCTGCATCAAGATCCGCATTGTTGATGATATCATCGACAGCAACATTGATAACGGTATCACCAATCACAGGCGTGACCGCTGACGTATTGCCAAGTCCGTCAGTCGCGGTCAGATCTGCGGTAACACCATCTGCCAGCGCAGGGGTTAGTGTCAACGTAAATTGACCATTTGCATCTGCAGTGGCGGTGGCTTCAAACACATCATCACCATCCACATCGATATTGACGATAATGCCTGCTTGAGCCATACCTGTAATGGTGGTGCTGAGCAAGGTACCATCTTGTGCATAGTTGTTATCGATATCATCCACCTGCGGCGCGGCAGGCTCGCCCGACAAGGTGACGGTCAATGATGCACTGTCGGTACTGACGCCATCAGACACCGTATAGTTAAAGGTATCCGTCGCGCCGGGCATGGCGGTGGCGCCATTGGCGGTATAGGTATAATCGCCATTGGCGTCGATAACCAATACCCCATAGAGACCTTCAATGGTAAAGGTCTGCACGCCATTCACATCCGCTGGTGTAGCATAGGTACCGTCCGCATTGATCACGGTGGTCAGCTCAGTATCCAAGGTCACAACATCTTCACCCGCTTCCTCTTCTACGGCAGGATCGGGGTCGATGACATTGCCTGTTACCTCTGTATTTGCTGCATAACCTATTTCGGTGACAGTAGCGCTGACAGTAGTGGTCTCAAGCAAGGTTAAGGTATTAGACAACAGCTCGGTGGCAACCACATCGAGCACCACATCAAGCTGATCGCCCAAACCACCTAGCGATAGAACATCACTAACCAAACCGGTCAGCTCACCTGCGCCAATATCTGTCGTGCCATCAAGTACAGGCTCTAGCAAGGTACGTACAAGCGTACCAAGCTGTAATAATCCTGAGTCGGCATTGAGAGCAGTTTCAACCGCATCGAGCACGGCTGCTTGATTGCCCGCGCCTAAGACAACCCCTGCCTCACCAAGCTCGGTCAGTGTTAAGTCATTGACCAGATCTGCAAGCGCACTGTCGTCGTTACGTACCACGATATTATAAATATCAGGCTCAAGCCCCATCACACTGGCGGTCAACGTATCACTACCCGTTAGGCCTAAAAGCTCAATATTCAGTGCATTGCCCACTAAGGGGTCATTACCCGTTGTACCAACATAAACCAAATCGCCACTACTGTTATACACTTCGACATTAACAGCATCCGCGACTGTCACCAGCGCAGTTTGTGACACGACAATATCAACTGAACCGGTGGTACCATCATTAACAGTAAAGGACAGCTGATTTTGTGCATCACCAGTGCCTTCCGCCACGCCAATAATATCTAAGTCAGAATCAGTAATGGTCGGATACGTTGTCGTCTGTAACGCACCCAGATCCAAATAAGCCAAATCGTCATTGGCAACAATGGCGGTATCAATCGTGACATTCACTACAGGTGAGTCATTACTATTACCTACCTCATCAGCGATACGGTAGCTCAAGCTATAATCACCATCAGCCAGTGGCACATTTGGGGTCAAGCTCACGCTGCCATCAGGATTAGTCACGATATCAGCAGCGACAGGGCTACCATCGACGAGTAATGTCAATGTCGCATCCGCTTCAATATCGTCTGCCGCAACAGTGAGTGTTGGTGTCGCATCATTAATGGTGTCACCTTCTGCTACCGGATCTGCAGGGTCTAATAGATCACCGTCATTAGCCACATTATCGGTCACTTGCGGTGTGACAACCGCTGGCGGCGTGGTATCTAACGTCGCGGCTGCATCATCCGCGGCTGTATTGCCTGCCGCATCCGTTGCCGTCGCAGTTAAGGTCACATCACCGTCTTCTAAACGGCTAGCATCAACAGTCGTCGTCCAAGTTTGATCTGGGCCAACGGTGGTCGTACCAAGCGTCGTGCCATTGCCATTAAGTTCAATGGTATCACCTGTATCACCACTGCCCGTCACCGTTACCGCA
>NZ_JBHNYR010000026.1:0-36753 GCF_054960615.1 Psychrobacter sp. PSi21
CAGCCCCGCGCTTTTTTGTGTTTGGCTGTCTTGTATCGTCGCTATTGCACCAGCAACGAAATCGGCACGCTATTACTGCTATTAATCGTTCGACTGCCGCTACTGATTGAGCGTTGTGAAACTTCCCCAATCGTTACCCATTGTCCGCGTGGCACAATGATCGTGCTGTTTAGACTTTGCGCTTGGATAGCATGATTAGTCGGGCTCATTTGGTGATAAGGAGAGTTGGACTTTACTAACTGCTCCTCCACTTGGGAGAGCCTTACCTCGACTTGTCCGCTGGGCAATAATCTTGGCGTAACGGCGATACCTTGAGTGGTTGGCAGCAATACTTGATTTTGAATGATAATTTGTCTTGAGGGTTGATGGTAGCTTGGGTGAATGTTGGCATTGTAGGTTTGGGTCAGCGAATATAGCGTGCCAGTACTGATACTCGCCGCGCTGCCAGATAACGTTTGTACCTGATATAAATTATTGCTTTGCTGCTGGCTGTGACGCTGATTGATAATACCTGACCCTTGGATACCGCGATTGGTAATGATGATCTGCCCTTGGCGTATCTCACTTTGCCTATCACTATCACTTCCGACACGGACAGCGACCGTAAGCGCTTGCGGTTGACGGTCAATCTGACTGAGTAGCTGCTGTATCATTTGATAGTTGCGCGGTGTGGTTCGCAGTACCAGCTTGTCTTGGTATACGCTGGCTGTACCGCCGTCAGTGCTATTGTTAAGTTGTTGCCTAACCGCAGGCAGTAGCGCTGAGCCGCCGTAAGTGTCGATCACATAGGTTTGTGCGCTACTTGCTTGTACTGTGAGTGGCAGGACAACCAGACTAAGGGCAAACGCTGGAAAACCTATTTTTTTGGCGCTATTGACCGCAAAGATAGTAGCAGCCAATATATGCTTTATATTATCGTTCATATGATTCACCTGCGTCCCTCGTCTTTTTCACACCATTATCAATGCCTGCTAATCATTCAAGCCCAGCACATCCTGCATATTATATTGTCCGACTGCTTGCTCGGTCACCCATGTTGCAGCGCGGACGGCACCCGCGGCAAACGTCATGCGTTCGCGGGCGCGGTGGGTGATCTCGACCACTTCACCATCAGCGATAAACATCACGGTATGATCGCCCACGATCTCACCGCCACGTACCGCATGGATACCGATGGTGCCTGATTCACGCTCGCCTGTCTGTCCTTCACGTCCATAGATGGCGACGTCTTTTAGGTTCTGTCCGCGTGCTTCTGCGACGGCTTCGGCCATCATATAGGCAGTGCCAGACGGGGCATCGATTTTGTGCTTATGATGCGCTTCGATGATCTCCACATCAGCATCATTGCCAAATGCTTTGGCAGCCATGTCAAGTAGCTTTAGTGATAGATTAACGCCAGTTGAATAATTGCCCGCGTAGACGATGGCGATTTTTTCACTTGAGTCTGTAAGCACTTGCGCTTGCGCCTCATTAAATCCTGTCGTACCAATCACCATCGCGACATTATGCGCGGCGCAAACTTGCATGTTTTGTTCGGTGGCATCAGGCAAACTGAAATCAATCAGCACATCGATATCGTTGATCACAGACTCTAGATCATCAACGATCTGCACGTCCAAACGTCCGATAGCGGCCACTTCTCCTGCATCCGCACCCACCAGACTAGACCCTTGGCGCTCAATCGCCGCATTTAGCGTAGTCTGAGGGTTGTTCTGTACCGCTTCGATAAGCATACGACCCATGCGGCCGCCTGCACCGATGACACCAACGTTAATGGTTTGTTCTTTTGTTTGTTGACTCATATCTCTACCTTACATATTTTATATTTGGCGGGGTTATTTTTGACTGTTCTTTAGCGTCAGTTTAGCAAATATCAACGCTCAATGGTTTTTATACACCCATAAAAAAGCCCAAAGGTTTCACGTGAAACTTTTGGGCTTACTTTGACTATAATGGCCTAAAGGTCACCATTTTAGTCAAACAAATCACCAATCTTTGCAAAGAAAGATTTTTTGTGTGGTGACTGCTGGTGCTTGCTGTCATCATCCAAGGTATCTTGGAATTGACGTAACAGATCTTTTTGCTCACGAGTGAGATTCACGGGGGTTTCGATCACTACGCGGCAGATCAAATCCCCTTTCATGGTGGTACGTACTGGGGTTACGCCTTTACCGCGTACGCGTAGCAGCTTGCCACTTTGTGTGCCCTCGGCCACTTTGATTTTGACTTTGCCATCTAAGGTTGGGATCTCAACTTCTTTACCAAGTGCGGCATCGGTGATGCTCACTGGCACATCCATATAAAGGTCGGCCCCTTGACGCGTAAAGACGTTGTGCGGTGCCACGCGGACTTCGACATACAAATCGCCGTTTTGCACGCCAGCGCCGCCTGCTTCACCCTCACCTGCCAAGCGTACACGGTCGCCATCATCAACGCCTGCTGGGATGGATACTTCAAGGGTGCGCGATTTTTCTTTGACGCCGCTACCATGACAGTCAGAGCATGGGTTTTTGATTTGTTTACCTGAGCCGCCGCAATGTGGGCAGGTTTGCTGCACGGCAAAAAAGCCTTGCTGCATACGCACTTGGCCTTGACCATGACAGGTCTGGCAGGTCACGATGTCTGAGGCGTCTTTTGCGCCTTTACCATCACAGGTATCACAAGGCGCAGGCGCGGTAAAGCTGATTTCTTTTTTGCAGCCGCGTATCGCTTCTTCTAATGTCAGCTCAATGACGTAGCGCAAATCAGAACCGCGACGCGCACGTCCACCGCCACCACCGCGTGACTGACCAAAGATGTCACCAAAGTTGCCAAAGATGTCGCCAAAGATGTCTTGGAAGTTACCTGCGCCTGCGCCGCCGAAGCCGCCACCGCCCATACCATTTTCAAAGGCAGCATGGCCCATGCGATCATAAGCAGAGCGTTTTTCAGCGTCACTGAGCACTTCATAAGCCATCGACGCTTCTTTAAATTTGTCTTCCGCCTCAGGATCATCAGAATTACGATCTGGATGGTATTTCATCGCCAGCTTACGATAGGCTCGTTTGATCTCTTTTTCATCGGCGGTTTTGCTGACGCCTAATACTTCGTAAAAATCGCGCTTACTCATGGACTCTCCTGTTGTCATGACAGTGCGCTTGCAGTTGTGCGTATACGGCTGCTTTGGGTTCTCTGTTTAAGAGACAGACTTGTATGTTTCATGTGAAACAACAGTCGTCCTGACTCAAATATGAGATAACATCCGCAGCAGCCATAGCCACAACAGCGATGGCACTGTCTAACCAGATCAATTAATAAAAGTTTGCGCTATTAATGGTGATGGTCATCTGATTTATCAAGCACTTTACAGATGAAATTCGTCTCACAATATTCGGTAGTGAGTTCAGTGCCGAATGTTGTTGGGTTATAGCAAGTTTACATAACATTTTCATACCTTTTTGCCAATAAGCCATGCTAGTATTCAGCACTACAATAATACCCAAAAAACTTGCCCCATCACCCTGATATCAGCAAAGGTGTCAATATGAAAAAGCTGTTCTCCCTGCTTGTATTACTGCTTGTCGCAGCAGTCGTGGTTTATGCAGGATCGCCATACTATAGTGCTTATCAGCTCAAACAGGCTTATGATGCCAAAGATGGGACAGCCATTGCAGCAACCATCGACTATGCGCAGCTACGCCCCAACTTGACTGAACAGCTGACGGGTAAGTTTGCCAATACCATGACCTATTATCCTTTGGTGTCGCAGCTTGGCGGTGAGCCTCTGACCAAAGCTGCCAATGCTTTTATCGCCACAGCAGTAGATGGCGCAGTCACCAGTGACAATATCGAGCAGCTGATCACCACCCAAGGTCAGGCCAATAAAGCAACCAAGGAGCTGGCAGCAGCGTGGGCCATCGCCAGCAATCAAGTCGATCTACAAAATCTGATTCGCGAAATGATCACCCAGCGCGGTGATGTCGAGGCAGTGGTCAAGCAGCAGGTTGAGCAGATGATGACCAAACAAGCTGCGCAGTTAGAGCAGCAAGCGGCTCAAGGCAATGATAGCGAAAAGCCAACATTGAGCTACTGCGGTATCAATTGCTTTACCATCAGTGGACAAGTGAAAAGCTATCCCGTCACCATTGAAATGCAGCGCCAAGGCTTGATCGAATGGAAGATTGTTAATGTGGTGCTGCCATAAAGCCATGCCTCAGCGCCTATTCTTAACTTAAAAAACCGCCGTATCATCATGACTGATACGGCGGTTTTTTTGGTTTTGGCTGATTAAAATGTTCAATAATGCAGGCTTTGACTATTAGAACTTATAGTTGACACCAACATAAACGGAGCGGCCTGCACCCGGAACGGCAGTACCCCAGTTGGACTGTCCGCCCACCTCGCGATTCATGCCCATCGTTGCGCCCTGTCCCATATAGCTGCCGCCAAGTGGTAAGGCATACTGTTTGTCCAAAACATTGTCGATACCTGCTTCAACACGAATGTCCTGCCACTCATAACCAGTGCTTAAGTTTAACAAGCCATAGCCTGCCGTTTCGATTTCGTTACGTGGTGCCGAAACGTGTGTTTTTGCGGCCACCCCAACGACTTCAATCTCATTGCGCCAGCCTTGATAGTCATGCTGCAAGGCAATACTGCCATTTAGCGGCATGACATTGTACAAGTCAGAACCGCTGTCTTTATTTTTGCCTTTGGTATAGCTGAGCGTGCCCGCGACGCGCCAGTCGCCCCATGCCGTTGAGGCCAGATCGTGATCGGCGCTGAGGTCTATACCGTAGATGCGCGCATCTTGATTGGTATAGCGCAGCACGTTGTACTGATCACTGGTTTGGGTCATGGCAGGGGCGTTCATCATGGTATTCCACTGCACGGCGTCCACATAATCCTCAATATCTGAGTAATAAGGGGTGGCTTGCACACGCCAGCGGTCATCATGACCTTGCCAATTAAAGGTGGCCGATAGGGTATTAGACTGCTCTGGACGCAAGTTTGGGTCACCAAAGTAGCCGTTACCATCGCCCACGGTATTGTTCATGATGGCTGCCATCGGCCACGTTGACCATGTATAGCGCTCATACAAGCTGGGCGTCCGCTCTTTGTGCGCCAGTCCCATCTCAATGGATTTGTGCGCATCGATTCTATAGCGCGCCAGCGCCGTCACATCAAGGTTGTTGTCTGTTGTGCTACGGTCACTGTTATTAAAGACGCGGCTGTCGCGTATTTGGTTGTTCATTTTATTCTGGCCACCGATCTGATAGCCATGCACCTCATCGGCGCTGGTACGGACATTTTCATAGCGCGCTCCCAGCTGCGTTGACCACTGCGGTGAGATCGTTTTGTCCCATTCACCATAAACCCCTAGACGCTGGCGCTGGCCGTTATTGATGTTTTGGAACGCATTTGGCCCCATCATGCCGTCACCTGAGGCGGGCCATATGTCATCAAGGGTATAGTCTTGATATTCAGCGCCCACATTAACACTGCTATCAGATGTCAAAACGATGTTGCCTTTTAGGTTAAGGCCCAGCGTGTCACTGTCGGTATACATGGGCATGCCAGGTGCTGTACCGTATTGAAACTGTTTGTCCTCGCCAAAGTTCATATAGTGATCGACATCTTCATGATACATCTGCGCTTCAATATCACCCCAACTCATGGCACCTTCATAGCGTAGATTCAGGCGATCTAACTGATTATCGAGCATGTCCATACGCTGGTTTGGGTACAGCTCTTTTGGGACGCGCTGCCACAGGTAAGTGCCTTGTAGCAAATGAGCGTCATTTTGGTAAGCGAGGCTTATGGATTGATTGCGAGTTTTAAAGGCCGTTGACCCCACCTCATCTTTTGGTAATTGCTTGCCATTATTGCCAGTGGCGGTATAAGACTTAAAGTCGCCGCCTGCTTTATAGTTGTCAGACTTAGCAATGCTGCCTGTATACGTCAGACTAAGCGCGTCATTGGCTACGGTAGAGGTCAGATTGGCACCATAAGCATCGCCATTACTGCGATAAAATGCGCCAACCTCCCCCGTTGAGATGACGTGCTCGTCCTCAGAAAAAATTGGCTCGGCACTTTCAACCACAATACTACCGCCAATGCTGTTGCCGCCAACACTAACAGGGGTAACGCCTCTATACACAATCGCCTTGTCCACCGCGCTGGGCGCGATATAAGACAGCGGTGAGTTCATACTGTTTGGGCACGACGCAATGGCATCTACGCCATCAACCAAAACCCGCAAACGGTTGTCTGCCAAGCCTCGGATCACAGGTAGGTTTGAGATACCGCCTGCAGCTTGCGTGTTAACGCCCGGTATTTTGGATAAAATCGTAGCGGTATCGCTGGTAGCGGCCTGACTGCGCTCAACCTCATCTTCGCTCAGCGCTATCGATGTTTTTGAGGCAGCGCTGGCATAGACAGTGATGGTTGGTAGGGTGACAGTTGGCATGGTGTTGTCTGTTGTTTCTGTCAGCGGCTGAGCATAGCTGCTGGTGATTTGAAACAGTGCCAATGCCAAAACGCTCAATTTTGCCGCAGGCGCGGCATGGGTATATATCGGTGACATCTTATTTCCCTTTACTTTTTTAGAAGTGATAACCATAGGTAATACGTTTACAAGTCATAGTGGTGATACGCCTATTTTGGATATAGCGGTGCTTGATAGGCCAATTTGTGGCCTATGTGGGTACGGCCAGCAGGCGTGCTGCGCCGTGGCTATGCGTATCAATAACAACAAAAAACCTCATATCTGCGCGTCATAAACACAGCCACAAACCACCCGTGACAGCAGTCACGCGCAGCCGCGTGATGCACAGTCTTATGTGCATAAAATCAGTGGTGCTGGGGCTCATTATGAATCGCGAGGGTATGACGTATTACGGTTGCGGCGGGGCGCGGGAAAAAGGTCTGAGATAAGCAGCAGCGTTACTTGCCACTTGAGGATGCCGTAAAGCGGCCAAAATAGGCGCTGACTCGACGAAGAGCGCTGCAGTAGGAATAATGCCTACTGGCACGATAACCGCAGACATGGCGGCGCAGATATCACAACTGCTGTGATGTCCGCTGCTAGTATCCGCGCTATCAGTCGTGGTAGCGTCTACATGGGAATGCGCCGAGATGGCCGCTGCTGCGGAATGCAGATCAGATGGCATTGCCAGCGCCATGCCATGATCGCTGCCATGAACACCATTATGGTGATGCTCATGTCCAGCCATCTGCATGGTGGCGTTGGCATCTGCCTGATGATGCTGTGCGGCTGACACCACAGGTGCCAGCTCAATACAGATCCCATGACCCAAGTCTGCCTGATCGCTCCATAAAGGCGCGAGTAGCGGCGTGACATGTAATAGCCACGCCGCGCAGGCCAGCAGCATACCCACCCACATTTTCGTAGGCGAGAGCAGTGACGCATATCGAACGGTTTTGGAAGGATGGATGTTCATAAATTGATCATCACAGTGGAAAAGTGATAAAAATATCGACTGGCACATCACTGCAACAGGTCGATACCATTATCGCGGCGGTATTGAAACATACCAGAAAGGTAATGAAACACCATTCTATGATAAGGGGCTTTTACTCACAAGTACCGCGCCTCATCATTTGCAACTTTATTTTAAGGGACAGTTAATAAAAAACCGCCTTATCCACTGTGTGATAAGGCGGTTGTGCTATCAGTTAGGCGACTGGCTGATATGACTTATTCGATACCCAAGAACGCTAAAAACTCAGGACTCTCAAAACTGGCTTGATATAGCGCGCCATCTTCGCGATAGATCGCAGGGGTTGCCATCACCGCCAGACCTGCGGCGGTATTGCGATTGGGCGTTATCGGATCAGTTTGGCAATTGGCAGGCGCAGGTGTCATTTTACCCGTTAGCATCGCGGCATCCAGCGCTTTTCGGCGGGCGTTGTCGTCTGCCTGACACCAAATACCGCGCATCTGCTCGGGCGACTGCTCATAGATGGGATAACCAATCATATTTACCGTCACTCCTTGACGATTAAGACGCGCAACTTGCTGATGAAACAAACGACAATAAGGGCAGTTGACGTCTGTCGCCACATAAACCACGGCTTTTTCGCGTGTGGTCGCAGGATAGCTGATCAGCTGGCTTTCATCCAAGTCGGCAAACACCGATTGGTTTTTGCGCTGCTCAAAGTTGGTATCCAGCCCCATAAACTGACCATTCTCAATCACCGATATCTCGCCATCAGTCAGATATCGTCCGTCATCAGACAACAAAAACGGCACCCCTTCTAGTGTTGCACTCCAGATGACACCCGGTACGGCGGTATAAAAGAACGGTGTTTTAGCGCTCATATTTTTGAGCGCCCGCGTATTGGCGAGCAGTGCAGATTTGAGCGCGGGGCTGACAGGTTTGCCTATTTGACTACCATTATTAGCACTATTACTACGCGCTTGTATTTCTGTAACCACTTGTTTGCTTGGATTCTTTTGTAACTCCCCTTGAATGACATAGCGACCGTCTTCGGTGATGTGCAGCGGCGGCTGACCAACCAAGTCGACCTGATACATATTGGGCAGTTTAGAATGGCTGATACCAGCAATCTGTGTTTTGATGCCTGTCTCGGTCAGTACGCGGCGCAAATGCGCCTCGGTCGCCGCGTCCACACCTGCGCTATCAGCAGACGCGCGCGCAGCCTGTTGATTGTTTTGAGCAGAAGCGCTTGGGCTACTTCGGGTCGACTGCATCGCGGTAGGCTGAGCGCAGGCGCTAGTCGCGCAGATCATGAGTGCAAGCAGGCTGGTAGCGGGATTGATATGTCGCATCAACGTTATGTCCTATCTAAGTACTCTTTATATCGAGCGCATTTGTCATGATATACCTTCTTTATTGAGTATATACCTATCATCATCCTTGGAGATAAACACACTATATAAAAAAGTAGATTAATCGTGATGCTGACTGTAGCATATTGGCGGCTCAGAGTAAGCGCGAATGGCCATATTTTGCAAAACGGCTACTCACATTAAGATACGAGCAACAGCAGCACTTCAAACGTGTGTCGTCGCTGATGCGTACCAACCAATAAAAACGCGCCTTGAGAATCAAGACGCGTTTGGGATCAAGCTTGGTTGTTATGATGGCTTAGAACTGCGCCACTTCTTCAGGGGTCAAAAAGCGGCTGTCGCCTTTATCAAGGCCTTCTAAAGTGATATCGCCGATACTGGCACGATGTAGCTCAACCACTTTATTGCCAAAATAGCCCATCATGCGTTTGACCTGATGGTACTTGCCCTGCTCTAGTGTCAGACGGGCGTGTGTCTCATCAATAAACTCAAGCGTCGCAGGTTTGGTCTTTTCATAATCACCATCGAGTAAGATACCGTTGGCCACTTGTTTGACCGCATCGGCTTGCGCCTCTGCATCCATGGGGTCTGCTACGGTCAGCTCATAGACTTTGGGATGCTCATGCTTGGGACTGGTCACGCGGTGCAACCAGCTGCCATCATCACTGATGATCAGCGCGCCTGTGGTATCGACATCGAGCCTGCCAGCAATACGCAAGCTGCCCAGCTCTGGTACAGCGATCAGCTCTGTGACGATGGGATATTCTTTGGCCTTTAGGGTACACTCAAAGCCTTCAGGCTTGTGCAATAAAATATAGCGGTTGCCTGTCGCGACAGATAGTGGCTCGCCTGCCCACAGGATGTCGTCATTAACGATATCCACGTGAAACCCTGGATCTTTGATGACTTCGTCATTTACGGTGACTTCGCTGGCATGTAAAATTCTTTTGGATTCTTTACGTGACAATTCGGTCGCTTTACTAATAAATTTATCTAAACGCATGCTATTTGCTACCATCAGTTGTTATAGTTGTGGGTGATAAGACGATCACTGCGCCGCACCATCGACCACAGTCATTTATGCTTCAGTTTAGCATATCCTAACCCAGACCCTGATGAAATATGAGCTATCAAACCTTACAGCACCCTGTTACTGCCCGCCTTGAGATTAAAAAATCTGAGTTTATCACTTATGCCTATCCTGTCGACTCACGTGAGGCGGCAATGTTTCACGTGGAACAACTGCGTCACAAATACCCTGACGCGCGGCATTTTTGCTTGGCATACATCATTGGTGATCCCAATAATACTACCAGTGCAGGCTTCGATGATGATGGTGAGCCAAACGGCACCGCAGGCAGGCCGATACTCAACGTCTTGCAACACAAGGCCATCGGCAATGTGCTGGTGGTGGTGGTACGTTACTTTGGCGGGATAAAACTGGGCGCTGGCGGTCTGACCCGCGCTTATGCAGGCTCAGCACAAGCGGCGGTGGATATGATGACGCTGGCGGACTTTGTACCGCAAGCGACGATAGTGATTGAGGCAGGCTTTGCCACCGAAGCGCAGTGCCGCTATGTGGTCGAGAGCTTACAAGGCCATATTGATGATGTGGCTTATAGCCATCAGGTACACTTGACTGTCACGCTGGCAGCTGAGCACGTTGCCGAGTTAAAAGAGCGGCTGGCAATGGATGGTCGGGTGATGGATAACGAGGATTGAATATCCACTGGTGACTACCTTTACTTAATGGCTTACCCAGCCGTTCATTAAAGCACATTGGCACAAGCGATTAGTCTTAGTATCATGCCCCACGTTCATTAACATTGCTCGCGTCCATCATGCGGCGTTGATGTTGACTGGCAAATCATGGCCGTATACGACGTGCAAGTTGATCAATGCGCTGTGTCACGTTTTTTACACAGTAGCGCGCAAAAATTGGCGTACCCTATACACCTGCTTTCTTATTTTTTGCCCTATTTGATTCTGATACCCTCTTATGACTACTTTTACTTATACCGAATTTAAACCGCCCTTTTGGCTGTCCAATGCCCATCTACAAACCATCCTACCGAGATTCATCGCCGCCAAAGCGCCCGCCTATCGCCGTGAACTGCTCAAAGACTCACTCGATGAGAGTGAGATCGCTTATGACTTTTATGATGCCGACGAGACAAAGACAGCGCAAGACAGCTACCAAAAACCGCTCGTCGTGTTGTTTCATGGGATGGAGGGTAGCAGCGACAGCCACTACGCCCGCACCTTAGCCCATGTGGTTCATCAAAAAGACTGGCACTTTGTGGTGGTGCATTTTCGCAGCTGCGGCGGCGTGCCTGTCAAAGGCGATGTGTTTTATCAAGCGGGCGATACCATCGAGCTTGAGCATGCGCTGCAATATCTCAATAAGCACTATCAAACGGTGTATAGCATCGGTGTGTCTTTGGGCGGTAATGCCTTGGCAAAGTATATGAGCGAGTATGGCGATAACGCCTTATGTGAAGCTGCCGTGGTCGCCTCTGCGCCTGTCGATCTGATCTCCTCCTCACAAGCGATGGAGCGCTTTTTGGGTCGCCGTATTTATACGCCCTATTTACTCAATCCTATCGTGAGTAAAGCCATCAAGAACAACTTGACCGAAAAAGAAATCACCGCCATTAAGGCCACCCGCCGCATCAGTGAGTTCGATGATCTGTTTACCGCGCCGCGTCATGGCTTTCGCTCCAAAAACGACTATTACTATCAGTCCTCTGCCTTGCCGCATCTGATCCACATCACCAAGCCAACGTTGATCATCAGTGCCAAAGACGATCCGTTTTTGGGTGCGACTGCCACCCAAGGCGATGTGTCCGAGCACGTAACGCTGATCGAAACCTCTCATGGCGGTCATATCGGTTTTATCAGTTATAAAAACCGTAAGTTTGATTTGAATTGGTTGCCCGATACTGCGCTGGCGTTTTTTGAGACGGCGGGTGGTTGAGGGTAGATCGTTAACAATCAATTCAGCATCGCTCAGCTTAAACACTATCTATCCGATTTATAAGGCATGGTCATTAGCATGCTCGCTGACATCCACAAAATATCAGTGAGCACGCTAGTGGGACTTTACAGTTGTTTCTTTAATCACATATTTGAACGGTATTTTGGAACGGCACACCGCTACTTGCCAAATAAAGCAGATAAAAAGACAGGACGATGAGAAAAAAAGCCGCCACTTTTAAAGTAGCAGGATTTTTCTTTAGAAAACCAGCAATAGTGCGACTGATCGGTGAGTCAACCGCTAATAAAAGCGCAAACAGCTGTATAAAAACAGCTTGTAAGAGCTGAAAGTAAAATATTGCTCCACAAGACTGATTTAAGAATCCTAAAATCAATACATCCACTAATATGATAAAAAATAAGAGGACTTTGGCACGATTACTCACTAATTGCTCTTCCTTATATTATGATCTTAAATTGTGAGATCTAAAAAGCCTCAAAGTTTCGAGGCTTAAGTATTTTGTCCTCCTCGCCCCAAACAATCAAGGTTGGAATATCATGCTGAGCAACCATAGCCGCGCGCGACTCGACGTTATCAGTGACGATTTGCTCAAGAATTTGTCCATGTAGCTCACGATTGGCGATACTGTCCTAAGCAAAGACCGCTTGTATGGTTTCGGGTATATAAGGCGGGTAGTATATGACCCGATCATAAAGGGAAAAGTATGCCTCTTTGCTGTCGATCAGCAACCACAAGCTGTGCGTGGTCTTAGGATATCGCGCAGCATAGGCGACAGTGATACTACCACTCATAGAATTGCCACCAACTGGCTATGTCGTCGAATGGATTGAGAGTGATGCGGAGCGTCCGTGGCCGCCGGAAGAGTGATTTGGGTGAAGTTAAAAAGTCATAACTTAGTTTTTCAAACTAGATTATGACTTTTTTTATATCTAAGCATATTTAACCCGAAACTCTTCGACTTTTTGCAATATCTCATCTACTGTCCCTTGTAGCTCTGGACCCATTCGTAGATACTCTTGTTGGCGTTCGTCTTGTAGTAAGGTTACTGTAGCGTAGTAGATGGGCTTATATTTTTCTCTAAGTATTGTATCATTCAGTATATTGTAAGTAGATTCCACCTGTTCTTTTGCTAAAAGCATTAGTAGGTACTCTTGAACATAGTCAAAATGTAGTACTCTATCATGTATATCTTCAATAACTATATTAAAATTAATGAGCGATTTATCATAAATATCGTTCCAAACCTGAAATATTGCTAATAATATTAGTAACTCCTTACTATCTTCTTCCTCTAAAGATTTTTCTATAACTTTCAGCACTTTCATTTTTCTATTACAGATACCTTGTACGTAAGAATAAAATGCTAAATCTTTTACATCTTTACTTTTATATCCTTTGATTTCTATCAAGTCCTCAGCGCGGTCAAATAACTCATCCGATTTTGATAAATCTTCACTTAATACTATTCTTAAGTAAAGTGCAGCCAATATAATATTTCGAACATCGTTACTTTGTGCTTGCCAAAGAGCAACATCAATAGACTTATAAAATAGTCCTTTACTTCTTAGCTCACTAATATAATCTATTATATCACCTATATTTTCATATTCTTTAGAGTCTATTTCGATAGTCTCAGGATATTTTTGTTTAAGCTCTCTAGAGTAATGAGCTTTCAACGTATAAGGTATTTTATTACTAGCTAATAAGGCATTAATATAATCTTGACTCACTATCTCTTTTTGATTTGTTATAAAGCTATCAAACTCATAGAATCTTTCCATTAACTCCTGTTCACTATTCCAGCTTTCCAAAAACCTTGTCAACCATAATACACGGCGTTTATCAAACTGATTCCCATAACGCATTAAATACCAAATATTAAAAAATCGTTCTTTAATAATATAAAGATGGTTCTTAGTACTTGTTTCAATTTTATCGACTATCCATTGCTGCTGTAACTTGACCAACTGCGCTGATACAGTCTTACTTGGCAAGCGTGTTTGTTCTGCGATTTCTTTAGTACTTAGCGCATCCCAGTTCATCGCTATGGTATGAACAATTACCTTTTGCTGACGCGACAAATCATCCATTCGATGCTTATATAAAGGTGTCGTTTTATCTATAGTTTCTTCTAAATAAGCATAACTGCTCTCTTTCGCTCCTTCCATGATAATTTGAAATAGCAAAACAATGGTACGCGGTACACCATCTGTTAAGCGTCTGACCGCTTCAATACGTTCGGGATGCTCAGTAATGATTTCTTCAATCGTTTTAACTGCTTCTTCACCAGTTTGTTTCGCCAAAGAGCGCAGAAGCTCGTGCATTTCTACTTCATTGATGGGTTTTAAATTAACCAATTTAAAAAACTGATAAAAGGGCGCTGCACCATCGAAATGTGCTTCAAGCAATTGACTAGAACCACCAATCAAACGAATCTGTGGATGCAAACTCAGTACTTCACGAAGCTGTGCATGTTCAATCTCGTCAAAATCTTTAAATAACTCTCCTAAATTATCAACGAATACTATTATTTTCTGCCCATTTTTATCTAAATGGCTTTGTATTAAGTCCCAAGCAATTTCGGCACTGTCATCTAAACTTGAGACTTGCTCAAACAGTTCTGTGTATATGTCAACACTGTGCTCTGCAAGCTTTTCAGCAATACGTAGCCAAAAAGTGAATAGTGACAAGATGCCATACTCTTCTTCATTGAGTAGAATAGGAATTAACCAGTTATTTAACTCTTCATCTTCGCCCACTTCATTTGCTAGCCGTGATAGCAGTGTTGTCTTGCCAGCACCACGTACACCTTGGATTAGATAGTGTGTCTCGGGTTTCGCCATCGACCCTCTTTGAATATCTTTCCAAATTCGCTGGTATTCTTTTTTACGTATGCTAAAGCCTGCCTTTAGCAGCTGAGCATCTATGTTTTGCGTGTTATAAAGCAAGACTGAATGGCTTTTTGTATTATTTTCCATAACGAATCCACCAGCGTTTAAGTAGAGGGGATGTGAATTGGTAAGTATTCTCTTCTGAGTGGTATAGGTAGCCTTCATGTTTAAGGCAGGTTAAGACATAACTAGCATTAATATGATCTTTATAGTCCTCATGTTGGCTCAAGTTGAAAATCTCGCTATAAGGCAATGCTTCACTATGATCAGAAACGAGGGTCAATGTTGATTCGGCAAATATCCTTTCTAGCTTTTCTAATCGATTTAAACGTTCACGCCAGTGAGAAAACTTTGTTTTGGTTTCTTGTTCAAACAACTGATCAATACAACTTACAACGTCTCGTTCTTCTAACAACTGATCATCTTCATAGTTATCAAGTATTTCTTCACATACCAGTGCAAGATAGTAAGGCATATTCCACCCTACTTGCTCAATGATAATATTTTTTAAGTTATCACTTAAAACTCGTTCAGATGATTTTTTAAAATAGAAATCTATGAAATTCTTAGCTTCTGAAGCTGATAAGGGAGTGATCGTTGTATGGACAAAGACATTAATCAAATTGCTTAGATTGAGCTTTTTGGCAACGGTATCTAATCCAATAGACCCTGTGAAAATAAAGCGTACTTTTTTATTAAAATCGATATCTTGGCATATCTCTCTAATACCTGATAAGAACTTGATAGCCGCCATTTCACCATGCTGCTTATAAATATTGATAAGCACATCAGGAAACTCATCAATAGCAATTATCAAAGTTATGTCTGTATCGCTCAAACTATCCATTAAAATTTTTCTAATGATGTCTGTATTGATGACACAAGGTTCATTAGTGTTCTTCTTGTCGGCTGCTACTTTCACCCCAAATGCTTCTATCGATAAATCAATATCAAGTTTACTGAACCAGCCTTTTACTTTTGTAGAGACACCAGCCGTATTGGTAACGAACTCTGACTGTGTAATAGATTTCAATAGCTTTCTATAAAATTCTTGCTCATCTGTACAGTCTTGGACGTAGCTATAAATGAGAGCGTAGCCTTCTTTAGGATTATCCTTTAGATGGTGTATTAGTGAAGACTTACCCACTCGTCTTGGGGCAAGCAGCAACAAATGATTGCCCTGAGCAAGCTTGCGCCATATTACTCTTTCATCTTTTGGACGTGGAAAGTAGTTGCTGCCATAGACTACGTTACCTACACTCATCTTCGCTCCTTATTATGACTACAGTATTATAGTCATAATATTTAACTACACAACCATAGTCAAATACTTTAACTACAACTTCATAGTCAAAACCCACATCTTCGTTTATCAAATAAACTAAGACTATCTCCTACGCTCTTTCTCCTGTTCTATAGCAGGCGGGTTGACTACGCCTGAATCGATCAAAAGCGTCATTAAAATTAGCGTCTTGTTTACTTACCACTCTAGTAAAGATGACACGCGTGTTCTCATTTATAATATGCGCTTTTATCATCAACTGCAGACCTCTTAAATGGCGCAAAAGGACAGACATTGAGCGACACCAGTATTGCCACTGATAAACAGCGTGACCTCACCCAAGGATCGATTGCCAAAACGATGCTCCTATTCGCCTTGCCAACGCTTGGCTCATCTGCCCTGCAGTCATTAAATGGGTCGATCAATGCCATCTGGGTAGGCAGGTTTTTAGGTGAAGAAGCCTTGGCAGCAACCGCGAACGGCAACATTTTGATGTTTATCCTGATCTCTTTCGTATTCGGTTTTGGGATGGCGTCGACTATTTTGATTGGTCAAGCCATGGGCCGCCGTGACAATGATATGGTCAAAAGAACCATGGGAACAGCGCTCGGCAGCATTATTCCGATCAGTATATTGGTATCGGCAGGCGGATGGATACTTGCGCCAATGCTACTTGACCTGCTGGGTACGCCGCCAAGCGCTGTTGACCTTGCGTTGAGCTATCTGCAGATGATTTTTGTGGCGATGCCCGTCACCCTCACATTTACGCTGATCATGATGGCTCTGCGCGGGACAGGCGATTCGACCACGCCGCTTTGGTTTATCATTATCTCAGTGGTTTTTGATGTGATTTTGACACCGACCCTGATTTTGGGTCTAGGGCCTTTTCCTGAGTGGGGTATATTTGGCGCGGCCTTGGCAACCGCTACCGCAAACACGCTCGCACTTATTGGCATGGTGATCACCATGTATCTGCGCGGCTCTGTATTGACGCTCAGTATGCCAGAGCTGCGCTTTTTGCGCGCAGACCGAGCAATCCTCAAGTCAATGTTTTCAAAAGGGTTACCGATGGGTCTGCAAATGATCGTGATCTCTTCAGCGGCGCTGACGATGCTGTCACTGATAAACCGCGAGGGTGTGCAGACGACAGCCGCTTATAGCGCAACTCAGCAGCTTTGGACATACGTGCAGATGCCTGCGATGGCGCTCAGTGCCGCGGCCAGTGCGATGGTCGCACAGAATATCGGTGCCAACCAATGGAGCAGAGTCTCAGACATTACGCGCTGGGGACTCATTTTTAACGTGATATTGACAGGATGTATCATCGGGATACTGACGTTTTTTGATGGCACTATTTTGGGCTTTTTTCTGGGCAGTGATAGCGACGCGTTACCAATTGGGGAACACATTCAGTTAATGGCGACATGGGGCTTTATCTTTTTTGGGATCGCGCAAGTGCTGTTCGGCACCATGCGGGCGAACGGTTATGTGATTTGGCCGCTGGTTGTCATGGCGATTTCGATGTATCCGGTGCGTCTTGGGTTTGCGTTTGGGCTGTATCCACTACTTGGAGAAGATGCACTTTGGCTATCATTCCCAGCAGGCATGATAGCGACGGCTGTAATGGGGGCAGGCCTGTATCTGCATGGCGGATGGCGTCAGGGTAAAAACTTACCAGCAGAAGAGGCGGCACAAGAGACTGAGGGCTATCGCGCGCATGTAGGAACTTGTGCGTCGTGTCGTGATGCTGCACCGACGACATCGTGGCCGCGACTAAAGGAAGGGGCACGCTGATGAAATTTCACTATGCACGGCATACCAATAATTTGGACATCCTTATTGATTTTTATCAGAACATCATTGGACTAGAAAAGCTGGGCGGCTTCAAAGACCATAATGGTTACGATGGTATTTTTGACAATGATATTATCACGACTAAGTCTTATGATATTCTCAGGAACTCATAAAACTGTCGTCTACTCTCTGCCATATTTATTTATCACGCACCTCAAGACTGGCACTGCCATCTCTTTAAATAGCAGTGCAAAAAACATTACCCAATCTGAACCAGTGCTTGCCTTTTGGATACGTTGTCGACATACGCAGCCAAATGTGTGGGCAACGTATCCACCGCGCCCTGCATCACTGCCCAACTGAGCATCGCTACCATATATAAATCTGCGGTGCTAAATTTATCATCACACAGATATGCTTTTTGGCTGAGTGTTTCCTCAAGTACCGCTAGAGCATCATCCAAGCTACCAAATCCAAGCGCCTTATTGGCATCAGCCGATTCTGTGCGATGGATCAGATCAAACGCAACCATCAGCGCAGGCTCAAGCACATTACATGCCCAAAACAACCAGCGATAATAAATACCTCTTTGCACACTGCCCACAGCAGGAGCAAGACCAGCACTGGGATAAGTATCTGCTAGATACGTGCAAATAGCGACCACTTCCGTGATGACCGTGTCACTGTTGGTTTGATCCTGTGCTTCGCTTTGATGCACCACCAAAGCGGGTATCTTGCCCATCGGATTGATAGCAAGATATTGTGGTGATTTAATGTCCTCATATTCGATAAATTGTGTGTCATAGCAGATATCACTACCGGCTGCGCATTCATTGAGCATCCACTGTACAATACGACCACGTGAATAGACATTGGTAAAAAACGTTAACTGACTCATATCACTCTTCCTTTATACATAAGTTTATGTTCTTTAGTACGAGGCTTAGTATAGAGCGGAGTTGTGTCGGTTTTTGTCAGTAGGGTATACGCTTTTCAATGACAGTTATTGAGAGGGTATGTTCAGCTCGCGCTTCCATCGTTTAAAGAGATAGGCACGACTTGGCGTATAGGTTTGTTCAATGATGGCAATATCCGCCATTCTGTCTATCCTAAAATGACGAAAGCCTTGTCGGTACTCACACCATGCGGCACATATCTGCATACTGCCAAAAAACCCTATTGCTAGTGGATAGATGACTCGCTGTGATAGTGCGCCTTTTGCATCCAAATAGCTAAGACTTACTTTGTATTCTTGGTTGATCGCTTGACGTATGGTATGCGCGTGCTGGGCGTCATGCTCGTTATAGTCATGATGCGTAGCAATCATGAGCGGCGCATCGATCAATGTGTCTTGTAAGTCGTCAGGTATCACCGCTTTGATCTTGGCATAAACTTGGTCACTGACATCTATCAAAGACGCGTCACCATGGCGTTTGACCCAGCGAAGTCCAAGCACGATGGCGTATACTTCGTCCAAGGTAAAATTGAGCGGCGGCAAATGACTGTCTGAATGCAGTACATAACCCATACCCGCTTCGCCTACAATATCTGCCCCTTGATCGCGCAAAGTATTGATATCTCTATATATGGTGCGCGTCGTCACTGCCAGTCTTTCTGCTAATGTGTTGGCACTAACAGGCTGTCGACAGGCACGTAACAGTTGTAACAGCTCAAGCAGTCGTAGAGACCTTGTCATTAAAATTTGCCTATATTTGTTGTATATGTTTTATATTGAGTTGCCGATATCTGGCACTCTTATCACCGCCCCTCGATACTATTCCGAAACCCTTTATAATCATCAGCCGTCTGCTCTACCGCCTCAACCATCGGCACATGACCCACCTCTGGCATCATCACCATTTTTGCTTGTGGCATCAGGGTTTGCATCAGTTGCCCTGTTTCAGGTTTTAGGATGTTGTCTTTTTCGCCCCAAACGATCAAGGTTGGAATGTCATGCTGGCCGACCATAGCTGCACGCGACTCGACGTTATCAGTGACGATTTGCTCAAGAATATGACTGTGCAAATCATGATTGGCAATACTGTTTTGAGCAAAGACCGCTTGTATGGTTTTGGGTATATAAGGCGGGTGGTACATGACCCTATCATAAAGGGAAAAGTATGCCTCGTTGCTATCGATAAGCAATGGATTATTGGTCAGTGTCGCGTCTTTAAACTCCTCGCGCAGGCCAGCCGACCAAAAACCGCTACTGTCCAGCAGCCACAAGCTGCGCGTGGTCTTGGGATATCGCGCGGCATAGGCGACGGCGATACTACCGCCCATTGAATTACCCCCAACATGAATAGCGTCTGCCATACCTGTTGCTTGTAGTAGCTCATGCAAGCGCCGCGCTTGTGCATCAGCGCGGTAGTCGGCCTGTCTGGGTTTGCTTGAGTCGCCAAATCCCAACAAATCTGGGATCAGTAAATGATACTGCGCCAGCTCTGGCGCAATGGGCGTAAAGTTGTCTTTGTTACCGCCAAAGCCATGAATCAATAATAGTGGCGCACCTGCCTTGTTGCCGCCTTCTAGATAGCTGATGGTATTGCCTGACGCTAAGGTGATACTTTTGCGCTCAAGTTTGGCTTTATGGCGCTCATATTGCACCAGTTTTTGGGTGGCGGTGATGGTCAAGGCATTGGGTGTGGTACAGCCGATCATCACCCCCATCAGTCCTGTCAATAGCGCGGTACGCAGCGCTGATCGGTGCTTGTTTGGCATCACTATTTACTTCTTCTCATCTGTGGTTGTGACTTATTCAAAATAAAAATCGTGTTTAACATACAAAAGCAGACGAATGAGGGACACACCCTAAAACGACCACACAGCGCTGTTTGCTATCAAACAAACCGCTGTGATCTGGCATCACAACTTACACGCCATGGTTTTGCAACAAAAAATCCACCGCTGCTGCCGCATGAATGGCGGTGGTATCAAATACAGGAATTGGGCTGTCTGCGTCACGGATAAGCAAACCAATCTCGGTGCAGCCTAGTATCACACCCTCGGCACCTTGCTGGGCAAGGGCGCTGATAATCTCGACGTAACGCTGACGTGACGCATCGTGAAACTGTCCAAGGCACAGCTCACCCTTGATGATGCGGTGGATATCCGCACGCTGGTCAGCATCGGGTATCAACACCGTCAGCCCCGCCGCCTGCAAACGCGCGGTATAAAAGTCCTCAGTCATCGTAAACGCTGTACCGAGTAGCGCGACGGTACTTAGACCACGATTTTTAATGGCTTGCGCCGTCACTTCAGCAATATGAATGACGGGCAGGTCTGTCTCTGCGGTTACTTTATTGACCACTTTGTGCATGGTATTGGCGGCAATCAGTAGCCCTTGTGCGCCAGCGGCCTGCAAACGCGCGCCGCTTTTGGCCATCAGGACGCCCAAGGTATCCCATTGTCCTGTTTCTTGATACGTATTGATCGGGCCAAAGTCCACACTATGAATCAATAAATCTGCTGAATGCAAGCCGCCCAATTCAGCTTTGATACCTTCATTGATCAAGCGGTAGTAGCTTTCGGTACTCTCCCAGCTCATGCCGCCGATGATGCCGAGTGTTGCTTGGGTGATTTGGGGATGCTGCTGATTTGCCATAACGAGCGTCCTATCTATGACGAATAATATAAAACAATATTTGAGTAAAATACTCTTGCGTTATCGTAGCAAAATAAGCGCTGGGTGGGTAGCTTATTTGCGCCACTATCTTCTGCCCGTCGGTCATCACAGCGCATGTTGTACAAGCGCTATTTCATAACAAAATAGGTAGTATCCGTTGCCCTACTTCTGCCATTTGGTTATGGTAAAGGTTCTCCCGCTAGATAAAGGCCCGTGCCGTGACATTGATGACTGCCCTTGAATTAGACGTCCCCATTATTCAGGCTCCGATGGCAGGGGGTGCAACCACGCCTGAGCTGGTCGCCACCGTGAGCAACTTTGGCGCGCTTGGCTCAGTGGGTGCAGGCATGACCGCGCCAGATGTTTTAAATGATCAAATCAATACGATTAAGACTATGACTGACCGCCCTTTTATGGTCAATCTAATGGTGTTGTCTGAGTACGAATCGAGCACTTTTGATACCGCCATGCCGACTTGGTTGAGTCAGTATTATCAAGAGAACGGCATAGTCACCGCGTTACCTGAGCATCCAGCACAGCGTTTTGCCGATCAGCTACAAGTGCTGTATGACAACCCTGTACCCGTTGCCAGTTTTACCTTTGGTATTATCAGCGCCGAGCAGGTTCAGCGTTTGCAGCGTCTTGGCACCCGCATCATCGGTACGGCAAACCACCCATTAGAGGCCAATGCATGGAGCGAGATTGGTGCTGATGCAATCTGCATCCAAGGCATGGAAGCTGGTGGACATCGCGGCGGCTGGATGACTGAAAGCATGACCGATCCGCTAGGGCTGCTGGCGTTAATCAGTCGCACACGCGCCATCACGGATATTCCATTGATTGCCGCAGGCGGTATCATGACGGGGCAAGATATCAAGGCAGTACAAACGGCAGGTGCTGAGCTTGCGCAAATGGGGACGGCATTTTTGACCACAGACAAGTGCGGTATCAATAGTACTTATAAGCAAGCGCTCATTGATGCCAGTCAAGGCGTGCGCAGTAGTGAGACGCAGATTACGCGGCTGTTTTCGGGCAAAATGGCGCGCGGTCTGGTCAATGACTATTTGCAAGATATAGCCGCATACGATAACGCCACCACCTTGCCTCCGTATCCGCAGCTAAACGCCATGACCAAACCGATGCGAGCGCACGCAGTACAGCAAGGTGACCCTGAGCATCTGTCTTTATGGGCAGGTCAGGGCGTCACACAGGTGAGCGCAGAGTCGACCATCGAATTACTACAACGTTTGACCGATCACCTGAAATAAGCGTTATATGCAGTCATCATTGATTTGTACTCAGCGCGCCGCAATAACCCATTGCTAAGCACGTTGAGACCACTTTTTTTAATGCCTATTGAGTTTGCTCATGAATACATCGTCTACCTTTAGAATACGCACCCGCCGCAAATACTATCGTCTGATTTTCACGGGCCTCATGGCACTGATGATGTCACTCATCATCTCAACCGTATTATTGCTTATAAAAGTGGGCTATATTGACGGTTTTTTTACCGAGCTACTATACTCATGGGGACTGGCCTTTATCGTGGCATGGCCCAGCGCATATTTTTGCGCTTATATGGTGCAAGAGCATGTGCTGAGTAAGATTGAGTTTTATTGAGGGTGAATTTACAAACTTTAGTATACCAAATACTCATAAAAAGCTAAGATAAGCCCCTTCATTCTTTTTCTCTAGAGAACGCTATGAGTCAGCCACGGCGGACTATCGAGTATTTGCTTAAGCAAGGCATACTGCCCTTAGAGCATGCCAATAAAGCAGCGACGCAGTTGCAAATCTACCCTACCAAACGCTCATGGCTGCTATTTTTTGACAAAGTCCTATTGATTATTGGGGCGATCGCCCTTGTACTATCCCTTGTGTTCTTTATCGCTTATAACTGGATCAATATGGGCAAACTTGGCAAGTTTGCCTTAGTCGAAGGCGCGCTAATCGCAACTATCGGCTTGTACGTGGCCTTGTCTTTTAGACCCCAGTTTCAACTGATTCGCCAATTGTTATTGCTTATTGCCAGCGTGATTACAGGGAGCTTGTTGGCGTTATTTGGGCAGGTGTATCAAACAGGTGCTGATACGTGGCAGCTGTTTTTTGCTTGGACCATATTGATTATGCCTTGGGTCATTATCGCCCGCTTCCCTGCACTATGGCTACTGTGGTTGGGGCTTATCAATGCCTGCTTAACCCTCTATTTTCCTACCGCTGATATTCAGTTTATTGATGATAGGGTGCAAAGTATCTTTTATGTAGCGTCCCTTGCGCTCATAAACGTTGCTGCTCTATACAGTTGGCTCCTGATTTTTGATGATAAGCGTCCTACTACCAGTAACTGCTCTGAAGTTATCACTGATAAACACGCCAGCTCAGATACGATTGGGGTTGTCTCCACGGCTAAAGTCACATCCAGCCTACACTGGAGTACCTATGTCGTTGGCCTACTGACTACAGTGGTTATGAGTTATCTAGCGATTGTCCCTATCTTTGATAGTGATACTGTCTGGGTGACACTAATGGCTGTCAGCATATGGCTAGGCTGGTGCTACTTTATGTATTGGCGGTTTCATCAACGCCGCATTGACACGCTTATGCTGACTTATTTGTCTTTTTCTATCGTGGTTGTGGTGATGTTTTGGTTCGGCAAGGGGCTATTAAATATAAGTGAGCTTGATGCCGGTGTATTTTTTGTTTTGGCAGTAGCGCTCATTGGGCTGAGTTCTTCAGCCGTGGTTTGGCTACGTGATGTGTCACGCCTAAGTAATAAACCCCAAACCAGCACCACCAATACAGGCGCTGACTATGAATAATGATACGCAGACGCTCATGGTTCTAAAAAACCTTGGTCTGATCGATGCAACAGCGACCCATATTGACGGCGCTGATCATAACCTTGACGACAGCGTTGCCACTGTAGATGACCATGATCGTCATCAAAAAGACGAGGAACATCCTTGGTTTTTACAACTGTTTTTTGGGATTAGTGGGATTTTAACCAGCCTATTTTTTATTGGCTTTTTAACATTGTCATTAAGTAGTATGGGTGCTTTGGATAGCATGCTTGCTTTATTGATTATCGGGTTGGCATTGAACGCGGCAGGTTTTGCACTGTTTCGAAATCAGCAAGGGCGTGACAATGCCTTTGTCAGCAGCTTGGCCTTTGCGGTGAGTATTGCGGGTCAAGCGTATATTTTTGCGCTGTCCGTTAATGAGTTACCGTCTCCTGTAGACGCTTGGCTGTTTTTGCTGGTACAAGGCTTCATGACCGGTCTTATGCCCAGCCGTATCTATCGTATATTGGGCAGCCTAGTCACGCTCAGTGTGGTGGTATATTTACTCAATTTCTATCATCTGCCTGAGATGAGTTTGGGACTATTGGCACTGGTTGCGATCGTGACCACTTTGCAGCGCGAGACGTTATTACAGCACGTTCCTATTCAGTGGCGAGCAGATGGCTTTGAGATCATCAAGGCGGTGGGTTATGCCAGTGCGCTGATGCTGCTACTCGTCTCTGTTTATGTTATCGCAGCTGAGTACGGGGGCAGTTTTCATTATTATGTCGACGGCTTTAGCTATAACTACTATCTGGCACAAGCGCTGCTCACCCTTGCCAGTCTCTATGCCGCGTACCTGATTCTCAAACGCTATCACATCACATTGCGATCGACAGCAGGCAGTCTTATTGTCTGCGCGATTATCGTATTGGGCGTCATGTCGGTCTATGTATCAGGGTTGCTCGCGACCAGTTTGATCCTCATCATCGCGATGGCCAACAGCCAGCGCGCACTGTTTGTCGCTGCCATCATCGCACTAGTCAGCTATATATTTTGGTACTACTACCAACTCGACACCTCATTGCTGACCAAATCTCTCTCAATGCTCACCATTGGCCTGACCATGCTGCTGGGTCGTTGGCTGTTGATCAAACGCTATTTTGCACGCGCCCTTATCAGCGATAAGGATGCGACCATAAACGCATGCGACCATCAGGAGCACTTATCATGAACCATAATACAGTGCCCAGAGGTCTGATGCAGAACATATCATCAGCCGCGCATTTTCTCAAAAAACGACGCGTCACAATCACCGTTGTCCTACTGGGGTTAGCACTGATCTTAGTCGTTATGACGATGAACATTATGAAATATGAAACCCACTTAACCACTGGCAAAACGGTACTCTTAGCGCTAGCACCAGTTGACCCACGTGGCTTTATGCAGGGTGATTATATGATGCTAAGTTATGCGCTAGAAGATGAGATTTTCGATGCCATGCGCGCCGCACATCGCCCTTCAACACAGCACACATCAGACTTAGCTGCAAACGAGAGTGATTCAGGATTTCGTAGTTATGAGCCACGCGACGGTTATGTGATTGTCAGCATTGATAGCAATCGTGTGGGGCATTTTGTGCGCTTAGCAGACGACCATGACCGTACTCAATTGGCTGCTGATGAGACCGCGATTCATTACCGCGCTCGTAATGGCCGCATCAAGGTGGCGACCAACGCCTTTTTCTTTCAAGAAGGTCATGCTGAAGCCTTCGAGGCAGCAGAATACGGCCTGTTTCGCGTCAATGACCAAGGTGAGCCACTGCTCACTAACCTCGTTAACGAAACCTTTGAAGTGATCAATCCCAACCCTATCAATAAAGCAGCAGTTAATAATTGATAAAATAAAGCAACCATAACTTCATAGTAGTAAGCAAAGACTAACCTGATTTAACTAAATAGGTACTGATAACGCTAAGGCTGACTTGTTACTGTGGTGGCTTGATTATGCGCATCTCCAAAGCACAACCATGATCAATCACTCTAGAGTAATCACCCAATAATAATCACAGTACGATTACTCTATTAACAATAAATAAAGGATAACTTATGCGCGCCGCTACTTATGACCATTTTGGCAAACCTACTGACGTACTCGCCGTGGGCGATCGCCCCATGCCGCAGCCTGCTGCTAACGAAGTCCGTATCAAAACCATCTTATCGCCCATTCACAACCATGATTTACTGACCATCCGCGGTCAGTATGGCTTCAAACCTGAGCTGCCTGCCATCGGTGGTAGTGAAGCCGTTGGGGTTGTGGACGCTGTTGGCGAGAATGTCAAAAAAGTCAAAGTCGGCCAGCGCATTGCTGCCGCGAGCGTACAAGCCACTTGGGCAGAGTATTTTGTGGCCGCAGAAGACATGGTATTTGCGGTGCCTGATGACTTAGAAGATGAGATCGCCGCGCAGCTGGTTGCCATGCCGCTTAGCGCGTTGATGGTTATTGAGTTTTTAGAGCTACAAAGCGGCCAATGGGTCATCCATAATGCTGCTAATGGTGCCGTCGGTACCTCTCTTGCCATGCTCGCCGCTGCACGCGGGATCAATACCATCAACGTCGTGCGTAGTGCCGACGCTGTCGCAGAATTAGACAAGCTTGGTATTAAAAACAACATCAACTCATCTGATGACGACTGGAAAGACCAAGTCCGTAAGATCGTTGGTGATGATAAAATCAGCGGCGCGGTAGACTCTGTCGGCGGCGAATCGAGCAACGACTTATTGTCACTACTTGGGCACGGTGGTACGCTCGCCTCATTTGGCATCATGTCAGGCAAACCCATGAACCTTGACCCAACCAACATCATCTTTAAACAAGTGACCATTAAAGGCTTCTGGGGCAGTAAGATCAGCCAAGAGATGAGTGTGGAGCACAAACAGCGTCTGATTGATGAGCTGATTGAGCGCGCGACCAGTGGCAACCTCAAGCTACCAGTTGAGGCGACATTTGATTTGGCGGATATCACCAAAGCGGTCGATGGCAAATTGCAGTCTAACAAAAACGGTAAGGTATTGCTTAAGCCTTAATCGATCAAGCACGCTTAGCACAATTGCCATATCAGCGGCTTCAACCAAAAAAAAGCCCATTATATGATGGGCTTTTTTATTATAAAAAATAGCGTAAGACTGTCACGCACTCTGCCAACTTAGACAATAAGAACCCTATAAGGAACATCACTATGTCAAACGACACCACCTTTAACGCACTTGTCGTCGAGGAAACTAGCGACGGCACGTTCGAAAAAAACATCAAAGAACGCCACCTCAGCGACCTACCTGATAATGATCTACTGATCGAAGTACACTACTCCTCGCTCAACTACAAAGATGCCATGTCCGCCTCAGGGAACAAAAGCATCACCAAAAACTATCCGCACACCCCTGGTATCGATGCGGCAGGCGTGGTGGTCAGTGACAAATCAGGCACGTTTAGCGAAGGTCAAGAAGTGGTGGTATTCGGCTATGATTTGGGCATGAACACCGCAGGTGGTCTTGGACAAATGATTTCTATCCCTGCCGATTGGGCATTGCCGTGCCCTGAAGCGCTGAGCCTAAAAGAAGCAATGATTTATGGTACAGGCGGCCTAACCGCAGCACTAAGCATCCAAAAGTTAGAGAAAATGGGCGCAAAACCAAGCGATGGCGCTGTTGCTGTGACTGGCGCAACAGGCGGCGTAGGCACCATCAGTATCGCTATCCTCTCGCAGCTCGGCTATGAGTCTATCGCCTTCTCTGGCAAGCCTGAGCAAAGCGATCACTTAAAAGCGCTGGGCGCAACCGAAGTACGCCATCGTGACACCATCAATGAGATTGGTAAAAAACCAGTTGGTCGTCCGCTATGGGCCAATGCCATCGATACCGTCGGCGGTGACTATCTTGCTAACCTACTCAAGCAGACCAAACCGGGCGGCGCGGTAACCACCTGTGGCCTTGCGGCCTCGCCTGCGTTTTCGATGACGGTGCTACCGTTTATCACCCGCGCGGTATCGCTACTGGGTATCGACTCGGTATTTATCCCGCTTGAGGACAAAAAAGCGATTTGGCAGCGTGTGGCAACGGATATGAAACTACCCAATCTGGAGCAATACGCAGAAGAAATCACCCTTGAGCAAACCCCAGAATACCTAGACCGCTTTATCAATGGTAAGACAGTCGGGCGTTATGTGGTGAATGTGAAAGGATAGTTTTAAAACAGTTCGTATTGATAAAAAAGCAGCGCTCCTTTTGTGGTGCTGCTTTTTTATACTAAAATACCTATCAAATCATGTACATCGGAACTTAGCAAAAATAGTGTAGATATTCAAAAAACCAAAACCATAATACTTCTATAAAAATTACACAACTAATTACACATAATGTGTATCATACAATAAACTGAAATATACCTATCAGCTTATTGAGAGTTCGTTATGTGTAACTACAAAAAGTTATCGAATCAGCCTTTAGTGTTTGTATTAGCAGAGTTTAGATTTTCTCCTATACTTGACATGAAAGAGTACATACCTAAAATTCAGGATGCTTTGAGAAACAAGTTACCTATTCTAAGAAATACTGAAACTCAAGAGATCAATGTTTCTTCTAACGGTATTAATGTAGAGACCCAAGCTAACTGGGAGTTTATCTCTAAAAATAGTCATACAGCTGCTTCTATCAATCAAAATCGTTTGCTATTTATGACTAGTGAATACGAGCGATTCGATGGTTTCAAAGATGCCTGTGATTTCTTAATACAGACAATTGTAGATATAGTTAACCCAAGTCTCTGTCTAAACATTGGTTTACGATATAGTGATACTATTTTTGATATTGAAGGCAAAGGTATAATCGAGGATTTTGTTCAACCGAGATTGTGTAAAAACGATGATCTAGAACTATCAGGTTCTTTACTAAGACAAACTAATGAAACTCTGTGGAGAACAACAGAGGGTGCTATTTTTATTCGTTCAATATATGGTACAGATAAGATTTTAGTTTGGCCAGATGCGGAAAACTTACCTATTGCTATACGAAAGATTTCCGATGCACCCATTAAAAGATTATTACTTGATATTGACCATGTGTGGGCTTCTCAAGAAGAGGATTCTGGTCCGTTAGATTTTGATAAAGATTTGATACTCAACAAGCTTTCCAACATGCACAAAATTAGTAGAAAAGCATTTTGGAATGTAACCACGGAAACAGCCAAGGAGGCATGGAAATGAGACAGAGCAGTTATGGATCTAGTAATTTTAATAGGAATGTCACTACAGCTATTATCAGTGCTTCTATTCTCGCAACATCTTCAACCTATGCTTCTAAAAATTTGACAAGTTACGATAATAGTCGTTATATATTAGATAAAGTGAGTCGAGTAAGTGGCTCGAATATTAATGTTAAGTACAATACTCGACAGTCTCAGCTTTCAATAATAAAAGAGTATTTTGATCTAAATGATGAAGAGCTTGCAGCTGTTGTTGGAGTTTCACGAAAAACGCTGTATAACTGGGAAAAACAAGGTGTGAGCAAAGAAAAAGACCGACAAAGAATATTTGAATTAAGTATTATTGCAGAAGATTGGGAGTACAACAAACTCTCTACTGACAAAGAAAAGCTGTCTAAAGCTATCTTAGGTTCTACTAGTGTGATGCAAATGTTGATGAGTGAAAAGCTTGATAAAGAAAAGATAATTTTTGCTGGTCGACGCCTTGCCCATCAATCATTAACTCCTAGTACTAGTTTGATTTAGAGGTATAAATGCAACGTATACTTGAAGATCAAGGATGGCGACAAGGTAGTTTTATTAAACCTGAAACAACTTTAAAATTGATAGAAGATATAAATAGTGCTTTTACTATATCTACTGATGATTTATTAGTCGTAGCATCACAATCATGTGACGTTGCATCATCGCAAGAGGAATATATTGAGATTTCTATTCTACGAGTCATACCGATTGAAGATTTTAAGAAAGAGTTCAGTCACAACCGCAATCCTAGGATCTTACATATAAAAACAGGTTCAACTAACTGTGATAAAACAATTGCTCTAAAACTGCAAGCTCATGAAAAGATACAAATAGAAAAACGACTTCTTGAAGAGCATACTCCTGATAGCTCAATTAGTCTTTCAGAAGAAACCTTAAATCAATATGTAGATTGGTTGGCAGGTCGTTATAAAAGACCTGCTTTACCTACTAAGTTTGATCAACTAATTGCAGCTGCCGATAAAAATTCAAAGAAAAGGAAAAAAATCACTAAGAGAGCTAATGACTTTTTGACTGCTATCTATGTGGAGATTTACCCGAATCGGGATATTAAGGATGATGAAACTTATTCCGTGAATTTATTGGGGATAGCTTCTGGAGAACAGTCAATCACCTCTGCTACTGATGCGCTTAATGATTATGCTGTTATATTAGAAGAGGCAGGCATGAATGTTTCTACTCCCAAAGTAGGCACTGAATTTCAAATTTCTGTAGGTACTCTGCGCCAATATCAACGTATTAATTTTGATTATCTTTCATATGAGAACAGTACAACTCTACCGCCTGATATAGAGACATAGTGATTAAAAAATACCCAACCAAGTTGAGTGTTTTTTTATTGCCTATCAATCGCCCAAGGCTTATAGCTTACTGATAATCTCATTTAGCTTTTGGTTGAATTCTGCATCTGTCACTTCCCCTGTCTCAACATCAAAGTTATCAAAGAAGTTAGGCAATGACAGCGCGCCTTTGATATCGGCGGCAAAGAACGGCGCTGAGCCTTCGGCAGCAGCAAGGACGCTTTGCGCGCCGCCAGGCCCTGGAGAGGTGGCAAGCATGATCATCGGCTTATCTTGATAGACTTTCATATCGATGCGTGATGCCCAGTCAAACAGGTTTTTATACGCGGAGGTATACGAGCCGTTGTATTCCGCAAAGGAGATGACCACCGCATCTGCCTCGCCGATCGCTTGATAAAAGTCATGGGCAAATTGCGGGATACCAGTCTCTTTTTCACGCTCTTCGCTAAAGATTGGCATCTCAAGGTCATGAATATCGAGCAGCGTGACGTTTACATTATCGATAGCATTATCAATCTGTGCGGCGCTATAGCGTGCCAGCTTTTGATTGATGGAGTTTCTGCTATTGCTGGTGCCAAAGGCAAGTACGTTCATTATAAAATCCTTATGCTTGTTTTGTGTGATGGCGGCGGCGGTGCTCATAACCTATTTATCATTACCCGTCTTATCATTGCTGTTGGGCAATTCATACCGCCTTATCGTGTGCCACTATGATACGCCTGATAAGCGCGATGACCGATTTGTAATAGCTGATAACCTTGATAAGTATTATTAATCGGTTGGGTGGTGGCCGTTTTTAGATTTGTAGTGCAGCGTGTGCTGCAAATGTGAGAACGCCACCCACAAAAAAAGCCCATACAGCGATGGGCTTTTTTTATGCGCTTAAAACTGGAAAATTATTCCCACTCAATCGTCGCTGGTGGCTTGCTCGACACATCATAAGTGACGCGGGAGACGTCAGCGATTTCATTCATGATGCGGTTCGATACGGTCTCGATCAAGTCATACGGTAGATGGGCAAAGCGCGCGGTCATAAAGTCTACCGTCTCAACGGCACGTAGCGCGATCACCCACGCGTAGCGGCGACCATCACCGACCACGCCGACCGATTTGATCGGTTGGAATACGGCAAAGGCTTGCGCCGTTTTGTCATACCAGCCTGAACGCTCAAGCTCTTGCATAAAGATGGCATCGGCAAGACGCAGCACGTCAGCGTATTCTTTTTTGACTTCACCAAGGATTCGTACGCCAAGACCTGGCCCTGGGAACGGATGACGATAGATCATTTTGGCAGGTAAGCCTAGGGTGATACCGAGTTTACGCACTTCGTCTTTAAACAAATCGCGTAGCGGCTCGATCAATTTGAACGCCAAGTCATCTGGCAGGCCGCCCACGTTATGGTGGCTCTTAATCACATGTGCTTTGCCTTGATGCGATTTAGCTGATTCGATAACATCAGGGTAAATCGTACCCTGCGCCAAGAACTCAACCACTTGTCCATCGCCCTGCTCGCTCACTTGACGCGCGCTGTCAGCGAAGACGTCGATAAAGGTTTTGCCGATGATTTTACGTTTTTTCTCGGGATCAGACTCGCCAGCAAGCGCATCTAAGAATAAATCTTCAGCGTCGACGCGAATGACTTTGACGCCCATGTTTTCGGCAAAGACTTGCATGACTTGATCGCCTTCATGCAAACGCAGCAGACCATTGTCTACAAATACACAAGTCAGCTGATCGCCGATGGCTTTGTGTAGTAGTGCCGCCACAACCGAGCTGTCCACGCCGCCTGATAGACCAAGCAAGACTTGCTTGTCACCGATTTGCTCTTTTAATTGCGCGATACGCATATCCGCGATGTTATCAGGCGTCCAGTCACCTGCGCAGCCACAAATCTGATGGACAAAGCGCCCGAGCAGCGTTTGACCTTGCAAGGTATGCGTCACTTCTGGGTGAAACTGGATGCCATAATACTGCTTGTCATCGTTGGCCATCACGGCGATTGGGCAGCTTGGGGTACTGGCGACGATGTCAAAACCTGTTGGCGCTTCAATCACCTTATCACCATGGCTCATCCACACATGCAGCTTGCTCGCTGTGTCTTCGATACCGTCCAGTAGCGCGCAGTTGCCATCGATATCAATGGTGGCGGCGCCAAACTCATGCACATCACTGCCATGAACTTTGCCGCCAAAACGCTCCGCCATCGCCTGCATGCCATAGCAGATGCCAAGGACAGGCACGCCCAAATCAAACACCGCATCGTTGATACGCGGGCTGTTTTCAGCATGCACGCTCTCAGGGCCACCCGATAAGATAACACCTTTTGCGCCAAAATCGATGATGCGCTGGGTGTCGATGTCATAAGGGAACATCTCACAAAACACGCCAGAATCGCGCACGCGGCGGGCGATCAGCTGGCTGTATTGCGAGCCAAAATCGAGAATGAGAATACGGTCTTCTTTAATTGCGGGCGTGGCAGCAGCAGTGGTCATAGATCGATGTCCATCAATAGATAAATTGGTGGCCTATTTTAACAAGTTTCGAGGCAATGATGGCGATTCGCGCGCGGATTATTCGCAACTATTTTGTTGGTGACCTAGGCTTGCTATGGGTAGTGATACGGTTGCATACCCAATATGGTATATCATGATTGTTATATGGTATAAAAAATACAGTATTGCTAAAAGATATTGTCACCGTCAAGCACCGTTGTCTTTTCGGCGACATGGACGTTGATATCGTGCGATGTGGGAGGGACTTTGCATCATGTTCGCCTTTGATTTAAACCTCAAACTGCTGGCCTATCACGCCATGCAGCTCAGTATCGCCTTTATCCTGTCGCTGCCCATTGCGCTCAATCGCGAGTTTCAAGACAATGGCGCAGGCCTGCGTACTTTTCCCTTAGTGACCATTGCTTCGTGCGCCTTTATGCTGGTAGGCATGGATATCTATGACAGCTCGGACGCCCAAGCACGCATTATGTATGGCATCATCACTGGTATGGGCTTTATTGGCGGCGGTGCGATTGTCAAAAATCAAGACGGCGCAAAAGGCACCGCCACTGCTGCAGGGCTTTGGAACACTGGCGCTATCGGTATCTCTGTCGCTTACGCTCGCTACGAAATCGCCATCATCTTATCCGTGGTGGGGTTTGTAATCTTGCATTTTTCAATGCCATTTAAAACTAAATCTAACGCTAAAGACAACTCTTAAATAAACCACTCTGGCTTACCCACCATCTGCCAATATTCTTCTTATGACAGCATCCGCTGCCTGTTTTATTTTGCCTAAATTTGATTCTGTGATCACCTGCTTTGTACCGCCAAGCACCCTTAAGCGCTATTAAACACAGTTCACCTGATACATTCGACTGTTAAGTATTTTTACACAGCCCAGTCTGCATAAGGGCTGAAAACCCTTACGATAATTACGTGTTTTTTGTTGAATAATGTGACTGTAACTTTTTGAAAACAGACGTTAATTATCAGTCGAACTTTGTTACGTAATCATGTAGATTATAAATGTGGATGCCAAAAACACCAGTGAAACATATGGATAGGCGGCGTATTGCCTTGTCAAAAAAGCAAGCGATTTTAGCCGCTTATATCATTGGTTTATTCATCAGACTGATACTGTCACAGCAAGATAGGCCATAGGCGGATGTGATGATGCTACGTTAAGATTCGGTCATATATCCAAGCGATACCAACGAAGAGAATCCGATTAAAAGTGGTCAATTGTTAGCTTTTATCGATAAAAACAACTTGATAACCCATTAAACAACAACAGCCTCACTACCTTTGTATATCGACAACATCAAGCCCTAATGTTTTTAAAAAAGGATAGAAAAATGAAAAAAATGGACTTCTTACCACGCTCTGCCCTAAAGCTTAGTAGCCTGACTCTCGCCATTGCTGCCGCCTCTTTTGCCACCACCAGTACGATGGCAGCAGAGTGTGTGCTTAATGATGCAAATAACACTACCACGACATTAGGAGCGACCAGTAACGGCGATAGCGCACTGGCATGTGGCAATCAGGCAACCGCTGGCGGCACCAACGATACGGTAGCGGTCGGTAACCAAGCTAACGCAGGCATGAACTCAGCGACCGCAGTCGGCGGTCAAGCCAATGCGGCAGGTTTGGGCTCAACCTCAGTCGGTTGGCAATCAGAAGCCACTGCCGAGCGCGCACAGGCTTTCGGTCATCTGGCCTCTGCCACTGGTGAACGCTCAACTGCAGTCGGTGAGGCAGCAATGGCGGGCGGCACCAACGATACGGTCGCAGTCGGTAACCAAGCCAACGCAGGCATGAACTCAGCGACCGCGGTCGGCGGTCAAGCCAATGCGGCAGGTTTGGGCTCAACCTCAGTCGGTTGGCAATCAGAAGCCACTGCCGAGCGCGCACAGGCTTTCGGTCATCTGGCCTCTGCCACTGGCGAACGCTCAACCGCAGTCGGTGAGGCGGCAATGGCAGAAGGTATGGGTGCTGTATCAGTAGGTAATAACGCCATGGCACAAGGTACAAATGATACCGTTGCTATTGGTAATGAAGCCATGGCAAGTATGAACTCAGCCACAGCAGTCGGTGGTCAAGCCAACGCCGCTGGTCTTGGTTCAACCTCGATCGGTTGGCAATCAAAAGCTACGGCTGAACGTGCCCAAGCATTCGGTCATTTGGCTCAAGCCAATGGCGCACGCTCAACTGCAGTCGGTGAAGCGGCAATGGCAGGCGGCACTAATGATACCGTAGCTATCGGTAACAAAGCAAATGCAGGCATGAACTCAGCGACTGCTGTCGGTGGTCAAGCCAACGCCGCTGGTCTAGGCTCAACCTCAGTCGGCTGGCAGTCAGCAGCGACTGGCGAGCGCGCGCAAGCATTCGGTCATTTAGCAACCGCGCAAGGTGAGCGTTCACTGGCTATCGGTGAAAATGCTGATGCGCAAACCGAGTTCTCAACCGCCATCGGTAATGAAACTGTCGCTAACGGTATCGATGCCTTAGCCATCGGCGACACTGCCAAGGCAAACGGCAACTCAACCACCGCGGTCGGCGGCGAGTCCGTAGCAACTGGCCCAGGTGCGACCGCTATCGGTTGGCAAGCTGGTGCAAACGCCGAGCGTGCCCAAGCATTCGGTCATTTGGCTCAAGCCAACGGCGTACGCTCAACTGCAGTCGGTGAAGCAGCAATGGCAGGCGGTACCAACGATACCGTCGCTATCGGTAACAAAGCCAATGCAGGCATGAATTCAGCGACCGCCGTCGGTGGTCAAGCCAACGCCGCAGGTCTTGGTTCAACCTCGATCGGTTGGCAATCAGAAGCCACAGGCGAGCGCGCGCAAGCATTCGGTCATTTGGCCTCGGCTACTGGTGAACGCTCAACCGCAATCGGTGAAGACGCAGCAGCAGGCGGTCTTAACAGCATCGCCATTGGTAACCAAGCGGCAGCCGCAAACGATAACCAGATCGCTCTTGGCGGCGCAGGTCAACTGCAAGCGAGCACAGGGTCACAAACAGGCGGTACCTCTATTGTAACGACTGATGCCAATGGCACGCTTGGCACCAGCGTCAGCGTAGACTCACTGGCGACCAGAACGCAGTTCAACGATCTACGCCGCATGTACAACGATCACGATGATCGCTTAGATGAAGCTGAAGATGGTATCGCCATGGCACTGTCTATGGAAACCCCTGTTATCCCTGCAGGCAAAAGCTATGCCATGACCATCGGTACAGGTTACTACAATAGCAGCACCGCCGTGAGTGCCTCGTTCGCAGGTCGTATCAATGACAACGTAACCTTCACCACTGGTGCAGGCTTTGGTACGGACACAGGCAAAGTCGGTGCGCGTGGCGGCGTGACCTTCTCTTGGTAAGCCGATTACCCTTGTCTGTTTAGCCCATCAAACAAAAAACCCCGCCATCTGAACTGACCCCCAAATGTTGGACGGTTTAGTTTATAAC
>NZ_JBHNYR010000027.1:0-36258 GCF_054960615.1 Psychrobacter sp. PSi21
GGTGAATTATTAATAAATAGCTGCTTGGCGGCTGATGAACAACGCCATCGAGCCGTTGGTGCTATACAGTATCTAACCGCGATGCTGAGTAGCGTTTAAACCGACTGAAACCATCAATAATACATGGCAAATAGGTTAGTTTGGCAACCTACTGACAGCACTAAAAGGCAACACCTCAGTGCTACCTTCAAATTGTTACTTGCCGCGTCAGTGTGATGTTTTTCAATATGGCGCAATACTTCATAAAGTTATTAAACATGATTGTCACAAAATATAATCACCAGCAGTCGCTTGAGACAATAATAAAATACTATAATCGACTCACATCAATAACTGTCATACTGAATCATAAATGGAGCTCATATCGAGAATTGAACTCGAGACCTCTCCCTTACCAAGGGAGTGCTCTACCGCTGAGCTATATGAGCATATTTTAGATAACGATCAGGTTATACTAAAAAAAATATCACGAGACAGTTTGATTAGTAACTGCTAGTCGTGATGATTCAATATTAACTGCTAGTCGATGCTAAACTGTTGGAGCGGGTGGCGGGAATCGAACCCGCGTCATTAGCTTGGAAGGCTAAGGTGTTACCATTATACCACACCCGCACATCGTATCTGGCGCAGAATATAGCTTGGCGCTATGACAAACTTTTAAAAAATATGGTGGTGGGAGAAGGATTCGAACCTTCGAAGCTTTCGCGACAGATTTACAGTCTGTTGGGTTTGACCGCTCCCCAATCCCACCTTAGGTTACTTTGAAAGAAATGGTGCCGACTGCCGGGATCGAACTGGCGACCTACTGATTACAAGTCAGTTGCTCTACCAACTGAGCTAAGTCGGCTTGTTTCTTCAAAGTGGGGTGTATCATACCAAATATTTTTGAGAACGCAAGCCCTATTTTTATTTATTTTTCATTTTCTTCAAATAAATTTTTAAATTTTTGATTTTTATCATTTTTTTATTTTAAAAAAAACGCTGCCATTGTGCGGCAGCGTAGTTGTTACAGACGCATAGGGTTTGCGCTTAGCGAATACGCAGGCCATCACAAGCCATTTTCACCGCTTTGACCAGTGCTAAGGCTTTTTTATTGGTTTCATCCCACTCCGCTTCGGGCACTGAGTCAGCAACGACGCCCGCCCCTGCCTGTATATGTATCTTGCCACGGCGCATCACCGCCGTGCGAATGGCGATGGCGGTATCCATGTTGCCGTTCCAGCCCAAGTAGCCAACCGAGCCGCCAAAAACAGTACGGCGCACTGGCTCCACTTCATCAATGATTTGCATGGCGCGGATTTTGGGCGCACCAGAGAGCGTACCTGCAGGAAAGGTGGCACAAAAGACATCCAATGCGTCCTTGTCTGCTGAGACAGTGCCCTCAACGTTAGAGGCAATGTGCATCACCTGCGAGTAACGCTCGATAAACATCTTTTCGGTGACTTTGACACTGCCGTATTCACAAACGCGGCCAATGTCATTGCGGCCGAGGTCAATGAGCATCAGATGCTCAGCGATTTCTTTGGTATCTGCGAGCAGCTCTTTTTCTAAGGCTAAGTCTTCGGCTTCATCAGCGCCGCGTTGCCGCGTACCGGCTAAGGGCCGTACGGTGACTTTACCCTCCTCAACCCGCGAGAGAATCTCAGGAGACGCCCCAATGATGTCAAAGCGCTTGTGATCATCGAGCGTATAGCCGTGTACCAAAAACAGATACGGCGATGGGTTTAAAAAGCGCAGAGCGCGATAGACAGCCAATGAGTCGCCTTGATAGTCGGCGGTCAAGCGCTGAGCTGGCACCACCTGCATGACGTCACCTGCAAGGATGTAATCTTTGATTTTTTCGACGTCAGCACAGTATTTGTCTTTGCCAGTTTGTGAGACAAACTTGGGCGTGGGCATGATGGGCGCGCTCAAATCTGGCATTTCGGCCAATTTGTCTTCTATTTTTTCCAGCTCACGAATCGCGGCTCCATAGCCATCATCGTTGTTGCAGTCGGCATAGACAATGATCGATAAGGTGTTTTCAAGATTATCAAACACGATAACGCTCATCGACAGCATCAGCCACATATCAGGCAATGTCATGGGGTTTGGCGCATCGGACTGACCGACACTCGGCTCGATGACGCGCACCATGTCATAACCGAAGTAGCCGACAAGGCCACCACTGAAGCTGGGCAGTGTTGGCACCTCTTTAGTGGTTGGCATTTTATAATCTGCCATCAATTCACGAATATAGCCAAAGGGGTCTTTGATTTGCTCGCTGTCGATATTATTGTCTTTTTTGACCGTCATCATTGAGTTGCTGTACTGCAAAATCAGGTCACTACCCAGACCAATCATCGAATATCTTGCCCAACGCTCACCACCAACCACCGATTCAAACAAATAGGCAGAGCCGCTTAAGTCACGTACTTTTGAGAAAACAGAAACGGGGGTCTGCGCATCCATCAGACGCTTTTTTATAAGGGGTGCATGGCTAAAGCCTTGTTGTTTAAAGGCTTTATATTCTTCAAAGGTCATCATAATAGAGAGTCTCTTAGCACAAATTGGCAAAAGATGGTGATTATTACAGGTGGTAAAAAGCCCGCCGCAAGTCAGCAGCGGGCTTGTCTGTATGGGGTGCGGTGTTCACTATCAGGCTTGCCAGTATAGCAAAACTGATACGCATTATGACAGCTTAGCGCAGGTCTGGTATCTGTTTCATGCAGATTGATACTGCCAAATACAACGATAATAAACCAAGCGCGCATATGCCGCTCATCTTTACATTGTGCTTATATCAAGCACCCATGTTAAACAGCCATAACGCCAGTCCAATAATGATAATGGCGACAAAGACCCAAATAAACCAGCCACCACTGGATTTTTTCTCACCGCTATCGGTACTGGCGGTAGCAGGATTACTCATCTCTTGGGTTGCAGCGTTGTTGCCAGCGGTGCCCAAATCGGGCTGTTGACCCAGCTGAGTGGTGCCTGAAAACTGCGAGGTAGCCGCTTCTTTGGCACGCAGAACGTCTGGATCTGCTTCTTCTTGTAGCTCGGTTTTTGTGGTTTTGTCGTGTGGGTCATGCGCTGTGTCAGCAAGCTGTGGTTCAGGCTCAGCAATAGGCTGTGGCTTAACAGTTGGCTCGACAGTTGAATCAGTAACTGGCTCACTAGTCGGTTCAGCAGCTACCGTGGATGACACTGGTTCTGATGGGGTGTTTTCGACCACCGCCTCTTCTGCTACAGGTTCGACCGTCGCATCAATCACTGGCGCGTCTTGCGGCAGCGTATCTACGGTATCGGTATCAGCAGCAGGGGCGACCGTGCTAAGCGCTGCGTCTTCGCTCAGATGATTGCTGTCGGTATCCTGTACTGGCGCATCAATGACCGTTTCGTGAGACGTGTCGATACTGGTATCGGTAGGATGATGATCGGTTGTCACTGGCACAGCATTTGATTCATCGTCCGTCATAGGCGCTGGCATCACTTGGAAAGCAAAGCTAGCAAAGGTTACTTTGTCATCGGTACCAATGTGCTTGGATTTGTTACCTTCAATGCGTGCATCGTTGACAAAGGTGCCGTTTGAGGAGTCCAAATCTTTGACATAAAGTTCGCCATTGAGCACACTCAGTACCGCATGATTGCGTGAAACTTCTTTGCTACCGAGTACCACGTCATTATCATTACCGCGGCCAATTGACAAGCTGTCGCTGATGGTCAGCTTGAGATCGCCCAGCACATCGGTCAGCGCGCTAAGTTGCCATGTCTCGGCAGTCATTGTGTTCAGAGTGGTATTGTTATTTGAAATATCATTGTCCATTGGTTTGCTCCTTGATTTATTCTTTGGATCGTTATCTAGGGTCATTGTTGTCTAGGATCATCGTTAAGCAGTGATTATCATAAAACTGTCATATATCTGTGGCATCATTTAGGCTAAAAAATTCTCATATGGCCTTGCGTGCTATCAAACGGGGCGATTATAGCAGCTGGTCACATGCCTGTTTGTGCTCATTGCAAGGGTAAAAATGATGGCTTTATCACGCCGTGCAGCTGGCCATACGGGATATTCAATACTGGCATACCATAGGCATGAGGGCTGATCGCATATAGTGAATAGCGCATATCTATGCCTTTTTCGGTCAGCGTGATGTCATCACTAAGCATAAAGGGCCAGCTTTTTTCATAGTCGGCAGGGTCGTCAGCGACGGTCTTGACCCACTGCTTGTAGGCTTGTTTGGCCAATGCTTCAAAGCGGGCTTTTTTACCGCGCACTAGCATATCATTGAGGGTGACTGGCTGTTTGGTGCGGTGGTCGAGTATCAGGTATTCGCTATAAGCCATACCATGCGCGCCACCTGTAAAGGTGTAGCTGTTGATATCAAACAGCTCAAAGGTGTTAATATGCCCCAAGTATTGAGGCGTGACCATCAAGTTATAGGTCATAGCTCGGTTATCTGGCATGTCTTCAAATGAACTGCTGACAAAGGCATCTAGGGCGGCTTTGACTGCCTTACTACTGGTATCAGGGTTGACAGGCGCTTCACTGGGTTCGGCGTTAACCACAAAACGGTTGATACGCTGGTTCGCAATCTGGTTGACCCAATCTTGGCTGGTATGTAGATATTTGATTTCAATCTCTGGGCAATTATTATTGGTGGCGCAGCGCTCTTGAATGGCCGTTGGTATACTATAGTCAAGATATTCGGTACTGCTGATAAGGCTGCTGGCCGCAGCGGGTAGACTCATCATGCCCATCATGAGCGAGCCGCCAAGTAGGCTGAGCGACCGCTGGTCGCATTTTTTTAGGCGACGGCTGGGCATTTTTGACTGAGCATTGCTATCAGATGACGTGAACCATGACATATGGCTTCCTTATAAGTATTCGATTTTAGTATTCTATCGCAACCATCCATCGCTATTGTTGGAACACTGTTTGTGTTTTTGAATACCTTGTACGGCGATTGTCCCGCTAACCCTCGCCTTTTACGTTATTTTCTATGTGGCAGCATGGATACAGCCATGGTGCGGTATCAAGCATGATGCCTGTCATCGTAAAACCCAATCGTCGTGTTAGCGCGTCCATTTACCCTATCCTGACTGACCCTCTATAAGGCTACTATGACCCCACTTATTTTTCATAATCCCAATTGCGGTACCTCACGCAACACACTGGCTTTGATGCGTGCCTCTGGTGAAACGCCCACTGTCATTGAATACCTAAAAACGCCGCCCACACGTGAGTATTTGGTCACGCTGCTGGATATGATGGACATTTCGCCGCGTGAGCTGCTACGCCAAAAAGGCACGCCTTATGACGCGCTAAACTTGGGTGATCCTGCGCTTTCAGACGAAACATTGATCGATGCGATGATCGCTCATCCTATTTTGATCAACCGCCCTATCGTGGTGACGGATAAAGGGGCGCGGTTGTGCCGACCTTCAGAACGGGTACTGGCGTTGCTCGACTATCCAATGGCTTATTTTCAAAAAGAAGATGGCGAGACCATCCACTATGAAACGCATGATGCGGCAGCAAGCGAGCCAGATTTACCCCATGTTGCCCTTGAACACCTCCGGCCCATTGATACGCAGGCATTATGCCGCGCTGATGATCCGCAGCACCCACCAAAAATCTTAATCTTATACGGCTCGTTGCGTGAGCGCTCGTTTTCGAAGCTGGCGGCATTAGAGGCGGCGCGGTTGCTGCGCTGGTTTGGCTGTGAGGTGCGTCTTTTTGATCCAGCAGGGCTACCCTTGCCTGATGCGACAGAGACCGACCACCCCAAAGTACAAGCGCTGCGCGAGCTGGCGCAGTGGTCTGAGGGAATGCTGTGGGTCAGTCCTGAGCGCCATGGTAGCATGACCAGCATCATGAAAGCGCAAATCGACTGGATTCCGCTGGCGCTCGGCGGCGTGCGTCCCACGCAGGGTAAGACGCTGGCGATAATGCAAGTCAATGGCGGCAGCCAAAGCTTTAATACGGTCAATCAGCTGCGCATTTTGGGCCGCTGGATGCGGATGATCACCATCCCCAATCAGTCTTCGATTCCCAAGGCATTTTTGGAATTTGATGATCAAGATCGTATGCGCGTGTCGCCTTTGTATAGCCGCGTGGTGGATGTCTGTGAAGAGCTGGTGAAGTTTACTTGGCTGACCAGAGGAAAGTCTGCTTATCTGACCGATCGCTACTCAGAGCGGGTCGAAGATGTGACTGAGGTGGCGGCGCGCGTTAACCAAAAGACGCTTTAGCTTTTTATTATTGTTGCAGATAAAGGCAGTTTGATGTTGGCATTGATAATTTTTGTGGTGACGCTGGTACTGGTCATCTGGCAGCCCAAGGGCTTGGGGATCGGCTGGAGTGCAATGGGCGGCGCGCTCGTTGCCTTGTTGTGTGGCGTGGTGCACGTGGCAGATATCGCCACGGTCTGGGATATCGTCTGGGATGCGACGTTTACCTTTGTGGCGCTGATTATCATCTCGCTTATCTTGGATGAAGCGGGATTTTTTGGCTGGGCGGCGCTGCACGTGGCGCGCTTGGGCGGCGGCAACGGGCAGCGCTTGTTTCCGATGATTGTTGTGCTTGGGGCATTGATTGCCGCGCTGTTCGCCAACGATGGCGCGGCGCTATTGCTCACCCCGATTGTCATTGCCATTTTGCTGCGCCTTGATTTTCCTGCCAAATCAGCCTTTGCCTTTATCATCGCCACAGGCTTTATTGCCGATACTGCCAGCCTGCCACTACTGACGTCCAACTTGGTTAATATCGTCAGTGCCAATTACTTTGATATCAGCTTTAGCCGTTATGCTTTGGTGATGGTACCAGTGAATATCGTCTCGGTACTGGCCACGCTTATCGTACTGTGGCTCGCTTATGGGCGCAGTATCCCCCGGCACTATGCGACCAAAGGCCTTAACGCGCCGATGTCCGCCATCAAAGACAAGCTGGTATTTTATACTGCCTTTCCACTACTTGGGGTGTTGCTGGCCGCCTACATGGCGACAGAAACACTGGGACTACCCATTTCACTGGTTACTGGCCTTGCTGCGCTGCTGCTGATGGCCATCGCAGGGCGCTGGTGGCGCGCAGGAAACGGCGCGCAGGTATCAGTACCCGATGTCCTGCGCCGCGCACCATGGCAAATCGTGCTGTTTTCTATCGGTATGTATTTGGTCGTCTATGGGCTGGGCAATGCAGGCTTGACTGAGTATGGTGCCGCGGTACTGGGCTGGCTGGGACAGCAAGGTGATGTCGTTGCCACTATTGGCACTGGCTTTTTGTCTGCGCTGGTGGCCTCGATTATGAACAATATGCCCTCAACACTCATTGGGGCGCTGGCGATTGATCATGCACAGGTGTCGGCGCATACTCGTGAGCTGATGATTTATGCCAATGTGATTGGCAATGATTTGGGGCCAAAACTGACCCCGATTGGCAGTCTGGCCACCTTGCTGTGGTTGCACGTATTGGCAGAAAAAGATTACAAGATCAGTTGGGGACAATATATGAAGATCGGTGTGCTCATCACGCCGCCTGTGCTGCTGGCGACGCTGTTGGCATTGGTGTTTTGGCTGCCGATGCTTGCCTAGTGCGCGCTGTCGATGCGCACTAAGCTTTCACAATGTAGCTTAGATCAGTGGGCGGCGCAGCAGGTGTCATCCGTAAAATGAAACAGTGCTGCGTTGTTGACGGTCAAAATCTGCGTGACCAGCGCCGCATCATTGGCAATGGTTTTAAAGGTAGCGAGCGCTTTGGCAAAACCCACCTCATGTTGCGTATGCGGCCAGTCACTGCCCCAAATCAAACGCTGATCCATACCGCGTGCGCGCAATAACGCCAATGCCTCAGTCGCGTTTTGTACGCCGTTATCATCGCCCAATCGGTAATAAGCCGATACTTTAACCCAGTGCTGCGCTGGATCAAGCAAAGCCAAAACCTGCTGATACTCGGCATCCTGCACGCCTTTTTTGGGATCAAAGCGGCCAAAATGGTCAATCACCACATCCAGATCATACGCCTTAAGCACAGGCAATAGCTGCAACAAATAATCAGGAGCGGCGTGGATCTCAACCTGCCAGCCCAACTGCGCAATCCATTCTAAAAACCGTTGCCACGACGGCTCAGTCAAGTCTGGGCACGGCTTACCAAATAAATTCAGCCGCGCCCCAATGATGCCTTGTTCATTGAGCTGATGCAGCGCTGCTGCATCAATGTGTCTATCAAGCACTGCCACACCCTTGAGGCGCTCAGGATAAGCGGCAATCGCCGCCAGCATATAGCGGTTATCCGTACCCAAAAAGCTGGGCTGAATCAGCACCCCTTTATCAAAGCCATTGTCATCAAGTTGCTGGATATAATCTTCGACCGTGACCGTATACTGGGGGGTATAGCGCGCCTTATCGGCAAAATCTACTTTATGGGAAAACACATGCGCGTGAGTATCAATGTAGTGCATAAAAATCCTTTCTTATTATTAAAATACCAGTTGAATGAGTAATGTGGCCAGCAAACCTGCACCAACACCAATAGGAACTGCCTTGAACAGTAGCGCATTGAGTAATTTGTCTTTATCCACATCGGCAGGTGATGAGCCCAATATCAAGCTGCCCCCTGACGAAAAGGGTGATATCGATGAGCTTTGCGCGCCAACAATGATACAAACGAATAGCAGGAGCGGATTGAGACCAGAAGCAGCCGCAAGCGTGGGCACCATTGGGAATAGTGCCGGCGCAACCACCCCAAGGGTACTGGCGAACACCGACATGATGGCACTGATGACAAATACCAAGATCGGTAGCAGCCAAATCGGCACATTGGTGCTCAGCCACGTGGTCAGCTCATCAATCACTCCCACTTTGACCCCAAGGCTGATCAGCATGCCCACGCCGCAAATCATAATGAGCGTGCTCCATGGCACCAAGCTGATGACCTTTTTTTCATCGCCCAGTTTTAAGAACAGGCTGATGATGGCAAAGAAAATAGCGATAAAGCCGATATCAATACGCGCATTTAAAAACTGAATCATCTCCACATCTGGCAGCAATAGATTCAGAATCGGCACGATTAAGACAATCGACATCATGACAAAAATCAGCATGATCGATTGTTTTTGCTTATGGTCAAGTGGCTCAGGGCGCGCCGCATCAATCGCGGTTTTGTTATGACGGGCGTTAAACAAGCTGTAAATGGCCAGTACCACGACTGGAATCAAAAACGTCGCTGCAAAAATCCCTGAAGAATAGGTAAATGCGGTGTCTGTTACCACGCCTGAGCTGTCCATCAACCCACGAAAAATCACCCCACTTTGGGAAGTCATGAAGTTGGCACCCGCGAGCGCCCCGTAATTCACGGCTAAGGCAGCGATGACGATGTTCATCTTGGTTTTTTGGCACAGCAGTAGCGTCATGGGTGCCATAAAGGCCAACACGGCGTAATACCCTGCGCCCAGTCCAGAGATGATCGTCGCTACGATAAAGATCACCAGCGGCAATAGCGCTGGAAAATTGCGGCATTTATAAATCAAGTGACCCGAAAGCTTTTCAAATGCATCGTTGGCCAAAGAAAAGTTATAAAAGAGCGTGACTGCGAGGATGATAAAGAAGATTTTGATCGGCCATAGCGCAATGACGTCAGAGGCTTTTAGCCCCATGCCAAAGCAGCCGATGAGATATGAGAACACAATGGCAAAAAAGCCAATGTTAATTTTGGTCTTATAACCCAGCACTATTGAGATGATAATAGCGCCTAAAATATAGAAAGTCATGTCTACTCCTTGACCTTGACTGTGTGCAAATTCGTATAAACATACATATGAATCTTGATACTCATCAAAAGATATTTTCTCGTCTTTGTCAATCAATGATTCCATTGTTTTATTTTTAGACTATTGTTCATTAAAAAACCGATTCCTATAATCATCATTTCTGAGATGAATAAGGGAAAACCTTTTAAAAAATGACAATACTTGTTATGTTTGTAAGGATATGCTGGGTTAACATGATAATTGCAACATTGCGCACTGAAAGGCTGGTTTCTAAGCAGTATCAGCAAGATTTGCCAGCAGAATACTGTCTATCACTGATTAATGAAGAAAACCATATGGAAAACTTTGCAAAATTTAAAATGCCACGCTACGAGCAAGTGCGCTGGCACATTCAATCACTACTGACGGCCAAACAGTGGGACAAGGACACGCCGCTACCAACTGAACAAGAACTTGCTAATGAGTATAATGTATCCGTAGGAACCGTACGAAAAGCGGTCGAAAAACTGGTCGAAGACGGGGTTTTGATCAAGCAGCAAGGACGCGGGACTTTTTTAAAGCAGCCTGATTTTGAAGCCTCGCTATCACGCTTTTTTAAGTTTCGGGATAAGGACGCCAGTTACGTTACCCCTATTGGCGTGGTAAAAGAGGTCAAGGTTGTCACTGCTGATGACGCGATTAACGCCAAGCTAGAGCTGAGAAAAAACCAAGCGCTGATTTATCTTGAACGTGTACGCATCGTCGATGATAAGGTTATCTTGAGCGAAAAAGTCTGGTTGCCAAAAACCATGTTTCGCTCGTTCGCCACCATGGCGCCCAGCGATTTTGGCAACTTGCTGTATCCGTTTTATTATCAGCAGTGCGGGCAGTTTGTCTCTTCAGCAGTTGAGACGCTGTTTTTTATCAAAGACCATGCCGACCCCTATCTGGGTAACGACAAGAGTGAAAATCTGGTCAAGGTCTGCCGCATCGCCAAAAACCTAAAAGGTGAGCCGATTGAGTACCGCGAATCTTATGGCTTGGCAGAACGCTTTAGCTATGAGATCACCATCAACTAGACACTGCTCATCTAACGTCTAGACTGCCACCCTACTCCATCTATCACAGCTGCACGGGCGTGCCTTCGGTTGAGAAGGCAAAGCCCTTGTTGCTAAAGTTACCGATCATCACCGCTTCAATCACAGGTTTTACGCTGTCATCTACCCCTTCAACCTCAATGATAAAGTTCGCGCCTGAGCCGCCTTGGTCTTCTTCTTTTTCGACGATGTAATTGAGCGTGGCCATCGCGGGCAGCTCAATAGGACGGTCGGTATAGGATTTGATAAAGGTGCCATCAGTGTCGTAATAATCGATCTTGTTGATATACAGCGACTTACTCAGCGAGGTGTTGCGCACGCTGAGTGTGGCTGACAGCAATACCTTGCGGTTGTCACTGTCGGTATAAATATCGGAGTAGATGGGCACATAAAAGGATTGCTTGTAGGTAAAGGTGCTGCGATCCACATCTGAGGTGACGGCAAGCTCTTCGATAGGGTCTTGCTGATCCTTTGATAGCATCACATTGGGGTCGTCCATTTTTTTATCACAGCCTGCGCACAGCAGGACAGCAGCAATGGATAAGATAGACAGGCAGTGCTTGTTCATAATGTCTCCTATACAGCTATGAGTGGCTGCAGGTCTGTGTCACTCTGCTTTGTGTCACTTGGGTCAATGCACCTTCACCCCAACACTGCGCAAAAACTGATTGATATGCTTATTGGCCCCGTAGACCACCAGTATATCCCCATCTTGCAGGATTTGCTCAGGCATAGCCAGCCCTTGAATACTGGGCTTGCTTTGGGTACGACCAAAGCTGTCTTGGTAGTGCTCATAGCGCATGGTGCTGAGCAGCTTGATGTCGAAGCGTTGCTCCAGCTGCAGCTCGCCAATGCCTTTGCCAATCAGAGTGGCTGGAATGCTGATTTCGACCATACTAAAATGGTCGCTCAGCTCAAAGGAGTCAACAAAGTGATGTAATGACAGACGCTTGGCCCAGCGGCTCGCGGCTTCTTTTTCAGGATAGATGATGTCATCTACCCCAATCGCTTGCAGCACTTTTTCATGCAGCGGATTGATGCTACGACTGATCAGCCGCTTGGCATTTAAGGTTTTAAACAATGCCGAGACCATCACGTTTGCGCCTTGGTTTTCCCCAATAGCCACAATCACGATATCGGTATCAACGATGGGCAAACCTGTAACCGTATGCTCGTCGGTCGCATCCATACAAATGGTATGCGAGATGACCTCTTTGTAGGTTTCTACCTTTTGCATATTGCTGTCCACGGCGATCACTTCATGACCTTGGCTGGTCAGTGCGGTGGCGAGTGACGAGCCAAAGTTGCCCAATCCTACGACGATATATCTCATAATGTCTCTTTAAAGTGGCACTAGATGCCGCATAATCAGTTGATGGTAATCTCTTCGGTCGGATAACGATAGTTGCGCGGGCGCACGTCTTTGAGCAGCGCGATGATGAGGGTCAGCATGCCCACACGGCCGACAAACATAATCACCGAGACCACAAGCTTGCTAAACGTGGACAGATCCGAGGTCAAATTGAGACTCAAGCCCACCGTACTGTACGCTGAAAAACACTCAAAAATCACTTTGATCAAATCCAGCTCTGGCTGATGATAGCTGATCAAGGTCACACCCGTACCAATCACCAAAAACGACAGCCACATGATCGAAAATGCACGGCGGATAGAGATGTCAGCGATTTCACGTTTGAATATCTCTACTTTAGACTGTCCACGCGCTAGGCTCAAGGTATTGAGCAGCGCAATAGCAAAGGTACTGGTCTTGATACCGCCGCCTGTTGAGTTGGGCGATGCCCCAATCCACATCAAAAATATCGTCAGCATGATGGTCGGAAAGGCCAACGCGCTCATATCAATGTTATTAAAACCTGCGGTTCGCGGCGTGGCAGCAGTAAACAGCCCCGCCACCAGCTTGCCCATAAAGCTGGTATGATCGGCAAGTACGCCGTTATATTCAAACACCATCACCCCAATCAGACCCGTCAACAGCAGCGCCCCTGAGGTAATCAGCGTGATGCGGCTATTGATACTGAGCAGCCACGGCTGATAGTGATAGCGCTGATCGTTACGGTACAGCAAACGCTCTACGCTGTGGCGCAAATAACGCAGCAGATTGACCACAATCACAAAACCCATGCCGCCAAACAAAAAGGTCGCCGCAATGATCAGCTGTAGCGGGTAATTAAAACGCAGCGCCTCATCATATAAGCCTGCGCTAAAGGTCGAAAAACCCGCATTACAAAAGGCGGATACCGCGTGAAAAACAGCAAAAAACACCCGCTCAGAGAAGCTCATATTGGGCAAATCATAAATGCTCACAAAGATCAGCGCCGCCGCTAACGCCTCGATGCTAAAGGTCACGTACAAAATGGATTTGAGCGTGGTCACCACATCACCCATGCGCCGTGAATGGGTCATCTCACCGATGCTCAGCTGCGTCTCGTAGCTGACCCCGCCCTTAAAAAAGTAGCTAAAATAAGTCACAAAGGTCAAGATGCCAAGGCCGCCAATCTGAATCAGCCCCATAAGGATCACTTGCCCAAAAGTCGTAAAATAGGTCGCGGTATCCACCACAATCAGCCCCGTCACACAAACAGCACTGGTCGCAGTAAACAGCGCATCGACAAAAGACAGCGGCTGGGTGGTGGCATTGGGCATCATCAGCAGTAACGCACCGACCAATACTACCGATAAGAAACTTAAAATAAAAAACTGGGCAGGGTTTAAAAAGGCGCGGCTGAGATTGAAGTCATTATCCGAGATTTCCCGAATAAAGGTGACAAACACCGCAATCTTGATGGCAATAAAGCCATTGGTCGAGACGGTCAAACCCGATGTGATCAGATCAAAAAAATGCAGCAGGAGCAAGACCACGATTGCAATACTGGTGAGCAAATCAAAAATGGCGACTTTATTGACCACCAATGGTGTTTTGGTACGAACATAGCGCGCCGCTGTCGCCACAAAACCCAGCAAAATAATCAGCAGATAAAAAAGATGAAACCCATTTTGTAACCACGGTTTTAAGGTAAAGCCACTGTCTACCAGTGCAACCCCTACCCCGATAACACTGATCACAATGGTGGCTTTATTTAACAACCGATATGGTATGGCTGCATGCATAACCTGAGCCTATTTCAAAAGACATAATCACAGCAAGCAGCGCTGCATTAAGCACCCTAAACTGTGCACTATCGTAAGCGATGATAAGGGCTGCTATTATGAACTTTTTTGGGCAACGGTGGGCGTTATTTTTGACTGCCGCGCCCAGCCAGATTTGTCTTTAAAAACATTTTGTTAGCGGCACTCAGACATCAGGTGATACATAATTTGTGACAATATCACTGGCGTGAGTAGACGGCTTTTACGCCCTTATTGATGATAAAACCCCACCATAACAAGGGTTATGATGGGTGCTAGCTTGAGTGTCGCGAGACCTTTATACTTACCAATGCGCAGGCTGATCGTGGACGGCTGTGTTAAGAATGTGGCTGGCTGCGACTGATGGTCACACCAGTAAAGCCAAACCCCAAGGTCAATAACAGCGACAGATAACAGAAAAACGCATACGGCAAATAATCAAGCACAGGCACGCCAAGCGCTTGCGAGATAAACACCCCGCACACGCTCCACGGCACCAATGGGTTGATGACCGTACCCGCATCTTCAATGGTGCGCGAGAGGTTTTTGGGATGTAGATGCAGCCGCTCAAACGTGGCTCGAAACGCCGTTCCTGACAGCAGGATACTCAAATACTGCTCGCCGATCAGCACATTGATACTCAGCGCGCTCATCGCTGCTGCGAAAATCGCCCGTCCTGAGCTGGTCAGATTGTCTCTGATACCCGCCAGCAGTGCTGGCAAAATGCCCAAAGCACTGAGCAAACCGCCCAGACTGAGTGCCAAAATGACGATACCTTGAGTAAAAAACATACTCTGCACGCCGCCACGCGACAGCATGCCGCCAACCTCGCCCAAATCAAGCGATTCAGCTGGCTGATAACCCGCAAAAAAATAGCCGCCCAACTGCTCAAGGCTGGGCATACTGTGCATATACGTGATGACCAGCGCGGTGATAATGGTACAAACAATGGTATAAATCGCATTGACCCGAAATACCGCCAGCCCCACCAATACCGCAAACGGCAGCACCGAATAGCCATGCACCAAGCCGCTATCAATCAGCTGCGACTGTAGTACCGTCACTTGATCGAGATTGCTTATGGTGGTTTGTCCTGAAAAAAACCAAAACAGCATCACCGTCAGCGCCCAGGCAGGCACCGTGGTATACATCATATTACGAATGTGCTCAAACAGATCAATGCCCACCACTGAGGAGGCGATGGTACAGGTATCTGATAATGGCGACATCTTGTCACCAAAGAACGCACCTGACACCACCGCACCTGCCGCAATGGCCACATTGGCATCAAACGCCTGACTCATCCCGATAAAGGCCACCCCAAGGGTAGCAGCGGTAGTCAAGCTGCTGCCCAGCGCAATCCCAATAATGGAGGTCAAGATAAACGCGGAAATATAATAAAACTGCGGCGATATCAGCTCAAAGCCAAAATACATGATGGTCGGAATAGCCCCCGACATCATCAATGCTGCCACCATCAAACCAATAAAGAAAAACAAATAAATCGCGCCAATACCGCGCATCACTCCTGAGGCCATTTGTGCTTGTAAATCCTCAAAGCTAAGACCTTTAAACAAACCAATCGCCAGCAGTACGCAAATGACCAAAAGCAGTGATAAATGCGGCACCCAGCCAAAGCCAATCATGGTAACACCCATGATGGCAATGACCAGTGCGGAAATCAGAAAAGCAAATTTTGGAGAAAACTGGGTTAATATTTTGGGAGGCATAACACGTCCTTATGTTGCCAGCCAAGCCTGATGCTTAGACCATAAAATCCAGATGAAACCGACGTATTACGACGCTGCCTTGCTCTGCAAGTCATCCGTCTTTGCTGCCATAATAAAATCATTGCGATGTAAACCTTTGATACTGTGCGACCACCACGTGACCGTCATTTTGCCCCATTCTACCAAAATACTGGGATGATGCCCCTCCTCTTCTGCAATCTGTGCCACACGGTTCGCCATCTCCATAGCGGCGGCAAAGTTTTTAAAACGGTATTCGCGCTGCAACTGTTTGATACCATCGACGGTAATCAGCGACCATTCTGGCAGCTCGGTCAATAAATGCTGTGCTTGCGCGTCACCAACGGTGGGTGCGTCGATACGGCAGGCTTCGCAGCTCGCTTGTGATAATTCGCTCATAACAGACTCCTAATAAAATAAATGCGTAAAGAGATAATTGAAAAAATAAATGAATAGACATGTTGGTCAGTCAATAACCGCACATCACAGCGCGCAGCAGCTTAGCGATTCGCGCTGATAACAATAATGTATGCTGATATAAAGGCACTAAAAGGCTTGTTGCAAGGCTTGTTGCAACGCCGCGATCAAACGCTTGAGGTGCGCTGCGGGCGGACAGTCTCATCAAACAGCCCCAGCGACATCGCCTGATGTACCACGCTCATGATGTCGCTATTGACGATATCAAACAGGGTGTTGATATCATCAAGGACATAATAAATGGGCTGAATCTGATCGATGCGATACGGCGTACGTAGTACATCAAGCAGCTCAAAGGGACGATATTCTGGTTCGCCGCTGAGCGCATAGAGCGTTTCCGAGGGTGAGCTTAATATGCCGCCACCATAAATACGGCACGCATCCTCACGTTGTCCCACCAAACCAAACTCAATGGTAAACCAATACAGACGCGCCAAAAACAGGCGCTCAGCTTTTGTGGCGTCCACACCAAGCTTGCCATAAGCCTCATTAAAGGTCGCAAATGCAGGATGGGTCAGCAGCGGACAATGACCGACGATCTCATGGAAGATATCAGGCTCTTCGATATAGTCTATGTCTTCGGGGCGGCGGATAAAGGTCGCCACAGGAAAGCGCTTGTTGGCCAGCAAATTAAAAAACTTACCAAAGCTGATCAGCGCGGGTACGGCTGCGGTCTGCCATCCAGTATGCGCCTCTAGCACCGCATCAACATCGGGCAGTTGGGCGATATGGGTACGGGGCAGATTAAGGCGCTCCAGACCATCAAGATAGGCACTACAAGCACGATTGGGAATATACTCAGCTTGACGCGCCAGCAGTGCTTGCCACATGGCATGCTCGTCAGCCGAGTAATCGATATAGCCTCTGTCATCGATTTGATGCGAGAGATAAGGCATTTTTTGAAAAGCGCTGCTGTCCATGCGGGCTATCCTTCTATTTTGGGGGATGTTTATCGTAAGACGGCGTGATGTTTTACGCTGATGACCATCGCGATTGGCAATACAGCTTCCTGCTGCATTGCCATCACTATTTACCATACTTACGAAGCGGTTTCGGCTTCTAAATGATCGAGGGCGCCGCGGCGTACTTGGTCGCGTTCCATCGACTCAAACAAGGCTTTAAAGTTACCCTCGCCAAAGCCTTCATCGCCTTTACGCTGGATAAACTCAAAGAACACAGGCCCCATGGTGGTTTCAGAAAAGATTTGCAGCAGCAAGCGCGGCGTAGGATTGTCCCCATCGCCACTGCTACCATCGAGCAAGATACCGCGCATTTGCAGCGCTTGGACATCTTCGCCATGATTGGGCAAGCGCTCACTCAGCATCTCATAGTAGCTGTCGTTTGGCGCGGTCATCAGTGGTACGCCAGCGGCTTTGAGCTTATCAATACTGTCCAATAAGTTGTCGCTCAGCAGCGCAATGTGCTGGATACCTTCGCCATTAAACGCCATCAAAAACTCTTCGATCTGACCGCCGCCCTGCTTAGACTCTTCGTTGAGCGGAATACGGATTTTGCCATCTGGCGCGGTCATGGCCTTACTGGTTAGGCCCGTGTATTCCCCTTTGATATCAAAGTAGCGAATCTCACGAAAGTTAAAAATACGCTCATAAAAATCGGCCCAATAGCTCATGCGGCCACGGTAAACATTGTGCGTCAAGTGATCGATGACCTTAAAGCCGTGTCCAGCAGGGTGCTTGTCCACATCAGGCAAATATTCAAAGTCGATATCATAAATAGCGTTGCCATCGGTAAAGCGTTCAATCAAGTAAATCAGACCACCACCGATGCCTTTGATGGCAGGGAGCTTAAGCTCCATGGCTCCTGTTGGCACGTCTACCGCCTGAGCGCCCATGTCGATGGCGCGTTGATAAGCCTGCTTTGAGTTGGCCACGCGAAAGCCCATGCTGCACGCACCTGCGCCATGCTCTTGGGCAAAGTAGCTGGCGGGGCTTTTGGGTTCACGGTTTAAGATAAAGTTGATGTCGCCTTGGCGATACAGCGCGACGTCTTTTGAGCGGTGGTTGGCAATGTGAGTAAAGCCAAGCTGGGTAAACAGCTCCTCAAGGGCTTTGGGTTCGGGCGCGGCGAATTCGACGAATTCAAAGCCTTGTAGTCCCATTGGGTTATCAAACAAATCTGCCATGTCTATCATCCTTAATAGTTATTTACGATAAATGTTGAGTCAATACCTCCGATTGACGATATATTTATAGTAAAGTAGCTTTATTTATAAGACTAATTGTTTTTTTTAATTTATTTATCAGGATTTCTTATGAATATCAGTATTCGCCAGCTGACCGCGTTTATCGAAGTCGCTGACAATGGCAGCTTTACCCGTGCCAGCGATCAGATGTATTTGACCCAATCAGCAGTCAGTGGCCTAATCAAAGAGCTAGAATCAGGGCTGGGTATTGTGCTGTTTGACCGCACCACCCGCCAGCTGTCGTTATCGAGCGTCGGGCGGCATTTGCTGCCACAAGCCAGACGGGTGCTCAATGAGATGCGACTGTTTGAAAACGAGGCCAGCAGCCTGACCAGCCTTGCGCAAGGTCAAGTGCGGCTGGCGGTATCACAGTTTGCCGCCTCCTCCATGCCAGCTGTGGTGGCGCAGTTTGCCAAGGCATATCCTGATATCAGCGTCTCCTTGCTTGATTGCTCCGAGGAAAACATGCCGCAGCACATCCAAAATATCGAGGTGGATCTCGGCGTGGGCGCAGAAGGCGGGGTTATAAACAGTGAAGATGACATGCAATCAGACTTGCTGTATCAGTTGCCGTTTTGTGTGGTGATGCCTGACGATCATCCGTTGGCAGACTGTACCGAGGTGACATGGACACAGCTGATGGACACGCCGCTGATTACCTTGCAAGGGCCATTTATTGAGCAAGTGACTGCAGAGCTTGATGATGCCATTGCCGCGCATATCTTGCAGGCGCGCTACAAAGTCAACTTTATGTCCACCGCGCTTGAGATGACGCGGCAAGGCTTTGGCATTACCTTGTGTTTGCCGTACATGCCTGAGGTGATTGATTGGGTGGCGGCCAATGGGCTGCAGATGCGACCTTTGGCACAGCCGATCAAGATGCGTCAGTTCTTTATTTATCAGCGCGCTTCACGGGCGCTATCGCCTGCCACTATCGCCTTTAAACAGTTTTTGCAAGATTATTTTGAGCGCCACTCTTATGCGCTGCAGAGCAAGCGCCTACCTTAACGTTTTTTGGTGATAATCACGCATTAAATGCCGCTTGCACGCATCTTCAGATTGAGTTCGGTTACAATCTGGTTTATGCTTTTTGACGGCTGGACCTCTCTTTTTCTGTAAGGAAATACAATGTTTGAAAGTATCGATCATTATGCTGGTGACCCGATTTTAGGGCTGGTAAGTCAATTTCTCGCCGACAGCAACCCCAACAAAGTCAACCTTGGTATCGGCGTCTATTACGACGAAGCGGGCAAAATGCCTGTGCTTGAGTGCGTAAAAACCGCAGAGCAGCGTATCGCTGATCCCATCTCGCCGCGTCCGTATCTGCCGATGGAAGGCTTGGCAGGTCATCGCTTAGGCTGCCAAGAGCTACTATTTGGCAAAGACGCGCCCGTGTTGCAAGAAAAACGGGTCGCCACCATCGCCACCATTGGCGGATCAGGCGCGCTAAAAGTGGGGGCTGAGTTTCTCCATCAGTGGTTCCCGCAGTCAAAATGCTACGTGAGCGACCCAACATGGGGCAACCATATTGCCATTTTTGAAGGTGCAGATGTCGAAGTCGGCACCTATCCCTACTATGACAAAGCCACGAGCAGCGTGCGTTTTGATGACTTGATCGCCTTTTTCAAGACGTTGAATAAAAACGATGTGGTTCTGCTGCACCCTTGCTGCCACAACCCAACCGGTATGGATTTGACCCATGCCCAGTGGGATCAGCTCCTTGACGTGGTACAGCAACAACAACTGCTGCCCTTTATGGATATCGCTTATCAAGGCTTTGGCGAAAACATAGACAGCGATGCCTACGCCATTCGTAAAGCGGTCGATATGGGTTTGACGCTGTTTGTCAGCAACTCATTTTCTAAAAACCTATCGCTCTACGGCGAGCGTGTTGGCGGTCTGTCTGTAGTTTGCCCCACCCCTGAAGAAGCCGAGCGCGTCTTTGGTCAGTTGACCTTTGCCGTACGCCGTATTTACTCAAGCCCACCATCACACGGCGGTCATGTGGTCGATATCGTGATGAACGATGACGCACTACATGAGCAGTGGATCGGTGAGGTGTATGCCATGCGTGATCGCATCAAAGCCATGCGTCTGAAGCTAAAATCAGTGCTAGAGGCGACCATTCCTGATCGTAACTTTGACTACCTCACCCAGCAAAACGGCATGTTCAGTTTCACGGGGTTGAGCCCTGAGCAAGTTGAGCGCTTGCGTACCGAGTTTGCCATTTACATGGTATCCAACTCCCGTATGTGTGTCGCAGGTCTAAACGTCAATAACATCGATTATGTCGCCAATGCCATGGCTGCAGTGCTTAAAGACGCCTGATAGTGTCCTAACTGTTGACGATAGCTGTTGACGAGAGTTATTGACAGAGGCGTGATTAAAAACCTTTTTGTCACCATGTTAAAAAAGCTGAGCCGATGCTCGGCTTTTTTTGTTGCTGTTTTTTATTTTTCACGGCAAATGCCTTGCAATCTGTTTGGAGATAAATTACATTATTTGTAAATAGTTAATTATAACGTAATTATAATCACAGTTATTAAAACCATAGTTATTAAAACCAATTTTGCAAGGAGCATCCCATGTCAACGACTGACAATAACCCTATCGCCAGCTTTATCGAAGTGGCTGCCGATTCTGATTTTTCTATTCATAACCTACCGTATGGCATCTTTAGCACAGGCGCTGACAACCATCGCCGCGCAGGTGTGGCCATTGGTGACCAAGTTCTCGATTTGGCCGCACTTGAGGCCGAAGGACTACTGACGCTAACAGGCGGGTCTTACTTTGATCAATCGACGCTCAATGCGTTTATTGACTCGGGTCAAGACAACTGGACTAAGGCGCGGCGCGCTATCCAAAACCTGCTCTCTAGTAACTGTGCCACGCTACGTGATGATGCGGCGCTGCGTGACAAGGTACTGCATGCCCAGTCTGAAGTCACCATGCACATGCCTGTACACGTGCCCGGTTATACCGATTTTTATTCCTCCAAAGAGCACGCTACCAATGTGGGCACCATGTTCCGCGACCCAAACAACGCATTACTGCCCAACTGGAAAGAGATGCCCGTCGGTTATAACGGACGCGCCAGCACCGTGATCGTCAGTGGCACTGACATCATCCGTCCTACAGGTCAGCTCAAACCCAGCCCTGATGAGCGCCCTATCTTTGCCCCTTGTAAACGCCTTGACTTTGAGCTTGAAACCGCCTTTATCGTGGGCAAACCCAATAACATGGGCACGCCGATTGCGATTGATAACGCTTGGGATCATATCTTTGGTATGGTGCTGTTTAACGATTGGTCGGCGCGCGATATCCAAAAATGGGAATATGTGCCACTTGGCCCCTTTAATGCCAAAAGCTTTGCTTCTGCCATTTCGCCGTGGATCGTCACTATGGAAGCCTTAGCGCCCTTTGCCACTCCTTGCCCTGAACAAGACCCCAAACCACTGGCCTATCTGCAAGAGCGCAAAACAAATAACAGCTTTGATATTACTTTGTCAGTTGCCCTACAGCCTGAAGCGGCGACCGAGCCCACCGTGTTATCGACCAGTAACTTCAAATATATGTACTGGTCAATGGCGCAGCAGCTGACCCATCACACCATCACAGGCTGTCAAGTTGAAGTCGGCGACTTGATGGGCTCGGGCACCATTTCTGGTCCAACACCAGACACCTACGGCTCGATGCTGGAGTTGGCATGGAACGCAACCAAACCGATTGCCATGAGCAATGGAGAGACACGCAGCTTTATTGAAGATGGCGATACCGTCATCATGACAGGCTACGCGCAAAAGGACGGTATGCGCGTGGGATTCGGTGAAGTACGCGACAAAATCTTGCCCGCGTTGGACTTTTCGTTTGCAGAATAAAACAAGACTGTCATCACCCATTTATCAAAAGGATATTGATAATGAGCTTTAGTATTGAACAAATTCATCATGTGGCTTATCGCTGTAAAGACGCCAAAGAGACCGTCGAGTGGTACAAAAAACATTTGCACATGGACTTTATTTTGGCGTTTGCCGAAGACCATGTACCCTCTACGCATGCGTTTGATCCCTACATGCACATTTTTTTGGATGCAGGACATGGTAACGTCTTGGCGTTTTTTGAGTTGCCGCATCAGCCTGAGATGGGCGCTGACCCTAATACCCCAGACTGGGTACAGCATTTAGCGCTCAAGGTCAAAGATCGTGATACCCTGATGGATGCCAAAGCTCATTTGGAGGCGTTAGACGTTGAGGTGATCGGGGTGACCAATCATGGGATTTTTCACTCTATTTACTTTTTTGATCCCAACGGTCACCGCCTAGAGCTGACCTATGATGATCCGACCTCAGAACAAAAAGTAGCGATGATTACCGATACCATCAAGCAAGACATGCTTGATGAGTGGAGCAAAACCAAGCGCGCCCCGAATCACACCCATTTTTTGCATAGTGAAGAGCTGGCTGAAGCGAAAGAGATGGCACCAGCAGGTGAATGATGCAGTCTATACTGCGTGCCAGACCACCTAAGTATTGGGGTTGGTGGCATTGGTACTGGCGATGATGTGATGACGCTGCAAGATATTGACGATCTGCGTTACGACCTCATGCTGCTGATCCATGGGCAACTGCTGCTCAGTACCAATAATGGTGATGGCGTACTCTAATGCATGGTTTAGCGCGGTCGTTATATCGTAATGAGCGACTGTCAGACTGTCAGGGTTAGGCGGCGTGGCTATCGGCGGTAGTAATACAGGCAAGGTAATGGCGTTGATACCCGCCAGCATATCGCCCGTTACCGTGGCATAGCCTTGGGTGCAAATCACGCGTTGATGCTGTATCCAATCTCGCCATTTTTGCTGTAGATCCTCTGTATCAGTAGCCTTACCGCTATTTTGCCATTCATTTACGATCAGCGGCTTTACCACCGCTTCAGGCTGATAGCTGGCAAACAGCTGACCAGTGGCCGAGGTGGTCAGCGGCATACGTGACCCAATACGGGTGATGATGCTGATGGGACTGTCTGGCTCGATAGAGCCGATGATGATGGGTCCTTCGCTAAACCATTTGGCAATTTGCACGCCGCACTGTAGGGTGTCTTTGATCGCCGTTGCTGCCGTTAGCAAACGATCGAGGAGGTGCGGCTGAGTCAGCTGGCCCTGCCCTAACGCGTCAAGACGCGGCCCCAGCCCGTAGCGTCCATCGTCAAGCTGACAGGCATAGCCCTTACGAATCAGGCTGACCAAGTAGCGGTGCGCTTTTGCAGGGTGCATGTCCATTACTTGGGCGATGTCTTTTAGCATCATCGGCTCATGATGATCGATGAGGACATCAAAGATCGACAGACCGATCTCTAGTGACTGCACGCCACCTTGGAGCTTATTTGTGGAGGAGGCATTCATAGCGGATCATACCTTTGATACTAAACAGTAAACGGATTGTGAATGATGCTGATTATATACACAATCGCAAGTCTTTGATACTGATTCAAAAATGGGATACCAACTGGTTTATCTCCCTTTTTTATTTAATGATAGGTTACCAAGGAGCCTCTTATGATGACGCTTTATAATTATTTTCGTAGCAGTACCTCTTACCGTACACGCATTGCCATGAACTTAAAAGGCGTTGGGTATGACTACGTTGCGGTCAATCTGGCGCAAGATGTGCAGCTAGAGAATGACTTTATCGCCATTAACACGCAAGGGCTGGTACCGTTTTTGGTCACTGATGATCTGAGTCTGGCGCAAAGCCCCGCCATCTTGGAGTGGCTTGAGGAGACTTATCCAGAGATGCCACTGTTGCCAGCGGACGCGGCAGGACGGGCGCAAGTACGTGCGCTGAGTGCGATGATTGGCTGCGATATCCATCCGATTAACAATCGGCGTATTTTACAGTATTTGCGCCATGAGTTGGCAGCGGACAAAGTAACGGTACAGGCATGGTGTCAGCGCTGGATCAGCGAAGGGTTTGCGGCTTTAGAGGCCATCTTGGCTGCTGACAGTACCCGAGGCAACTTTTGTTACGGTGATACGCCAACGTTTGCGGACTGCTATTTGATCCCGCAGGTGTCATCAGCACGACGTTTCGGGGTTGATTTGACACCTTACCCTATCATCGTCGCCATCGATGCACACTGCCGCACTCTAACAGCCTTCCAAGACGCCGATCCGGCGCATCAGCCTGATGCGCCAAAATAAATGAAGGTTTACGGTAAGAAAATAGAGATGTGTGCTTGTTCTTTATTATCCTGAATAATTTGCGAATAGCCAGACAACTGCTGCTGCGTATTGGTTTTGATAAAGTAGGACATCGTCCCAAAAATACTTACCAATAGCACACCAACCACAACGGCAATGATCCACATTGGCGTCTCGCTAGAGAGCGTGTGCTTAACTTGATCAGGAATCGCCCAAAAGGGTGAAAATTCATTTTTGTTGCCACGCAAATGCTCAATCTCATCGCCCAAGCGAGAGATCAAATAGCGGATTTTCTCAGGTGCTTCGAGGCGATACCGACCCTGAAAGCCCAGCAGCATCGCATAGTGATATACTTCAAGGGCAGGCAAACGCTGCTCCCCCGTCTCACGCAAGCGATCCAGACGTTCAAAAAACTCATCACCGGCTACTTGTGATCCAAACAGTGCCAGTTGCAAAGGGTTAAGCTCCCATGCATTTTTGAGACTATCAAATTCAGGCTCTTGTGCGGTCATGATGGTTTCGTCAATCAAGGCACAGTACGCGTACTTTGCCTCGTGAATGTCTTCAGAAGCGAAGCCTTTTTTGCGGGCGCTGGCTTCAAACTTATCTAAAAAATCATATATTTTTTGACGAAAGACTTGAGGCTCAGCGCTATAATAATGATTACGCAGCAAAAAGACCAAATAAAACCCGTCATACATGATATCGACCAAAGACTGGCTATTCATGCGTTTGTCTAAGCCTTTGGTGGATACCTTTGAGGCAACCTCGCCTGAGTCCAGTAACGATGGCGCGCTCATTGAGGGTTTGTTTGCTGACATGGTGGTTCCTACGTTATATGACATCAATATATGAAAGCAGTGAGCAGCAAGTGCTCGTTAAAAAACATAAAGCTATTGGACAATGGCCATCAGTTCAATTTTTAAATCATCAAAGCCATTAGGCACATAAATACAAATCGCCTCAGACTTCATCATCTCATCATAAATATCACCCACAGGCTCAATGGCGAAATAACTAAAACCTGGTCTGACAGGGATAGCACTTGGCACTTGTGTCACATGAGAGACAGGCGTACCCGGTAATGCTGAAAGCACCCGCTTTTCTACCCCATCAGGCGTGGCCACTTTGAATCGTCTGGGCACCAGCTCGACCATCTCATGCATCGGCAATGAAGAACTGATGGACAAGTATAGCTGTGAGTTGCGCGTAATTTTGTCGCTGCTCAGCTCGCCAAGGTAATAAGAGGGCTTGATTTGACGTAATGGCACGGCAACGAAGTTACTGGCGATAACCGTATTGAGCAATTCACGAATGATATCAATAATGCCAAAAAACGACTCGTGGGTATTACTGTGGTTATAGGCAGGCAAGTCATCGACTTTATATAATGAGCTGAATGTCACCAATTGACTGGCAACACTCAAAAGCGCTTCATACAATCGCTCTGGGTGCAGCTTTGGATTACTGTATAAATGACTCAGTTGCGCATAAGCCGTATTGAGCGCGTGCAATAACCAAAAAGAAGCGATATCTGAAGAACGAAACTCCAATAAATCATTGTTGGTTTGCCGATGATGATCATAAAGTGCAGAGGATTTGGTATTGATAATCGTCATCAAGCGATAGACCTGATTGAGCAGTGCCTGATTGCTGGCGATATGCACACTTGGAATCAGATAGCTTTCATCTGCTTTATACACACCTTGCGGCGTTCGCTCAAGCTTGGCAATCAACACAGATACCGTATCGCCACTGGTTGGCTGCGGCGTATGGCTCAGCTGCAAGCTTGGCGCCAGTTTAACCACATCAATCGCTGCTTCTGTGGCCTGACTATATAAGTCTTGCGCATCAACCGTTGATCTGACATAACGGGTAGGATTGTCGTTGGCTTCTGTTTGGATGTTACCGCCATTTGACTGCAGCACCTCAAGGCTCAAAAATACAAATATATTGTCGCCTGTATCTTGATGTTCCAAATGCACTGGTTTTGGCAAAGCGTCAAGGTGCGGAGCTTGATAAATTGTCCCGTCAGGGAACACACTTGAGATGGCCTCAAAACTTAAGATATTGCTGTCTAGCAAGGCGTTATCCAGCGTCACCTCTATTGCCCCGTAGGCATAAGGATGCAGCAGCTGCATAGCGACAGCGCGCTGATGACTGTGATGATTGTCTTGCAGCTGGAAGTGCTGTGGTCTTAAAAATAACCCCTCACCCCATAGTACTTTTTGTTTACTCAAGATATTCTCCTACAGGCAGCTTACCAATGGTTGCTGATAATATTTAAGTTTGGTCATAAAATCTGGTGCCAGCTCAGGGTCAAGGCCACTATCGATACTGACATCACAAGCCCCTACGGTTAAAGACAATGGCTCATCAAAGCTAAGGCTACTGACAGGAATTAAGAACTGTGAGCGTTTTTTTGTATATCTTAAATTGATTTTAATCGCGATAAACTTGGCTTCTTCAGGCAGCGTCACACTCATATCGACCTCACGGCTTGGAATCACGCTGGCTTCTTTGCTGGCCAAGCTTTGCAGCTCAGAGAACTGACTGTCATCTTCAAGCGTTGCAATATAAGCGGTGCTGGCAGTCGCCACACGGCCACGGCCTGCATTGGCATCACTCATCGGTGTGATGTGAATAGCGACTTTTTGACGTTTGAGCTGCGCTTGCAATATTCGCATCTCATCAATGCGTGCCTGCTGAGTCTCATCCATACTTTGAATCAAAGCTTGCTGCTCTTCAAGCTGCGACTTTAAGGTCTCAAGGTCATCTTTGACTGATTCACCTTTATCATGACCGACCATCGCCATGATGGAGCTCAATGCACTTGGCTTTTGACCACTATCAACACCACTTGTACTACAGCCCACCAAGGTCACCGCTGCCATACAACAGCCAAGCCTGACCGTAGCGATACCAGCAATACATTTGTCCATTACTCTTGCCATGAAGATTATACCTTTTACTTACTGATTTGTGAGAATTTTTGCCATTTCAGGTTTACCAAGTATGTTCTTTTTACGCAGCTCAACATGACCTAAGTCTTTCATTCGCCAATCCCCGCCCCAGACCAAGCCTACAGACTTCGCCACTTTACCATACAACTTATAACCTCGCATCGCCCATGGATCACGCTCTGAAATGACGATTTTGCCGTTTCTGATAAATGCACTGTCAGCCGCCAAACCAAATTGATGATAGCTTCGATAAGCACCTGCCTTGGTCACATGTGCGCCCTTTGATAGCAGACGCGCCTGCCGCGCTGGACTGCGATAACCCTCTAGTAACACCATATCGTATCCATGCTCGTCTTTCATAATTTTATATACGGTCAACAGGCGTTGAACAAACTCGGAGTTCATTTTGTTCCAATTTCTATCTGCATTTCGTATATTAATATAACCATTGTTTAAATGAGCATCCAAATTGCTTTTTGAATCGCCCTGTCCCATCGGTACAGTGACGCTGGGTGATGCACTGCCTGTCGTGCCATTGCCAACGTTACCTCCAGTACTAGGAAAAATAGTCGCCGTCGTATTTTTTTCAGGCCAATAGCCTTGCTCCACTTTCTTGGCCTGATAGCTGGCAATTTCGGCATCCAGTTCAGCAAATAGCTCCTCAGGCGGCGCAGGTGGTGGACTCAAACGTTCCCCCAAAAGCAGCTGATTGATCTGTGTGTTGTAAGGCGTGCCTACCTGTTCATTTTTATGATAAACATCCAAAGCAGAATATTTAATCAACCAAAAACACAGCGATGCAGTACCGATCAGGATAGTTGCTGACAACACATGCACCAGCGACGGCCATTGTCGCGTTTTTAAATGGTGTCGACCCCATGAAAACGAACCACCCCGCTTAAAAACAGGACGATAGTGACTCGGCCAAGAAATATTGCGTATCCGCCCAAGCTTTTTACTGGCACCTTTAACACCCGCCGTACTCCAATTGCTGAGCATCCGTAAAATGCGACTGTCAAACAATAATATAATGACGATGGCCGAAACGACAGTTAACGCTGTGACAATGAAATAAACCATAAGTAAAAACAACAATCAGTTTTAAAGCGTAGAAAACAGAGATAAAAATCGATAAAATTTTGGCATCGTTGTAGCCATATTTTTGTAAACGTCATACACTACAAACCATTATTTTTTCAGCAAAAAGGGTCGCTCTGTGAATACCAAGCATATTTTGCACTATACCCGTCACGCATTAACCATCATACTCGTTGCTTATCTCATCCTGACGTGGATGTATTATAAAGATAATGTTGCCGAACTGACATCGATTAATTTATTGGTGTCGTTTATCATTATCCCGTTAGCCTTGTTTGCTGCTATTTTGACCATCAAGTGGCAACAAAAGAAGAGTCAAAATGCTGAGAGTGCGCCAGAAGAGACGGCAGCGCCCATTACACAAGATTTGCAACCTAAAACACACAAAATACATCTACACAGTCAGCTGCTATTACCAGAGGGAGAGCAGTTTGTTGATATTGTCGAAAACACAGATGACGTGACCGTATTGAGTCCCGTGCATGTTGATTACGACAACCTACCAATTTTAATCAAGCCGATCGGTGATATCTCAGAGCCGATCGATGATTTTGAGCTGCAAGATATTGACAACCACAACGGCACGCAGCGCCTATGCCAGCTGATCACCCATCTATTTGATCTCAATGACTCTGAGCTCTCTGATTGTGCCGCGCATTTTACGCCAACAAATCCTGAGGACAGAGCGCAACCAAATGCTGCAGTCAGTATGCATCCTGACTGGCAGCAGTCTTATATCTCAAGCACTGACAGCGCGAGTGCCGAGGATATGATCACACCTGAGCCAGCATCATTTGCCACGCTACCCGTCTATATCTATGTCCCCGCTTTGGCGAATATTAAGGATATCCATCAGGTGATAACAGCACGGCTGATAGATTATGGCTTTGATGAAGCGCATCTCTCCTTCATTAATCTCACGCAGGAAACCAACCCAAGCGACCCACTATCTGGCCTTAACCCACAGCTGATGGCCTTATCAGACAACAGTACGCCCAGCATGGCTATCGTGATCGCCGTAGACTCTGAAATCAACGACGACTGGATAGATGAACACCTGTCTCTTGCCGATGCCAATACCGCTTTACTGCCAGAAGAGGCCGCCAGTTTATTGGTGCTTTGGAACGATGCTGCTGACGCACTACTTGATATTGACGCAAAAGCGCAATACGCATTACTTGAGTATCACCACCAAGATTCGGCCAAGGGGCGCAGTGCAGATATGCGTCTGCTTAACCTTATCAAGGATGCTATCGCAGCCAAATTACTCAATCAGGATGCAAAAACAGATAATAGTACCGCAATATCTAACAGCGAAAAGCAAGGCAAATCAGCAGACGATGAGGGTAGCGATACATTGTCAGGGCATAGTATAACCGTCTTGTCTGACATAAATCCAGTCAAGCAACCATTTGATACTGCTATATTTATGAGCTTTGTTGATCATATTTTAGATCAAGGAGCACTGGTAAATGACTACCAGTTAGGGCATCATATGCATCGCAGCGATTGGATGAGATGTTTGATTGCTATGTCACTGTTTGCCGATATTGAGGTTGACGATCAATCAGAGTCAGATATTGTTTGCTTAACGATGCAGCAGGATACAGGCTATACACTTTGGCTGGCCGAGCCCAAAACCATGTCATGAATCAGACAAACTTTGGCTATCCAACCTTAATTACTTCACGCTTATATTAGGTATCGAGCATGTTTTCTAGGTTTTTTCATTTAATTTATGACCCAAGAGTACTTATGGCCTTGGCCGCTATCGTCGCTTTGGTACTGCTGTATGACTATGTGATGCTGCGTACCTTTTTGATTATTGTCGGTGTGCTTATCTTCAGTATCATTGCAGGTGCGGCTGGTTATTACTATTGGAAAAAAAGAAAACAGGCTTCAGCTGAGCTTGCAGATCTGGTTGAAGACAACAATGATGAGGCAGCCAATACCAAGCCTGACGAAAACTCGCAAGAAACACAAGCGCTGCGTCAGCAAATGCAAGAAGCCATCAAGACCATCCGAAAGTCTAAGCTTGGCGATCAGACGGGGCGTGCGGCGTTATATGAGCTGCCTTGGTATATGGTTATTGGCAACCCTGCAGCAGGTAAAAGCTCGGCCGTACTTCATTCAGGGCTGAAGTTTCCCTTTATGGAAAAAAATAACCAACTGTCTGTCAAAGGCGTTGGCGGTACCAGAAACTGCGACTGGTTTTTTTCGACAGAAGGCATTTTGTTAGATACCGCTGGGCGCTATTCTGTCTATGACGAAGACCGTTCAGAGTGGCTATCATTTCTCAATTTACTCAAGAAAAATCGCGCAAAAGCCCCGATCAACGGCATTATCATCGCGGTTAGTATTGCTGAGCTGACCAAAAATGACCCCAGCTATGCGCTTGATTTGGCAAAAAATCTGCGAAGTCGCGTACAGGATTTAACCAAACAGCTTGAAGTCTATGCGCCTGTGTATGTGGTCTTTACCAAGATGGACTTGGTATCTGGCTTTAGAGACTTCTTTAATGACTATGAGCAAGAAGAGCGAGAGCAGGCTTGGGGCGCCACTATCCCCTACCCTGAGAATCCTGATGATGTCAATGTTGACGAGGTATTTGAGCATCACTTCAACGTGCTGGTCAATGGCTTGAAAGATTTGAGTACCACCAAGCTCTCATTGCGTCATCAAAGAACCGTCTCACCAAGCTTGATGACCTTCCCTATGGAGTTTCAGGCGTTACGGCCAGTCATCCGCACCCTGATGCATGCCTTATTCGAAGACAACCCTTTTCAGTTTAAACCAATCTTACGCGGATTTTATTTCACCAGTGCTCTACAAGAAGGTCAGGTCAGCAGTCAGATGACCTTGCAGATGATGCAAAACTTTGGACTGCATCAGCCTACCGTGCCGCTGGGCGCACAAAAAGAAACTACCAATAAATCATACTTTTTGAATGACTTGTTTTCTGAAGTCATCTTAAAAGACAAGCACTTAGTCAAACAGCACAAAAACCGCAATCAGCGCCATTACCGAGCTGTAGCGGCACTTTTATCAATTGTTGTTTTGTGCAGCGCTGCTGGACTGTGGACGTGGTCTTATGCCAATAACAAGCAGTTGGTTGAACGAGTTGAAGCCGATTTACAACAAGTGGCTCAAATTCAGCAGTCCTCAAAAGGCGACTTAAAAAGCCAGCTTGAGTCACTGAGTATTTTGCAAAACCGTATCGAGCAACTAGAAAGCTATGATGACAGTCGTCCTTTATCTTTGGGCATGGGCTTGTATCAAGGTGACGCGCTCAAACAAAAGTTGCTGGCTGAATATTTCAACGGTATTGAAATCATCATACTAAATCCGACCAAACAAAATATCGAACAGTTCTTGGCTAAAGTGAATGCTAATGCTGAACAGCTCAAAATGAAAGCCGCTGACAGCAAAGACGAGCAAGCCATAGACAACAAAAACATGTACATTCAATCTGATCCGACGGACGCTGAGGACGCCTACAATGCCTTAAAAGCATATTTGATGCTCAGCAGTCACGAGCATTTAGAGACCAGTCATCTAAGCGATCAGACAACGCGTTTTTGGCGCAGCTGGCTTGAGGCCAACCGCGCCAATATGCCAAAAGATAGCATGATTCGCCAAGCAGAGCAGATTTTGAGTTTTTCACTCAACCATGTTCACGATGAACAGTTTCCTTTGGTACAAAGCGATTTGGGATTGATTGATCAAACCCGCGCTACCCTATCCAAAGTGAGTAAAGGCGTGCCTGCACGTGAGCGCGTGTACGCTGAAATCAAAATGCGTGCCTCAGCCCGTTTCCCATCTGTGACCGTAGCCCAGATTACTGCAGACGATACACACGAAGCGCTATTAGGTAGCCGCGTGATCTCAGGCACGTTTACCCGAAAAGCATGGGAGTCGTTTATTAGTGAAGAGATTGATAAGGCCGCTACTACTAAAGTCGTCGCTGATGACTGGGTGCTTGAAACAAACAGCCAAAACGACTTGACCTTGACAGGTAGCCCTGAGCAGATCCGTCAATATCTGGTCAGTCGTTACAAACAAGAATATATTGGTGAATGGAAACGCTTTTTGAGCCAAGTGTATGTCAGAGACAGTGAAGGTTTCGATGACCATGCTGTGCTCCTCAATCAGTTGTCTAACGCCAAAACCTCACCGCTAAAAACCTTATTTGAAACCATTGATCGACAGACTCAGTGGGATAATAAAGCGACAAACAATACGCCTAATAATGGCGCAGAGACTCGTCGCGGCTTTGTGAACTGGTTTAAACGAACCATCTTGCGCCAGAGTCCTGCGGAGCTTAGACAAGCAGAAGCGATGATCAATCGTGACAATGATGAGACTCCAGCAGCAGCACCGCAAAGCAGTATGGGCGTGGTGGCACAATCGTTCTCCTCTATTCACAACTTAGTGACGCCGCGAGAGGACAACCAAAACCTATCACTGCTAGATAACTATTTGGCCAGCTTAGGTAATGTGCGAACCCGATTTAATAACATCTCTCGCAGTGATGATATTGGCCCTGACACGCTGTTATTCGCCTCACAGACTTTGAGTCCTGAGGGGTCAGAGCTGACCAAATCGCTCCAGATATTGGATGAACAGATTTTGAGTCAGGCCAACTCTGAGATGAAACAAATCGTGCGACCATTATTAAGTGAGCCCTTAACCCGCTCATTCAACATGTTGCTGACACCGACCAAAGCCGAGATCAATAAAGTATGGCAAGCTCAGGTCTATAAGCCATTTACTGATAACTTGGCCAAAAAATATCCCTTTACTGCTAATGCCAATGTGGAAGCCACTCCAGCTGAGATTGGGCAATACTTCGGTAGTGACGGCTATGTTGCCAAATTCGTCAATGAGACGTTATCGCCCTTTATCATTCGCCGTGGCGATCAGATTTCTAGCAAGATTTGGAACAACGCAGGATTGGGCCTCAACCCTCAATTTGTGGCTGACTTCAAACGTTACTTCCAAAACTATACGGGTAACAATCGGCCAGCCGGCGGTGCGAATGCGGACACCAATACGGCGGCTAACCAGACTACCTTCCAAATTATGCCGCTACCTGTGAGTGGCTTGACGGAATATACCATCGTCGTTGATGGTCAGCAGCTGCGTTACCGTATGGGGGTTCAGGCTTGGACGACGTTCGTTTGGCCAAACCCAAGTAGTCAACCAGGGGCCAGTATCCGTGCCAAAGACTATGATGGTAGAGACTTTATGGTGTTTGAAGAAGCCGGCGCCTTTGGTGTTGAAAGGCTGATTAACTCGGCCACTCGTACAGAGCTTGGTGATAATATTTTTGAGATGTCATGGACTGGTGACGATATTACCATCCCTGTTAGATTTAGAATCATCAGTGGCAGCGGTGACACTGCCAGAGAGGGACAATCTAACAATCCATTTACAGGCATGAAACTGCCAGAAGAGGTTATCGGTAAAGGCGTCACGCGCTCAGCGCAGCCAGCAACGCCGACTCAAGCTCCTAGCAGCAATGCCATGAATGCGACCGATAACCCGCAAACCAACACAGCACCAACAGCCCCCAATGCACCGACACCATCTACCAATAGCACGCAGACAGGGACTGATGCAGACACAACAGCAACCACTGCAACCAACTCAGAGACGCCGCAAACGGTGACGACACCAAGCGCAGTCTCTCCAACAGAAAACACGCTAAGCACGACTGCCCCGCGACAGGAGCAAAATCCATGACCACTGACTGTATCTCATTGACGTATTTTGGCAAAATTCCCTCGCGAGGAGACTTTATCCGGGCGCGCACTCACGCTTATGAGATTGATGCGATTGATCTTTGGATCAGCGAGGCTTTGGGACAATCAGAACATCTGTTCAACCAAACCAAAGCGATTTACTTTAGCCGCGTCAATACCGTAGAGCAACAAGCGATTAGTGGGGTTTTAATACCCAGTCATGACAGCACACAGCGCCAATATCCACTGATTGGCTTTGCACTCGATTATATTGAAAAGCCAAAGAACTGGCTGAAATACTTGCCTATTCATGCTGCAAGCTTATGGAGTGATACAGAAACGGTTTTACACTCGGCAAAAGCGCAGCAAGGTGATGTAGAAGCAAATAATATACTAAACAATTGCTCATTAACTATTGATACCAATGCCAGTACCCATTATTATGATTTCATCAGTAAGGTGACCTTAGATGATGTCTGCCAGTCGCTAGAGCAAAACAAAGCACAGCTGATTGAAAAAATCATCGCAACAGGTCTATTATTCTTACCTACTTATAGCAAAGGCTTTTATGGCTTGAACAAGGCGCTATGCTGGGCGTTGACCACTGATAAACAAACCGCTGTTTTAATGGCCACTTTTTGGCACGACTTAATTCACGGATTTTATCAACCGCATGACGTTATTTTGCATACGTACTTGTATCAACAAGCTGACAAATATCATATGACGTTGAGCTTTGGTGCGCCCAACAGTCAGTTTTTAGCACAACTGACAGCGCCTAAAGAAGAATCGACCGATCATGATCAATGGGTGTTTATCGATGATAGTGCATGGACACAGGGCTACATAGAAGAAGATATCGGGCTGACACGACTACAAAAGATACTGTCTCAAGATCATCTGTATTTATATGACGTCCGTCAGCTGTTTAAGCAAATATTTTTAGCACAGTAACCGACCTGTGATCTCACTGAGCACCTATATAAGATAAGGTTTTTTATGCCATTACCTACCATATTTGCCCCATTTAAGCGGCGCGGTGACCACAAAATGATATCTACCTTTTTAAAAAGACCCGTATTGCTCAGCGGTGCATTGGCCATCATGGCTAGCGGGTCACTATATCTCTCACCAACCTCGATAGCTGCCCCACTGCCTGAAACAGCTACTGATGATGTGCCTGTAGTCATCAAAGGCGTGGTCGCCACCACATCAGACAAACAGCAACTACTGACCAAGCTTAAAGATCAATACCCAAATAAGACCATCAATGACGAAGTAGAGGTACGCTCCAATATCAGTCTACCAACCAACTGGCAGCAGGTTGCTACAGCCATCATTGATAGCGATATCACTACTATTCGCCAAGGTCGTATTGATATTCATGGTACCACCATCAGCCTACACGGTAAGGTCAATAGTGTTGAGCAAAAGGAGGCGATCCAAAAACGCATCCATAGCCGCTTAACCGACCTATATCAGCTGGACAATCAGTTGGAAGTCACTCAGGGTGAGCAGCAACTGATCGATCAGACACTTGGTAATCGTATTGTCGAATTTGAGTCAGGAAGCACCAATCTAACTCCGCTAGGACTGGGTATCTTAGATGAGATGGCAGATGTCATCAGAAGTATCGGCGACCAACCCGTTACCATTACTGGTCACACAGATAATGTGGGTAACCCAAGCTCAAACTTATTGCTCTCCAACCAACGTGCTGAAGCAGTCAAGCAATACTTGATCGGTAGAGGTATTGCTTCGACGCGCCTGTCTACAGAAGGTAAGGGGGATACTGATCCTGTCGCCAGCAATGACACGCAAGAAGGACGGATGCGTAATAGACGCATTGAGTTCACC
>NZ_JBHNYR010000028.1:0-33688 GCF_054960615.1 Psychrobacter sp. PSi21
AAAATAGGACCACAAAATGGCTTTTTTTATAAAAGCCGCTATAAATAATCATAATTCTGCTTTATAGAAGCGAGATAAAAATAGCGCCTACATTGGGCGCTATTTTGTTACGACACTGCATACACATGCCACAAGCATAATAGAGGGCTAATTATTTTTTGATTAACGTGTAGGCCACATTGGTATCATCCAATTGTACTAAAGACGCCAGTCTGGCTGATAGCGGGTCTTTGTTTTCGATTGCCGTTAAGATCGCTTTATGTCTTGGTAAGGAATGCGTTTGTAAGTTAGGTCTTAGGCTGGTCAGCTTGATAGATTGTTGGAGCGGTAATACCAACATTTTTGACATATAAGCCAGTAGGTCGTTATGTGTGGCCTTTGCAATGGCAAGATGGAACGCTATATCAGGCTGCATAAACTCTTCTGCACTTGTCGCCTTCTCCATGCCATCGTACGCTTCTTGAATCTGTGCAATATCGTCATCAGTTGCGGTACTAGCAGCAATATAGGCCATTTCAGGCTCTAAAACACGTCTCACAGTCGATAGCGTTTTAAAAAAATCATTCTCTGGTGTGGATTGAATCAGCCAAAACAGCACATCCGGATCAAGCAAATGCCATTCATCCTTGGGACGCACAACCGTACCGACTTTGGGACGAGAGTACGTTAAGCCTTTGGAGTTCAGTACCCGTATCGCTTCACGACAGACAGGACGACTGACTTGAAATTCTTCACATAATTCAGCCGAGGAAGGCAGTTTTTCATTTTCAGGAAACTCACCAGAAATGATTTTTAGACCCAATTGTTGAACCATTGTTGCATGTTGGCTTTTGCTTGGAACAGGGTTCTTGTAGTCGGCAGTGCTCATATCTTATCGTTACTCATATTTGACACTAGTATGTTATAGAAGACCTTATCAATTAACAAGGTCTTCTATTTTACATAAACGAGTACCAATATTTGAGCAAACTAGTGCGAATGTCGGGGAACCTCAGAGCCGCGGCGACCAACCAAAAAGTCGAAATCGCATCCCTCATCTGCTTGCAGTACATGCTTGACATAGAGTTCACGATAGCCGCCGATAAAGTTGGGTGTGGGCGGTGCTGGCAAATTCGCTAAACGCTGCTGTAGCTCTTCATCGCTAACATCTAAATGCAATTTACCTGCGTAGGCATCAAGCTCAATAAAGTCACCATTTTGTACCGCAGCCAATGGTCCGCCTGCGCGAGCTTCTGGTGCTACATGGAGTACCACGCTGCCATACGCCGTACCACTCATACGCGCATCAGAGATTCGCAGCATGTCTGTAATCCCTTTTTCTAGCAGCTTGGGCGGCAGTCCCATATTGCCGACTTCAGCCATACCTGGGTATCCTTTAGGGCCTGCGTTTTTGAGTACCAAAATACAGGTTTCATCGACATCCAAATCTGGATCTACAATACGGGCTTTATAGTCGTCAAGGTCTTCAAATACCACAGCACGACCACGATGTTTCATCAGTTCCGCTGAGGCGGCAGATGGTTTGAGCACAGCGCCTTTTGGTGCTAGATTGCCATGTAAGATGCACATTCCGCCATCTGTACTCAGTGGATTGTCTACTTGACGGATAACCTCATCATTATAAATAGGCGAGCTTTGACAATTCTCCCAAATGCTTTGTCCGTTCGCCGTCAGTGCCTGCGGATGTGGCAGCAGATTGTGCTCACCCATACGGCGCAATACTGCAGGCAGACCGCCGCTATAATAAAACTCTTCCATCAAAAATCGTCCTGACGGTTGCAAATCCACAATGGTAGGCATGCCGCGACCAATACGATTCCAATCTTCTAGCTCTAAATCAACGCCAATACGCCCAGCAATGGCTTTTAAATGAATTACCGCATTGGTTGATCCACCAATGGCGGCGTTGACTTTGATCGCATTCTCAAATGCTTCTTTGGTTAAAATTTTAGACAACGTTAGATCTTCTTTGACCATATCAACGATACGCATACCTGATAAATGCGCTAGAACATAACGGCGTGAATCTACTGCTGGAATAGCAGCATTGTGTGGTAAAGACGTTCCTAGTGCTTCAGCCATGCAGGCCATCGTTGAGGCTGTGCCCATCGTATTACAGGTACCCGCTGAGCGCGACATGCCTGATTCTGCAGATAAAAACTCATTGAGATCAATCTTGCCAGCCTTCAGCTCTTCGTGCATTTGCCAGACAATGGTACCTGCGCCAATATCTTTTCCTTTATGTTTGCCATTTAGCATCGGCCCACCAGTGACGACAATGGCAGGAACATCACAACTGGCCGCCCCCATCAATAGCGCAGGTGTGGTTTTATCACAGCCTGTTAATAGCACAACCCCATCCATCGGGTTACCGCGAATCGCTTCTTCTACATCCATGCTCGCCAAATTACGCGTCAGCATCGCTGTTGGACGCAGGTTAGATTCGCCATTGGAAAAAACAGGGAATTCAACAGGATACCCACCCGCTTCTAAAATGCCTTTTTTGACATGCTCAGCAATTTTGCGGAAATGGGCGTTACAAGGGGTCAGTTCTGACCACGTATTACAAATACCGATAATGGGTCTACCATCAAACTCATGATCTGGAATGCCTTGATTTTTCATCCAGCTACGATACATAAATCCATTTTTATCCGCCGTTCCAAACCAAGCTGCCGAGCGTAGTGGCTTCTTCTTTGACATCTCTATATCCTTATATAGTATTACTATTTAAATAATAATAATCAAAATACACTAAAAACAATCTTTTTAAAAGGGTTTACATTTAAATAGTATTACTATATTTTAGTTAAAGCTTTTGTACATTATTTTAGTTATCGACTGATAACGCCCTTAACTACAGCTAATTTCTCTTTGGCATGATGCCTGAGAATTACCACATGGAACGTGGAGTCGGATATGGATTTCGAAAAGAACGTTATACGAACAGTGACCTACAGATTAATCCCTGCATTAATTCTGCTTTATGTGGTCGCTTATATTGATCGCGGTGCAGTCGGCTTTGCTCATCTACATATGGGCGCTGACGTTGGTATCGGTGACGCCGCTTACGGATTTGGCGCAGGTCTATTCTTTATTGGTTACTTCATGTTTGAAGTGCCAAGCAACTTACTATTAGCCAAGTTTGGGGCACGCAAATGGTTTACGCGCATTTTATTGACGTGGGGTTTGATCACCATGGCGATGGCGCTGATCCAAGGACCGAAGAGCTTTTATGCACTTAGGTTTTTACTTGGTGTTGCTGAAGCAGGGTTTTTTCCTGGTGTTCTGTATTTGATTACCCAATGGTTCCCTGTGCGTCACCGCGGCAAAATCATGGGCATGTTCGTGCTGTCGCAGCCGATTGCAATGGTTATTGCAGGGCCGTTATCTGGTGCTTTACTCGGTATGGACGGTATGGCCAACATGCACGGCTGGCAATGGCTCTTCATAGCCGTTGGCTTACCTGCTGTTCTTTTGGCGCTACCCACCTATTTGTATTTGCCAGATGATATTAAGACTGCCAACTGGTTAACGGCAGAGCAAAAGAATTGGCTACAAAATGAATTGGTTAAAGATGAGTCTGAATATAAGCAAACTCGCCACGCCAACCCTTTACATGCGCTAAAAGACAAACGTGTGTTACTCCTTGCACTGTATTACCTACCTGTCACCTTGAGCATTTATGGCTTAAATCTATGGCTACCCACGATTATCAAGCAGTTTGGTGGTGGTAGCGATCTGCGCGTTGGCTTCTTATCGAGTATTCCTTATCTGTTTGGTGTCGTCGGTTTATTAATTATTCCACGCAGTACGGACCGTTTAAATGATCGTTATGGGCATCTTGGTTTTCTTTATGCAGTAGGTGCTTTTGCTATGTTCTTAAGTGCTTGGCTCACCTCTCCTGTCCTGCAATTGGTTGCACTATCTGCCGTCGCGTTTTGCTTGTTTTCAACAACGGCTGTTTTTTGGACACTGCCAGGTCGCTTCCTAACAGGCAGTAGTGCGGCAGCTGGTATTGCCTTGATCAACTCAGTAGGTAACTTGGGCGGTTATTTGGGACCTTATGGCATTGGCTTACTAAAGGAATACACAGGCCATATGGCAGCAGGCTTATATTTTCTCTCTGTGGTGATGGTGTTTGGCTTGATTTTGACTTATTTCGTCTATGCCAAATTTGAAAAAAAGAAATCTAAAAAAACACCCGTCAGCGAACAAGCGTACTAAGGACATTAATCATGAATATTATTCAATTTGAAACCCAAGACCAGCAGCGCGCGGTTGGCATTGTCGACAACAATATCGTCAAACCAGTCAATCAGGTGGCAACAGTTCGAGACTTAGCATTGATGGCAATCGAAAACACACTGAGCCTAGAGCAACAAATCGAACAATTAGGCTTTGCCGCTGAGAACTATGACTACGCACAACTATTAGACAACTTACAGGTGCTTGCGCCTTTAGATCATCCAGATACCGCGCATTGTTTTGTCTCAGGGACGGGATTGACTCATTTAGGCTCTGCCGCCACTCGTGACAAAATGCACCAACAGAACGCGGCTGATACTGCCTCAGTGACCGACACCATGCGTATATTCCAATTAGGAATTGAAAAAGGTAAACCTGCTGACGGTGAGGTGGGCGCCCAACCTGAATGGTTCTATAAAGGCGATGGCTCTATTGTGGTTCGTCCTGGTGCAGATTTGCCAATGCCTAATTTTGCAGAGGATGGCGGCGAAGAACCTGAAATTGCAGGTTTGTATGTGATTGGTCCAGACTCAAAACCCTATCGAATTGGCTTTGCCATGGGCAATGAGTTTTCTGATCACATCATGGAACGTCGCAACTATTTATATCTTGCCCACTCCAAATTACGTTTTTGTAGTTATGGGCCAGAGCTACGCACGGGTGAGCTGCCAAAACACTTGGTCGGTACCAGTCGCCTGCGCCGTGATGGTGAGGTAATTTGGGAAAAAGAATTTCTATCAGGTGAAGACAATATGTGTCATAGCCTAACCAATCTTGAATACCACCATTTTAAATATCAACAATTCTTAAAACCAGGTGATGTACATATTCATTATTTTGGTACGGCGACGCTGTCATTTGCAGACGGTATGCAAACCCAAGTCGGTGACGAATTCGAGATTGAGATGAAAGAATTTGGTCATTCTTTAAAAAATAAGATTGCACATACTCAACCTGAACTATCCATTGGTTCAGTTAAAACACTCTGAGGAGAATACTATGGTTATTGGACATAATTTTATTGCAGGTCAACGCAGTGCGCAGGGCAGCAAAGTCTTACAAAGTATTAATGCCAGCACAGGAGAAGCGTTGGCTTATGAGTTTCATCAAGCGACTGAAGAAGAAGTCAACAAGGCCTGCGAAGCCGCCAGTGACGCCTTTAAAAGCTATCGTAATACGTCACCTGAACAGCGCGCGTTATTTCTAGAAGCGATTGCCGATGAACTCGATGCGCTAGGACAAGACTTTCTTGACGATATCTCGCAAGAGACCGCGCTACCGCTTGCGCGTTTACAAGGTGAGCGTGGTCGCACCAGTGGTCAAATGCGTTTATTCGCTAAAGTGCTCCGCCGCGGTGACTATTTAGGAGCGCGTATCGATACGGCGCTACCTGAGCGTGAGCCTATGCCGCGTGTAGATTTACGTCAGGTGAAGATAGGCGTGGGTCCGATTGCTGTGTTTGGGGCAAGTAACTTTCCTTTAGCTTTTTCGACAGCGGGCGGTGATACCGCCTCTGCGTTGGCGGCAGGGTGTCCTGTGATTGTCAAAGCCCATAGTGGTCATATGGTAACGGCGGATCAAGTCGCACAAGCGATCGATAGAGCGGTTGCGAGTACCAACATGCCTAAAGGCGTGTTTAGTATGGTTTATGGCAGTGGTGTCGGTGAAGCGCTGGTAAAACACCCCTTGATTCAAGCGGTTGGTTTTACAGGTTCGCTAAAAGGTGGTCAAGCCTTAAGTGCGATGGCAGCCGCTCGTCCCAATCCTATTCCAGTATTTGCAGAAATGAGTAGTATCAATCCTATGCTCATGCTGCCAGCTGCCCTAAAAAATCGCGGTGATAGCATTGCTCAAGACTTAGCGGATTCTGTCGTCATGGGCTGTGGACAATTTTGTACCAATCCTGGTTTAATCATTGGGATTAAGTCACCTGAATACAGTCAATTCATTGAAAAATTAACTGACATTATCGATGCCAAACCTGCACAGACCATGTTGAATGCTGGCACGTTAAAAAGCTACTCATCAGGTTTGGAAGATTTGATGACACATGAAGGGTTCCAGCATTTAGCAGGACAGCCTCAAAAGGGAGATCAAGCGCAGCCGCAACTGTTTAAAGCAGACGTAGAATTACTGCTGGCAGACAATCAGTTGCTACAAGAAGAGATTTTTGGTCCTACGACCATAGTCATTGAAGTCCAAGATAAAGCGCAGCTCATTCAAGCACTCAGTAGCATGAACGGCCAACTAACAGCCGCTTTGATCGCTGATGAAGCGGATTTTGCTGAATTCGCCGACGTGGTACCTGTGTTAGAAGAAAAGGCTGGACGCCTACTCTTAAACGGTTATCCAACAGGGGTAGAGGTTTGTGAGGCAATGGTACACGGCGGGCCTTATCCGGCAACGTCTGATGCGCGTGGCACGTCGGTCGGAACGCTGGCCATTGACCGTTATCTACGCCCTGTGTGTTATCAAAACTATCCCCAAAGCTTATTACCAGAAGCATTGAAGGATGAAAATCCGTTCAATATTTTGAGATTGGTTAACGGTGAGACAACTCGAAATAAAATTTAATATAAGAGATTAACAAAAAAAAGAGACCAATTAATGGTCTCTTTTTTTATTATATATACTGTTAAAAAATGACGCCCATTTGAGGCGCTATTTTCGGATAATCAGATATCATTTTTATGAGCGGTGTCTGTAATCGTTCTTACTTTGTTTATCGCTTTTATACTTGCTCTGGTATTTGTCTTGATGTGTTTCTTGTGCTTTATGCTTGGCAGCTACTACTTTTGCTTTTTGGTTTGATGCCTTTGCCTTATTTTTGGCAACTTTATGCTTATTATCTGCCTTGTTACCATTTTTTTGGTGTTGTATTTGAGACGCATGATGTTGTGAATAATTTGGTGCAGCATTGGCTTGACCAACCATCGACAAACAGGCAGTAGCCGCTAGAATCGAACTTACTATTATCTTTTTCATTGTTTTTCCCAATTTAATTCACATTGATGAATTATGATTAAAGATACCTAATGAAGTATCACGATAAAGCATCGCTTTATCGATAAAGAAAATGATAAATGGTTCTCACATTAAGTAGCTTTATGAAACTTGAAGAAAGGTTGCGATTGTTACCACTACTAAGCACATTCACACACTAGTAGAAATCTAAAGAATTGCACTATCGGCTAGTATTGGCTGGATCCACCAACCTCTATATTATGATTTTGCCTACCGTACAACTAATTTATAGCGATTAGCATCTGACAACTATACTCAGTACGACTCCTCTATCAGCGCTGACTGGATAAAAAATTTATGTTTGGGTTATTACGTATTGTATTAACAGTAATTGGGGCAATTCTCATCATCGACTGCGTTGCCTTGATGACCGTTGATAAATTTAACTTTGGTACAGTACTGCCTTTTTTAATAGGCGTCATTTTTATGGTACATGGGCTTGGCTGGCACATTATTCGTGCCAAGCTGGATAACAACCTATTGCTGCGCCGTGTGTGGTATGGACTGTGGGTATTGTTTACGCTCTGGCTGGCAAGCTTTGTGGTATTCGTCTATGTCTTGCAGCAGCAGATTGAGCGCGGCAAACAGCCGCTGCCGCCTGTGGCGGCGATGATTGTACTCGGTTCAGGGACAGTGGCAGGCAAGCCAAGCGCTACCTTGGCCAGTCGCTTAGATACCGCAGCGACGCTAGCCCAGCAGCAGCCGCAAGCACTTATCATCACCAGTGGCGGTATCGGACTGGGGCAGACTCGCAGCGAGGCCGATATCATGGCAACCTACTTACAGCAGACCCACGGTATACCGCCGAGTCGTATTTATCAAGAGGGCAAAAGCACCAGTACGGAAGAAAATCTGGCCTACAGTCAGCCTATCCTTGCCGCGCAAGGCATCGATAACAGCGCGCCGATTGCGATTGTCACCAGTGACTTTCATACCATTCGCGCCGCAGCGATTGCCACGCATCAAGGCTATCAGCAGCCCATTCCCCTTGCCAGCCCAACACCATTATCGATCCGCTATAACGCATGGTTTCGCGAGTATTTTGCCTTTGGTAGCGGCTGGCTGCTCCAAGAATATTGATACGCAAACGGTTTAACAGATACAGTAAAAGGCGCTTAGTTTTGCGCCTTTTTTTGTAGCACATAGAGCACGAACTTGGCGTCTGTGACAAAGGGCGCAGCGGCGGTACTGTCTAACAGTTGCTGCCGTTTTTCGCCATAGGCGCGGTAGGCATACGGGGTCATGGTCATCAAATCTGCCAAATCAGATGCCGATAAGCGCAGCTGACTGCTGACGGTATGAGTGCTCAGCAAGGTAAAATACGGCGCAAGCTCATGCAAAAACTTATCCGAATCGTGCTCACGCACATTGTCAAACAGCGCGGCGCGCATAGAGGCCAGATGCCCCGCATCGGGTTTGGCAATCAATAATAGGCCATCCGCCACCAAAACCCGCGCAAACGCCTCAGGCAAAATCGGACTAAAAATACTGCTGATACCGTGGATGCTCTCGGCTGCTAATGGTAGGTGGGCGGCGCTGGTGACCATTGGATAAATACTGGCTGCCGATGGTTTGTCTGAGAGCTGATACCACAACTGCCCTGCCATTTTGCTGGTCTTAGCCAACTCCATGACCGCAGGTTTGCTGATATCAGCGGCGATCAGCTTCGACGCACGCTTGTTATCATACTCATCTGTTTGGCTTAATACCTCTGCCATCGCTTGGGTGTAATAGCCTTCACCGCAGCCGATATCCAGCCAGTTGATGTCGGTATCTTGCGACAGCGGTGCGGTCATCTGCTCACGGATCAGCGCTTGCAAAGGCTGATAATGACCTGCCACCAAAAACCGCTGCCGCGCGGCTATTGAAGCAGCGCTATCACCGGGGGCTTTGGATTTTTTTTGTTGCACAGGTAGCAAGTTGACGTAGCCTTGACGCGCCACATCAAAGGGGTGCTGGGTATGCTTTGGGTTCAAACTACCATCGCAGCGCCACGTATCAGCAGCAGGCTGTAGTGGCGAATGACAAAGTGGACAGGTAAACAAGCGCACAAGCATCTCGGCATCTGATAAATATGCTGAGCATCTTAGCAAAAATCAGCAGCAGCAGGCGACAAAAAAGCCATTTTAGAACCCTCTAAAATGGCTTTTATTGGTGCTTGAGTATCATTGATTACAATCAGCGCAGTTTCAGCGTCATCAATCCCAAAATGACCAATAAAATAGCAATGATCCAAAAACGTGTGACCACTTGGGTCTCTTTCCAGCCAATCTCTTCAAAGTGATGGTGCAGCGGTGCCATGCGAAAAACGCGTTTTTTGCGCAGCTTATACGAGCCGACCTGTAGCATCACAGAGAGCGCTTCGGCGACAAACAGACCACCCATGATGGCAAAGGCAATCTCTTGACGGGTCATCACTGCAATCGTACCGAGCATCGCACCCAGTGCCAACGCGCCCACATCACCCATAAACACTTGCGCGGGATGGGCGTTAAACCATAAGAACCCAAGACCTGCCCCAATCATGGAGCCACATACGATAATGACCTCAGAGTTATAGGCAATATAAGGCACATGTAAATAATCCGCAAAGCGCACATCACCCGATACGTAGGCCATCGCACCCAATCCTGCGGCCACCATAACGACTGGCAAAATGGCCAAGCCGTCCAAGCCATCGGTTAAGTTGACCGCGTTTGACGCCCCATTGATCACAAAATAAGTAAAGATGATAAAGCCAATACCAAAGGGTACGGCAGAGAATGGGATCATCCAATCTTTAAACACGGGCAACAGCAAGTCCTGCATCTGCCGCGTGGTCTCGATATTGGGCTGCTGAGTGGCGATATAATATAGAGACGCCCCAACAAACAACGCACCCATCGATAACCAAAAATATTTTTTGCGGGCAATCAAACCCGTTGGATTTTTATATTTGATTTTAAGCCAATCATCCGCCCAGCCAACAGCGCCAAAGATGACCATTACCACGAGTAAAATCCACACATAAGGGTTACTCAGGCGCGCCCACAGCAGCGTCGAGACACCAATGGCAGTCAAAATCAGCACCCCGCCCATCGTTGGCGTACCTGTCTTGGACAAATGTGACTGCGGCCCATCATTACGAATCGCTTGACCGTACTTAAGATCACGCAAATGCTGAATCACGCGCTGACCAAAAAACATACTAAAGCCAAGCGCGGTCACCACTGCCAGTAGCGCTCGCAGCGTGAGTGAAGATACCGCAGAAAACGGCGTATAATACTGACCAAGCCAGCCAAACAACCAAACTAACACCGCCTACTCCTTTACTAGCGCATCAATAAGTGTTTCCATCGCCATGGAACGAGAGCCCTTGAACAACACGGTACAAGGGTGCGCTTGTTGCGCTTGTAAATACTGCTGCAAATAACGCAGCAAACTGTCTTTGTCTGCAAAAGCATGGGCACTGGTGGAGCCAATTTCTTCTGCTCCGATCACGGTATATTTGGCATATTCACCCACGCAGAGCAGCACATCAATCTCTATTGAGGCGATGGTGCGGCCCAAACTTTGGTGCTCACTGACGGCGGCATCACCAAGCTCAGCAATGTCGCCCAGTACCATGACTTGGGTACCTGTTTGCGCCGCCAGTACTTTGGTAGCGGCGCGTACCGAATGCGGGTTGGCATTGTAGGTGTCATCAATCAAGCGGTGCATGCCCAGCAGCTGACTGTTCAGGCGACCTTTGGCAGGACGCGCGTTTTCAAGCCCTGTGACGATATCATTAACATCAATACTGAGCGCATGGGCGCAGGCAGCTGCGGCCAATGCGTTATTGACATTGTGCTCCCCTGCTAAGGGCAAGCTGATATCATGCACTTGGGTGCCGATATGCAGTTTGAACTCACTACGCTCAGGCTCCACATCCAAATGACTGGCACTGACATCGGTATTACCAAAACCAATGACATTGGCAGTATATTGCTCAGCAATGCGGCGCAGCTGATTGGTAAAGTCATCTTTGTCAGGCACGATGGCAAACTGGCTGCTGTTTAAGGTGTGATAAATCTCCGCCTTGGTTTGGCAAATGCCTTCACGGCTACCAAACTCGCCCAGATGCGCCGTACCAATGTTCAAAATACAGGCCACATCGGGACGGACAATCTCCGTGGTATAAGCAATCTCACCGAGATGGTTAGCGCCCAGCTCTAAAATGGCATAGCGATGATGGTCTGAGAGCTCAAGCAGCATCATGGGCACGCCCAAGTCGTTATTGAGATTGCCACGGGTGATGAGTGTCGGTGCAAGGCGACCAAAAATACTGCCCAGCATCTCTTTGCAGGTGGTTTTGCCACTTGAGCCAGTGATGGCAATGACCGTCACGTTTGGATGCTGCTGACGGCGATACGCAGCCAGCTGACCCAGTGCCAGCCGTGTGTCACTGACCACCAGTTGCGGGATATTGGTCGAAATCGGACGCGACACGATAGCAGCCACCGCGCCCCTACTCGCCGCGACGTTGATATAGTCATGACCATCAAAGTTGTCACCGCTCAGTGCCAAAAATATATCGCCCGTTTTGATGGTGCGCGTGTCGGTGGCGATACGATGACTGGTGACCGCCGCGCGGGCTTCAGGTGCGCCCGCCTGCTCTACTTGCCAATGACCGCTCAGCGCTGCTGTCGCTGCCTGCAAGTTATCCGCTTGCCAAACATAGAGTCCCTGCGACTGTATGGTGTTGTTATTGTCAGCTGTCATAGTGATTACCTTATCGTATGTACCTTATATATCGTGGCTGGGTAGGAGTGACGGTGTGCTTGGGTTGTCGTTAGCGTCGTTATTCGCTGCGGCGGGCTTCAGTGAGCGCCTGCTGTAGCACCACGCCATCATCAAAGTCATGACGCACGCCGCAGATTTCTTGGTAGGTTTCATGCCCTTTGCCTGCGATGACCACAATGTCATCCGCGCTGGCATGATTGACGGCATAAGCAATCGCTTGCTGGCGCGCAGGCTCAATGTGGGTACGCTGATATTGCTCAGTCGTCATGCCTACTTGCATGTCTTGCAAAATGCGGTTGGGATCTTCGCTGCGTGGGTTGTCCGCAGTCAAAATCACCTGATCGGCTCCTGCCAAACCAGCCTGCGCCATTAACGGCCGTTTGCCCGTGTCGCGGTCGCCGCCGCAGCCAAATACCGCCCACAACTGGCCCTTACAATGCGCTTTTAGGCTGCTCAGCACTTGGGTCAACGCATCGGGCGTATGGGCATAATCGACGATAAAACAGCCATCACGAGAAGGCACGCGCTGCATGCGCCCAATCGCGCCTTGCAAGCGAGGCACCAAGGTTGGCATACGCGTCATATCAATGTCTAACGCAGCGGCGGCGGCTACTGCGGCGAGCAAGTTGGCCACATTAAAGTGACCAAGTAGCGGGCTATGCAGCGGTGTGGTCTGCTCAGCATCATGACCATGATCCTGATCTTGATGCGTGCTGCGCAGTGTGATGTCCACCCCTTGCAAACTGGGGGCAATCTGTACCGCGCTGAATGTCGCGGCTTGAGTGTCATCGAGGCTATAGGTCCACACAATCAGACCGCTGGCATGTGCTGTCTCTAGCATCACCGAGGCATAAGCGTCATCTCTATTGATGATCGCGTGCGTCAAGGTTGGGAAATGGGCGCGGTCAAACAGCTTGGCCTTTGCCGCTGCATATTCTGCCATATCGGCATGATAGTCCAAGTGATCACGGCTTAGATTGGTATATACTGCTACTTTGATCGGCACACCTTGCAAACGCTGTTGGTCAAGGCCGTGTGAGCTGGCTTCTAGCGCCAAAAGTTCAGCGCCCTCACTACCCATATGATGCAAAAACTGCTGCACTGCCAAAGCATCGCCTGTGGTGTGACTTGCCTGCATCAATGCGCCAAGTTTGCCATTACCTGCCGTGCCCATTACCGCGCTACTCATACCCGCCAGCTGAGTCAGCTGCGCCACCAGTTGACTGATGGTGGTCTTACCGTTCGTACCGGTAACGGCGACCACAGTTGGTAGCGTCACTGGCTGCAGGTGTTGCAACTGCGCTTGGATCAAGCTGCCCAAAAAGTCGCGAATATGCGGCACATAAAGTACGGGGCACGGCAGATCAGATATATCAGCTACATCGTCAGATGCCGTCTGCGCAAATAACGCGCTTGGGTCAATTTCTGTGAGCACAAATGCAGCCTGCGCCGCCGCTTGATGCAAATAAGCGCGGCTTTTTGCAAATGCTTCCTCTGCGCGCTGGCTTTTTAATAGTACAAATGCTTCACCCGCTCCAATATAACGGCTGTCCAAACAAAACGCCGTAAAGGGTATCTGTGCGGCTGCGTCATGGCGTTGTATAAGCTCAGCCAAATACGGCGTGAGTGCTATCTGACCCGTATGGGTGTCAAAAAGCTGCTGCAAGGTGGTACAGGGCTTAGCAGATACAGGCGTGGACATAAGCAACTCCTCAAGGAAGAACAGAATAAAAACAGCCAAGCTGGCAGTCATTAGACGCATCAAACGCAATAAGCCGTGCGAGGCGAGCACGGCTTGGTGGTGATTATTTGGTCTGTAGCGGTTTATCTAAGGGCACATTATACAAGCGCATTGCCTCTTTCATCACATTGTGAAACACAGGCGCAGCGGTCAAGCCAGCATAGTGCAGGCCGCGTGGGTCTTCAATCAATATCACCCCAACCAAACGCGGGTTGGACGCAGGGACAATGCCGGCAAAGACATTGCGGTATTGGTCGGTATAATAGCCGCCATCGGGATTGATACGACGTGAAGTACCCGTTTTACCCGCCACGCGATAACCATCAATAGCCGCTGCGGTTGCCGTGCCGCCCGGCGCGGTTACCGTCTCTAGCATATTAACGATTGATAACGCTTGATCGTTGGCCATAATGCGCTTGCCAGCTGGCGCGTTGTCCGTCTTAACCAAGGTTAGTGGATGCATCACACCGCCTGCGGCCAGTGCTGAGTATGCTTGGGCAATCTGCGCCAATGTCACTTGTAGACCATAGCCATAACTGACCGTCGCGCGGCGCGAGGTTTCTTTTTCTTTTGGCGTGGTGACCAGACCACTACTCTCACCCGGCAGTTGCAGGGAGGTTTTTGAACCAAAGCCAAAGCGACGCTGCATATCACTGATCGCTTCAGGTGGTAGTGACAACGCAATTTTAGTGGAAGCCACGTTACTGGATTTTTGTAATAAAGTTGACAAATTAATAATGCCCAAGTTGTCATGATCGCGAATGGTATACCCGCGAACCCGAATATAGCCTGGGTTGGTATCAATCAACGAGCTGGTCGTATATTGACCCGAGCTGAGCGCCGTTGCCACGGTAAATGGCTTCATTACCGAACCCGGCTCAAACACATCGAGTACCGCACGGTTGCGCTGGTTTTCACCCGTCATCTCATTGAGGTTGTTGGAGTTAAATGAAGGCCATGTCGATAGCGCCAATACATCCCCTGTTTGGACATCAACCACCATACCTGTCGCCCAGCGCGCTTCTTGCAAACGTCCTGCTTTTTCTAATTCTTTATAAAGTAGATACTGCAGGCGCGAGTCGATAGTCAGTGCCACATCTTGACCCGCTACTTCAGGCTCAAGCTGCTTAATTTCTTTAAGACTGTTTTGCTTGGCATCTTTTAGGATGAGTACTTGACCATCTTGACCTGCCAAGGTTGTTTCATATTGGCGCTCAATGCCTGCACGGCCTTCATAGCCGCCTTCAGGATCGTTGGAATTTTGTCCCATAAAGCCCAGCAACTGCGAGTTGGGCTGCGGCTGCGGATAGTAGCGCTGAAAGAAGTTTTTTTCATAAACTGCCGGAAACTCAAGGGCGCTGACGCTTTGGGCAATCTCAGGTGTGACTTTGTTGAGCAGTAAAAAATAATGCGAGCCTGCTCCTGATGGCAGCGCGGCTTTGACGGCCTCTGCATCGGTGACATCAAGGCTATCGTCGATAGCGACGGCCTTTTTAAGATCATCAACCGATACGTTGGCAGCCGCTGCCAGACGGGTTAAATCCATCTCATCGATACGTTTTTGCATGCGCGCTTGCAACTGTGGATGATCAGGGTTAGTGAGGATAATGCGCTTTAGCTCATAGTATTCACGCGCATAATCATGCGGACTAAATGACACCGTCGCCAGTGGCGCACTGACTGCCAGTGGCAGGTTATTACGATCAGTGATCATCCCGCGATATGACTTTTGGGTACGTACACCCGTAATCAGCTCATCGCCTTTATTTTGGTAAAACTGAGCATTGGCCACTTGCAAATAGTAAGCACGGCTAATGAGTAGCGCCAGCACCATCAAGGCCAGCCCCCAAATGGTGCGAAAACGGTTTTTATCGCTCTCAAAGCCGCCGCGCACAGATGCACCTGACGCTTTATTAAAAGCAATTTTTTTGCGGTTTTTGACGCTGGTATACGCGCCTTGGTCTTTATTTTTGCGAAAACGACCTGTCAGTTTACTAGAGCGGCTCTTTAAGCTGTCTTTGGCGGGGGTGTTGTCCGTTTTTGCCTTCGTGTTACGGCGACCGCGTGTCGCTTTGGCCGTGCTTGGGCGGCGTTGCGGTTTGGGCGCTTTATCAGTTGCTTTACCTGTGGCTGATGGTTTGCCACCTTTGGTGGGTTTTTTATCACTCATCAGTTACCCTCCGCGCTGCTGTCATCTACCGTCACGTCAGTATCTCCAATGGTTTTTGGTTCGTCCGCTTCCTCTTTTGTGACCGCATCTTCTGGCACCACAGGCGTGGCTTCTGCCGCCCCCGGCTGAATGATCCATTTGTCTTTGAGCGTTGGGCTATACATGCCCAGTTCTGCCACTGCGCGGCTGGCAATTTGCGGCGTGGCGCTAAAGGTTTGCTGCTCGATCAATAAGCGCTGACGCTCTATTTGTAGCTTACGCTCTTGTTTTTTCATGTCTTGCAAGGTTTTGTAGTCCTGATGATATTGCTGTACTGACTCTGCCGTTTTGATGCCAGTCCACACGATGGCCGCCGCCAAAATCAGGAGCATCATCACATAGATACTCACCACATAAAAACGGCGTACGAACAGCTGCCCCACATCGATGGATGTTGGCGAGGCGGTGGAGTGACGGTTGGTCGGTTTGCCAGATATTGCCATGACGATCTCAAAAAAGTGAATACAAATACAAATGACGAATAAAAATACAGACCGTTGCCGCGCCTATGATCGTGCAGCTTATCATGGACACCATTTATGGCCCTTATGCTATAAAACAACACCGACGCAGCGGCGAGCCTAGCAGACAATCTTTACAGCTTTTTAACAGTGGCGTAGAGGTTCGTACGTTTATGACCATTTATCGCCAAAAACCACCATCAAACCACTGATCAAGCTAACCCTCTATCAAAGACTGATCATCGGTGTCGCTACGCGTGGCACTGCGCAGCCATGCACTACGTGCCCGTGGGTTGTGACTGACCTCTGCCTTGCTCGGCGCGGTACGTTTGGGTTTGCCAAAATAACGCGGACGCTTCGGCGGCATTGGCAGTTGCTCATCTTCTGGATACTGACCCTTACTATGGCGCTGCAAAAACTGCTTGATGCGGCGATCTTCAAGCGAATGAAAGCTGATAACCGCCAGCTGCCCGCCTGCTTTGAGCACTGGGATGCTTTGCGCCAAAAAGCTGTCCACATCGCCCAGCTCATTATTGATAAAAATACGCATCGCCTGAAAACTTTGTGTGGCAGGGTGTTTGCCTTTTTGCCAGTTCGGATGCGCCACTTTGATCACCTCTGCCAGCTCAAGCGTGGATTTATAGCTGTCCATCTGCTTGATGGCGCGAGCAATACGGCGACTGTGCCGCTCTTCGCCAAACTCATAGAGCACATCGGCCAAAGTATCGGCATCGACATGCTCAAGCCACTCGGCCACAGACTCGCCGCGCGAGGTATCCATGCGCATGTCCACCGCCCCATCACGCATAAAGCTAAAGCCGCGGCTGCCATCATCAATCTGCGGTGAGGAGACGCCCAAATCGGCCATCAACCCATCAACCTGCGTGATGCCCATAGCCGCCAGACTGTCCGTCAAGGTCGCAAAGCTATCATGCACCACATGCACACGGCTGTCCGTGCTTGCCAGCGCTTGCGCCACGCTGATCGCCGTCGGGTCTTTATCAAAGACAATCAAACGCGCATCAGCGGCCAAGTGGGTCAACAGCAGGCGGCTGTGACCGCCGCGACCAAAAGTGGCATCGACATAAATGCCGTGCGCGTTAAGCGGCGTATCACCTGCAACAGTACTCGGTAATGCCTTTACGCCCAGTACCGCCGCGACCGTCTCTTGCAGCAGCACCGCATCGTGCACAAAGCCTGATACCTCGGGCGTTTGCGGCGGCTGTTTTTGGTTCTGGCTCGTCGGGGTAAGGGCTGCGGACATATCGGCGCCATCTGCGGCAGAGGGGAAAGGGGCTTTAGAATTTGATGAGGACACAAACAACTCAATAAATGACGACCACTCGGGCCAATAATTAGATGAAAATAAACAAGTTATGACTTATCCAGCATTATTATCGCAAGGATACATCTGTAGTCAAGCGCCAACTGGTGTTTTCAACAAAAATATTGCTCATCCCTGTTATACTAACGCCCATATGACCGTTAATCCTCCTTTCATCCATGAGGTTATGTTGAGAATATTATGAATCAAACGACTACCCCAACGACCCAGCGTCCTGTACGTACCCGTATCGCCCCCTCACCCACTGGTTTTCCGCATGTCGGCACCGCCTATATCGCGCTGTTTAACTTAGCCTTTGCCAAATCGCACGGCGGCGAGTTTATTTTGCGTATCGAAGACACTGACCAAACGCGCTCGACCGCGCAATCTGAACAGATGATCTTAGATGCTCTGCGCTGGGTGGGACTCGACTGGAGCGAAGGCCCTGACGTCGGTGGCCCACATGCGCCGTATCGCCAAAGCGAGCGCGCGGACATCTACAAACAACATGCTGAGCAATTACTTGATGCCGGTCATGCCTTCCGCTGCTTTTGTACCCCAGAAGAGCTGGACGCCATGCGCGCTGCCCAAATGGCCAATGGCGAAACCCCGCGCTATGATGGGCGCTATGCCAACTTGTCACGTGAAGAATCGGACAAGCTCGTCGCTGATGGCAAGCCGTACGTGATTCGTATGCGTGTGCCTGCCGAAGGCACGTGTCAGGTACATGACATGCTGCGCGGCACGGTTGAGATTCCATGGGCGCAAGTCGATATGCAAGTGCTGCTCAAAACTGACGGTCTGCCTACCTACCATCTCGCCAATGTCGTTGATGACCATTTAATGGAAATCACTCACGTCATGCGCGGCGAAGAATGGCTCAACTCAGCGCCGAAGCATCAGCTACTGTATGACTATTTTGGTTGGGAGATGCCGACTCTATGCCATATGCCGCTACTGCGTAACCCTGATAAATCCAAGCTGTCTAAGCGCAAAAACCCCACCTCCATCACCTATTACCGTGATGCAGGCGTCTTGCCAGAAGCACTGCTCAACTACCTAGGGCGTATGGGCTACTCCATGCCTGATGAAGCTGAGCAGTTTACCTTAGATGAGATGATCTCAAGCTTTGATATTCAGCGCGTATCGCTTGGCGGGCCGATTTTTGATACCGAAAAACTGAGCTGGCTCAACGCCGAATGGCTACGCGCATTGACGCCTGAGCAGCTCAAAAACAAAATCCTTGAGTGGGCCAGCGACAGCGACAAGCTGACCGCCATTGCTGCGGCGATTCAGCCACGTATTGAGCTATTGTCTGATGCGGTGAATTGGGGTGGTTTTTATTTCCAAAACCTACCTGAGATTACCAGTGACGACTTTGCGCACAAATCATTGACCCCTGAGCAAATCATCGAGATGTTGCAACTGGCCTTGTGGCAGCTTGAAACCTTACCTGTCTGGTCGGAAGAAAACATCTACGCCACGCTAAAAGGTCTTGCCGCACATCTGGACATCAAAATGCGTGACTTTATGGCGCCGTTCTTTATCGCCATCGCGGGCAGCACCTCATCGACGCCTGTTATGAACTCAATGGCGATTATCGGTGCGGATATGACGCTGACTCGCTTGCGCCATGCGGTTGACGTGCTCGGTGGTCTGGGCAAAAAGAAACTGAAAAAGTTAGAGAAACAAGCGGCGGAGCTGCCTGATTTTTTAGCGGCTGAGTAATTGTTAATACTTATTTTCTAAATAGGTGTAACAAAAAAGGGATTTTGCAGTGGCAGAATCCCTTTTTATATATATGAAGGCAGTATAGCTGATGTTTCATCAACTGTCATATTCGATGACATGCTCTAATTAAAATTTAAGACATGGTTAAGGCATGGTTGCTGTGGGTGTTTTTAAAAACTTAGGATTGGCATTGCCCCAATTGGCATATATCTCGGTAAATAAGGTATCCACAATTTCTTCCACCTCATTTTGAGTCACTTCCACGTTGCCTTGTTTACCAAAAATAACCACCTCATCGCCCGATTTAATGTCTGGATAATCAGTTACATCCACCATCGTGGTATTCATCGATATTTTGCCTACCGCCGGTACTTTATGCCCATTGATAAGTACGTGCCCTTTATTGGTAAAGGTACGACGATAGCCATCAGAATAACCAAATGGCAAGTTTGCCAAATAGCTGTTGCGCGTTAATTTATAAGTGCGGTCATAGCCAACCGTTGAGCCTTTGGGATAATAATTAACGCTTGCAACTCGGCTTTTAAAACTCATGATAAATTTAAAATCTTCACGCTCAAAATACGGCTCGCCAAATAATATTGCCCCTGGGCGCACCATATCAAACCAGCCCTCCGGCACATTTAAGGACACAAACGAGTTGGCGGCGTGAATGGTCAAGTTGTCTCTGTCTAAATTAGCGGCTTTTATTAACCAGTCGGTTTGCTGTTTAAAAGTTGTTAGCCCTTTTAGCACATCTTCGCGATCTTCTTCGGGGAAGTGAGTCATAATGCCAACAATGTCAAGGTTACTCATCTTGGTTATCGCGATAGCATCTTGCTGCAAACGGTTAACGTTAAGATCAATACCGTTACGATCCATGCCGCCAGCGTTTAATGCCATATGAAACTTAATGTTTTTACCAGCTTTTTTAGCAAGCTCATTGGCAATTTTTGCTTGTTTTAGGCTGCCAATTAATTCTTCAACGCCATATTGCATGGCGTCTTTGATTTCAGCATTGGTAGCGGCGCGCACACGCATGATGCGCCCTTTATAGCCATGGCTGCGAGCAATGCGAATCTCTTCATTACTGGAAATGCCGATACAGGGCACATTGTGCTGCATAACGGTGGGCATTAAGTTGTTAATACCAAACCCGTAAGCATCTGCCTTTAATATGGCGCAAATCTCAGCCTGCCCATTTAAGTGGTGGCGCATTGCCTCAATGTTGTCGCCATAAGCGCCAGCGTCCACCTCAAGCCAAGCGTTAGCATTGTCGATATTAAGCGCGCGAGTATTTTGAGAATTATATATATGATTGGTACTGGTATGTGGATAATCACCGATATAAGTTAACGCTGGTGCGGCGTGGGCAAAAGTGGAAGGCACGACTACCCCGTAGGCAACTGCGACAATGGCAAGCGATAAAAAACTGGATTTAGTATTAAATGTGGTCATCATCATCCTTGATTATTGATTGATAAATTAATTAACTGATAAAAAAAACTACAATGGTACTTATTTAGTTTAACGCAGTGGTTATAAATTCAAAGGTAAAGTATTTTTATTGATACATCAGATATTAAAAAACATAAGAACCGACTATCAAACTACCAGTGTTTCTCCATTAGGCACTGACGAGCCTATCATACCGGAGAGAGCAGTTGTATTTTCAAAACGATAGTCTTATGAGTAGCTTGATGCTAATAGCAAAAAACGTCTTGATAGGTGGTTTTTACTGCTGATTTTTTTGTTTAAACGTAATGTATTCAGTTTTTAGAAAATCCCATTTAAAAAATCATATGCGCACACAAGGCAATGATCGGCAGTGAAATAATCGTTCTTAATAAAAAGATGATCAGTAGCTGAAAAAAGCTAACAGGGATTTTAGTCCCCAAAATTAAGCCGCCCACTTCCGACATATAAATCAGTTGAGAAACTGACAAGCAAGCGATGACGAACCGTGTTAACTCTGATTCTATTGATGAGCCGATAATAGCGGGCAAAAACATATCGGCAAAACCAACCATAATCGTTTTTGACATTTCTGCAGCAAACGGGATATTCAATAGCTCTAAGAGTGGAATAAACGGCATACCTAAATAATCAAATACGGGCGTTTTTTCTGCGACAATCAACCCTAACGTCCCGATTGCCATGACGACAGGAAGTATTCCTATCCACATGTCCAAGATATTTTTTAACCCATCGTTCAAGAACGTCAAAAAACTGGGACTCTTGTCTGCTTTTTGAACCGCTTTATGTAAACCATAGTTGAATAGCGTTTTGCCTTCGGGAATAACTTCACAATCTACCTCATCATTCTTTGTGACATACGTATCTTCAATTTTAGACAAAGGGAATAACTTTGGTACGATGAGCGCACAAACAATACCGCATAACGCAACCACGCCAATCATGTTGATAAAGTAACTTTCTAGCTTGACTTGGGAGATCACAACCAAGCAGAAGGTAACCGAAACGGCTGAAAAACTCGTTGCAATGACTGCCGCTTCTCTTTTGGTATAAAACCCACTTTGCAATTGTTTATCCGTTAGTAAGACGCCAATAGTGCCATCACCCAGCCATGAGGCCAAACAATCGACAGAAGATCTGCCGGGCAAACCAAATAAAGGTCTCATCACTTTCGTGCATAAAACCCCGACAAACTCTAATAAGCCAAAATCAAGTAATAACGGCAGTAATAATCCTGCTAAAAAGAACACAATAAAAAGTATGGGCATGAGCTCGTATAATAATAGACCACCAATACTGTCTGAATATATGGTCTCAAACCCAAATGTAAAATACGTCACAACAGCAAAAAACGCACCAAGTATTCTAAGCATCAGCCAAGATGTTTTGACGTTCAGTAAGTTATTCAAAAAGTGATTGTTTAAAATAAATGCAGGTTTCATAATTTTGGTATACAAACTACCAATCACTGTAATCATGATTGAGGTGACAACGAGCATTGGCAAAAAGTCACTCATATAACCCTGTATATAATCCTTTAGCACAGCAATAGGAATGGTAAATCCTTCTGCATAGCTGACAAACTTACCATCGACATAGGGGATGGGAAATATAAAGACGATCAACCCTATCATAGAAGGTATAAAGAACTTTAAAAACTGCTTCATACTGATGCTACTAACATCTTGATTTGAATAATTAGCTTTAACATCCATGTTATTTTTGCTCCCAGTCCTTTTTTAACCAACCTAAAAAATTTATATAATATTTTTTAGGTTGGATTTTTTAACTCATTTTTGATATTTCATACTAGTAATTATTTAAAAGAGAGTGCGTCACCTTTTCTAAGATTTTAAAGATGCGATCTGAATCATCTTGTGAGTTGTTATACAGCGGGTTGATTTCTGCCATCTCCCAGCAGCACACTTTTTCATTTTTAATCAGTTCAATGTTCAGCTGCATGGCTTGCTCGTATGACAACCCGTTGCGCGCAGGCGTTCCCGTACCTGGCACATATAAGGGATCAACGCTGTCCACATCGAACGACACGTAGATATGATCGCAGTATTCGAGCTTTTTGAAGATTTCTTCAACCGTTGCGCTGATGCCTTTTTTGGTGATTTCGGCGACGCTGTATAGCGGGATTTTATGGCGTTTGATGAGATCCATCTCTTCTTGCTGATAATCGCGAACCGCGCAGAAGACAATGTTTTCAGGCTTAATAGAGGGCGCGTCCGAGACCATATGTTTTAGGCGTTCCCAATACGCCTTTTCCTCTTCAGTGATATTATGGCGTTTGCATTCTAGATTATCGATGGCACACGCCATAGCGAGTGGCATGCCATGCATATTGCCCGAGCCGCTGGTATATGGCGAATGAATGTCCGCATGTGCATCGATATATATCACCCCGATTTCGGCATCAGGATGCGCCATTTTTAGACCGTGCATCGTGCCTGCACAGCTTGAATGGTCACCTGCAATAACGATGGGAAACTTTTTTTCGTCTCTGATGTCTTTGATTTTGTGGGCAAGCTTGGCAATGACAGGCTCAATCACATCGGCGTATTTGGCGTGTTCAAAGCGCGACTCGCCGCCTTCTTCGATATAGTCATTTTTGATACGGTCAAATTGCAACGTTTCATAGTATTCTGCACTGATGGCTTTTGATGAATCGCGCAGGGCATCGATACCGAGCGACGCGCCTTTTTTGTGTCCTGCGACATCCGAATACACTTCGACGATGCGTACATTTTTTGCTAGATCGTTCATGGTTTTTCTCCTTACTTAATGAAAACCTTACTTAATAAAAATTTGTGTGATTTCATTTGTTGAAATAAATATCTCAGTGCTTACAAAATACAGTTATATGTATCGTTCATGGGTATAAAGCATTGATTAATACTGTCAATATTCAAAGCTATAGCACATGATTTTTTAGTAAGACTAAGCGGTAAGCTTCTCTTTTCGGATATAGGGTGAAGTCATTGCCTGTAATAAAGATGAGTAACGAATACTAAACGCTACGATATCTCCCACTTTGATATCAACATCTTGCACATCCAATATCACGTGGTCACTACTGCCCCCAAGAATGCGTATACGCTCATCTATCGGCTCAACATCTTCTATCACAATGTCTTGCCTGCCAATAGCAACAATAGCGCGGCTATGTTGACCAAAGTCTTCAAATACAACGTTATGACCAAACGCATTTTTACCTTGTTTACCTTGCGGCATTGATGATTTTACCTTGACCTCAATCACTTCAGCTTCCAGCTTAAATACATCGCTGTACATACCTAGAATAGGATGTCCCGATGCTGTGTCGTTACCCAGCAACAACGACTCACCCAGACGTAGCTGATTGATGCCTTTTGGTAAATCATGTTCAAACATCAGTGACAATGTGCTGGAGTTACCTCCCGAAAGCACCATGAGGTCGTGCTCCAACTCATTAGCAATGTTTGTTTTAATCTCAACTAAGCGCTCCATTTTTTCGCGTGTAGGCAAAACACCACTATAACAAGCCAAGTTCGTTCCAATTCCCAACCACTGCAGATGGTCCTGTTGCAAAATAAAACGTCCCATTGCTAATACATCATCGGGCAATATCCCTTCGCGTAAATCACCCAGCTCTACCATCAAAATAATACTGTGCTTGACTCCTACTGCTTTGGCACTCTCTTGTAATTTTAATAAGGTCTCAGTTTCTGATACCAAACTGATATCTGCGTACTCAATCACTTCAGGTACTTCATAGATACTTGGTAAGCGCAATAGCAGCGTTTTGCACGATGCCGCCACTTCTTTAATAACTTTGATATTCTCTATTCTCGAATCAGCTATTTCTGATACCCCTTCATCGATCAACACGCGGATAATATCGGGGTGGGCACAGATACCCTTGGTCACGGGTATCCATTTGATAGGATGCTCATAAGTATTGAATAGATTATTCAAAAAATGCACATTGGCACGGAGCTTTTTTTCGCTCCACAGCAATCTTGGATATCTTTTCACCGCAATCACCTCATATTTTCAACATACACACGCTATTGGTTATAATTCCCGCTACTTTACGATTGCTTACTGCTTGCTGAAACAAGCGATTGTTCCTCAGGCTTTATCTTGGCAATTGAAAAACCTGTAATCGCATATAAGATAGAAATAATAGGTACAGTGAAATTGAGAACAGCATAAGGGGCGTACTCTACGACACCGACACCTAAAGTCGCTAAGATAAATACCCCACAGGTGTTCCAAGGAATGAAAACCGAAGTGAGTGTGCCGCCATCTTCTAATGCTCTAGAAAGATTTTTAGAGGCTAGCCCGCGCTCACGATATACACTTGAGAACATACGTGCAGGCACGACGACCGATATGTACTGCTCAGAGCATGTGGCATTAGTGATAAAACAAGAAGCAATAGTAGTAGGAATAAGTGTTTTGGCAGACTTCGTTAAACTTGCCATTTTTTTGACAATGGCATTTAGCATACCTGTGTTTTCAAGCACACCACCAAAGGTCATGGCTACTATCGTCATAGATACGGTGTACATCATTGAATCAATACCACCGCGATTAAATAGCGTATCGATGACCTCATTTCCCGTTTCGATGACATAGCCGTTTTGTAAGGTGCTCATAGATACGGCAGTCGTATCCCCTTGGACAAAGATTTGGCATAAAAAACCTAAAAAAATACCGAAAGTCAGTGCAGGTAAGGCAGGGATTTTATTGGCGACCATAACAATAACGATAAGGGGTACGAGCAGTAACCAAGGCGAGATGACAAAGCTTTGCTCCAATGCGGTCATTGTATTCGCGATATTGGTCAGCTCTGCTGCTGATGAAAAGCTTGTACCCAAATACCAGTAGACACCCAAGGCGATCAATAGCCCTGGAACTGTGGTATAAAACATATTTTTGATATGTACAAATAAGTCGGTATCTGTCAAACCTGAAGCAAGGTTGGTCGTGTCTGATAATGGGGACATCTTATCGCCAAAATAAGCGCCGCTGATGACCGCGCCTGCAATCATCCCCGCTGGAATACCCATACCTGCGCCAATACCCATACCTGCGATACCTATCGTACCCATCGTTGACCATGAGCTACCGATCGCAATAGACACTACCGCACACATTAATGTAATAGAGATTAGAAATAAATCAGGACGCAGTAAACTTAGACCGTAATAAACCATCGTGGCTACAACACCACCGCCCATCCACGCACCGATGGCAAGACCAACTAAAATGATGATTACAATTGCGGGTAGCGCTAGACGTATGCCCTTATAGATACTTGACTCAATATCTTTCCATTCAAAGCCTTGTCGCCATGCTACTAGTGACGCGACGATAGTACCAAAAGCCAAAGGCACATGTGGTGCGCCTTCAAAGACAACGATGGTGATCAACATTGCAACCACCATTGCTATAATAGGCAAGACTGCCCAAAAGAAAGGTATGTTTTTATCAACATTCATTACTATAAATCCCTATATCTTGGCTTATGAGCCGCTTCATCCTGAAAATGGTTGAAGAGTAGTCAATGACCACAAAACACGCCTTAAACGTATATTGCACGAGTCGTCAGACCTACTCATTCATATATAGTAAAACGCTAGCTGAAATAAGAATGGACATTGGAATCATGCCCATTTTTTAAATTTAAATAAGCATAAATTTTCTAGGTGATGTCTTCTATGAAATAAGCATTTTAGAAAAGCATTGTTTTAAACTGTTGATAAGTTCAGATAAACCGTATGGACGTACCATAACAACAGATTTCAGCGCTTAAGAAGAAGACATAGCCGTATTAATATCAAGCTCTTTTAACCACAAAGAGCAAGCTCTTTAGGGCTTAGTGCTCCGCTAACGACAGAAAATAGGTTTTTCGGGTCTTGTTGCTGGGTGATGACGTCTAGCAATTCATAGCGCTGCTTTTCTTTGATTAAATCGCGCAAGTACACCAGCGCGGTAAAGTCTTCTGAGGCAAAGCCCACGCCATCAAACACAACCAAGTTATCGGCAGTGCTGCGGATGGCTTTGTCCCCTTTGACGATATGGTGAAATTCAGTCACAGGGAAATCAGCCTCAAGCTGTTGAATGTCGCCCTCAACACGGGTTTGTGGCTCAAACTCCACAATCACGTGATCAGCGCGGCGTAAAATGTTGGCATCCAGCTCGGTTTTTCCGGGGCAGTCGCCACCAATAGCATTTAGATACATACCTTTTTTGATCATGTCATCGCGCAAGATCGTGGCGTTCTTCTTATCCGCCGTACAGGTGGTCACGATGTCTGCACCATCAACGGCGTCTTCTGCGCTGTGGCAAATGGTAATGTCTAAGCCTGAATCAGCAAGGTTGCGCGCGACTTTTTCAGAGGCATCACGATCAACATCGTATAAGCGCACTTTTGAGATACCGATAACCGCTTTCATACCGAGCGCTTGAAACTCACATTGTGCGCCATTACCGATGAGCGCCAGCGTTTGCGCGTCTTTTCGTGCGCAGTGTTTGGCGACCAGTGCCGAAGTGGCTGCAGTACGCAGCGCGGTCAAAATGCACATCTCGGTAAGTAAAATTGGATAGCCTGTATCGACATCAGACAAGACGCCAAAGGCAGCGACGGTTTGCAAATCGCGCTTGGTATTGATGGGATGACCATTGACGTATTTGCATGCAAACATATCGCCATCACTGACAGGCATCAGCTCAATAACACCATCTTTTGAATGTGAGGCAAAACGACTTGATTTTTCAAAGTCCTCCCAGCGCGCAAAATCTTTTTCTAAAGCATCGACCAGTTCGGTGATCGTTTGCTCGACCCCATGCTCACGAATCAAAGTTGCCATGACCTCGACACTGACGAATGGGACACCCTCTTTTTGTGAAACGATGAATTTAGACATATGACTTACTCCTTTTCATAGTGGCTATTGCTAGCGGCGGCTTCATAAATACTTTTCATTAAATCCATAACCAATATGTTAGCAACGATAAATGTCAGTTAAAATGTCAAAAATTAGTAAAATGAGTACAATTTTTTATCATTTTGCTAGTATTCACTTATCATTTTGTCAAAATCGCATTATGATAAGTATAAAGACCGACCACCAGGGTACAGTGATGACACATTATATTTATGACTCTTTGGACAACGAACTCATCGCCGAGCTGCGCCAAGATGGTCGGGCGACCGTCTCGCATCTAGCAAAAAAGCTCAAAGTCTCCCGCGCCACGATACAAAACCGTTTGGACAGGTTGCTACATAGCGGGGCAATTTTGGGCTTTACCATTCGTGTGCATGAAGCGCTAGATAAAGAAACAGTCAAAGCCATGATGATGATTGAGGTAACAGGTAAATCCACATCACAGGTGATTAGAAAGTTACGCGGTATTCCGCAGCTCATTAAGCTACATACGACCAATGGCGCATGGGACTTGGTGGCGGAGATACACACCTCCAGTCTGAGCGAATTTGATGAAGTGCTGCGTCAGGTACGCGAAGTGGATGGTATTTTGAACAGTGAAACCAGCGTATTGCTGTCCAGTTTATAAAAAATTAAAAAAATCGTGGTTTTTTAAAATAAAGTGTTGACAACCCCCCGTTACTTCCCTAAAATGTGCTCACTCTTAGCGAGGGGCTATAGCTCAGTTGGTAGAGCACTTGCATGGCATGCAAGGGGTCAACGGTTCGACTCCGTTTAGCTCCACCATACTATTTACGTTAACGATAACTTTTGTTATCATCTACGCTAAATAACTTGCTAAAAGTACAGTATCAGCACCTAGGCACAGCTTCTATTAGCTATCTGATATTGTGAAGTCCCGTTGTAACTTTGGTTATGACACTCTATGCGTCCCCATCGTCTAGAGGCCTAGGACACCGCCCTTTCACGGCGGTAACGGGGGTTCGAATCCCCCTGGGGACGCCACTATTCGGCGTCACTTATTAGCGCTTTTGCTTAGCATCAGATCAGACTAATAAGCGAACACTAAAAAAGCCCAGTCATCATACGGTGACTGGGCTTTTTTATGTCCATTAGTTTTTAAGACTTAACTTTTTGAAGGCTAACATTGTACCAGTACTTTGACAGCAACTAACTTATGGTTTAAAAAGTACAAATAAAGCAGATCATCACGACTTACCTCACGGACTGAATACATAAGATCATAGGTAGCTTTTATATCAGTAGATTCGATATCGATAATGTTATCTGAGATGGTCGCCTTATTCTTATCGACCTCAAATTTTCTAGAATTTAAGGTTTCAGGGTCAAAAGTATTATCGAACCATAAGCCATTATAGTTGATGTGGACGAAAAGCTTTGCCAACCTCAATGTCTTGAATAGACAGAGCAGAACGGCTTTCATATTGCATATTGCTATCATGAGCGTCTATCGTCTTGTTTTTGACAGCACCGCCACAAGCGCAAATCAAAAAGGATATGACGACTATCAAAAAGCCTTTAGCTGCCATTCTACCCTGATAAAACTGAAACATCGTCAGACTAACGATCATAACAAGACACAAATTCTCTAATCGCCCAGCCCCAGTGTCTATACTCACCCTTGTAATAACCCTCTAAATAAACCCACGGACGGCCTTGATTGTCATAATCGCTGTCTGTGATGTAAACCTCCCTGTCGTTTCGCAGCTTATTGATCAGCTTACCGTTTGGTGTGTCTCTGATATTAAGTGGGGTTCCTGTTGGATCGGTTACATGACAGACGCGCTCGGCGTGCGCGGCGCTCATGCCCAAGGTTATCGAAAAAATTGCTACTGCTAAAATACTGGTTAATCGTTTCATAGAGAAACTCGATAAATTATGGCTATTTTTAGTGTGTCTATACTAGCAACTTACCTGTAAAACTCAACAAATTTCACTTATAATAGATCAATTTTTCAATAGCTCTGATAAAAACCAAGTGGTAATACGTATTTTGTTTGAGGTATATTCAGCCTATGCTTATGATAAATATGATAATGAACAACCACTTAAGGTTATTTTTTTACTTTTCTATCGAGAGAAGTAAACCTTTACACTAATAAAGATGCTCTATAAAGTCTAAACACTCAACACGTCACGTCTCTATAACTTTAGCTTATCAAAAGGTAGTGCTATGGCAGCCTATATTACAGTTGGCTCAAAAACATCTCATGGTGGAACGGTAATCACTGGTTCACCACAAACCACTCATAACGGCATTCCTATCGCCCGTGTGGGCGATAAAGTGATGTGCAAAAAATGCGAAAAGGTCGTCACTATTGTCACAGGTGACCCGACCTTCATCATTGATGGTGCGCCTGTTGCACGTGGCGGCGATGTCACCAATTGCGGATCCAAACTGATTGCCAATCAGCAAGCCTTTGCAGAGTCTGGCTTTGACGTCATGGGTATTGAACCGCCAGCGCCGCTGCAGTTTCCAAAATCGGATATGAGTAATTCTTTTGTGGCAGATGAGAGTGCTGACTTCATTATTGAGAAAGTATTCGTCAATAATGGTTGGTTTACACCTTTTGGTGTTAAACCGCATGATCATTTGCCAGTACCCACTGCTGGACCTCAATCCCTAGGTAATAATCCAGATACTTATGACAAAATACGTATCAAGGTTCAAATCAAAAAAGGCAAGTTTAAAGAGTTTAAATTAGATGTAATAGGTCAGCCGCAACCACTTGCATCAAAGTCTGGTACGTTCGATAAACATAGTACCGTTGTTTTAGAGTGGGATGGATTTATCGGCGATATTTACTCTACTAGAGCACTACTATCTGGCGTAGAGTTGAAGGTATATGCGACAGATGTTAGTAGTAACTCGGTAGTTAGTCAAACCGAAAACGTTACCTTTAAACGAAAGGACAAAGAATGGATAGACATTAACATAGATAGAAAATCAAAAAGAATAAACGTGAATTTAAGAATAAGTTTATCACCACTGAAATGGAATACCCTTGGCCCTAAAGTAGTTGGTAACAAAGACTTAGATCCTGATCTGCCAATGATAAAAAAGAATAACATGTCTAAGTATTTGACGGATAGCGAGGTTCATACTTTAGTGAAAGAAGCCATGAGTCGATATTGGAGCCGCAGTCACAATACGATTAAAGGTAAAAAAATAGATGTAGATATTAATGGTGATAAATTCCAAGTCGCAACAAAATGTGAAATTACCGATAGCCGTAGCATGCCTACCTTAGATGTTATCTTTAATACAAATAGAGCGTCGGCACGCTCTAGAAACTGGGAGGCTTCACGTATTGTTTTCTATAATACTGGATATATTCATAACGGAACACGTTGGGGATACAAAGACAAGTCTAGCTCTGCCAAAGATTTTAAGAGAGTTTTTGCCCATGAAATAGGTCATGACTTATTACTTGCCAATGGCGGGCACATGTACTCTAAGACGCATAAAGGCTCCTCTCATATCTGGCAGTCACCTAATGGCACTTATACCTTCACAGGTAGTGAATACGACTTAATGAAATATAGCCAGGAAAAACGATTTCCACGTGACTATTACGATAAAGTAGTTGCCAGCGAAGAAGACGTGCGTGGCCTACTCGCTATCTGCAAACTTACTCTTTAAGTAGGTATAATATTTATGAATATATTCAAAACAAGCTGTTGGATCCTCATCGGTACATGTATCTCATTAGGTTTATTGAGCTGCTCGTCAGGACCTATCGGTCATTACTATTCCACACCGATTGTTACTGGACAGGTACTGGATAAAATAACCTTACAACCGATAGAAAATGCTTCTATTTCACAAACCACTAGATCTGAAGCAGTCACTGATAGTGATGGATATTTTAAGCTTCCTTCATATAAGTTTTCTTACACTGCATCAGATTTTGATGTTTCAACACTGAACTTTATGGGTACAGGTAGCTTCTCTATATATAAAGAGGGCTATAGACGTCAAAGTTATTGGAACTTTGGTCTAGACACACTAGAGATCAAACATACATCAGAAGTGCCTTATCATATTCATTTAGGTACCGTGTATTTAGAACCTTTACCAAAGAATACGTATAATAAAGATGACTATATTGAAAGTAACTATATTGAAGAAATAAACTTTTGCAACCCTAACGAATCACAAAAAGAAGGGGATTGTATGCCGCTACCTAATGGAGTGACTAATGAAGCGATTTAAAGAGATGGTTATTCTCAGTGTACTCACCTTACCATTAAGTGCTTGCTTAACACCTCCCACTGAGTATCACGTCACCCCTGCACTGTCAGGTCAGTTTGTAGATAGTCAGACTGAGCAGCCCATCGCCAATGTCACTGTGTATCTTACGGATGAGTATCAGACCAACTCTGATAATAAAGGTAACTTTACGCTACCTGCTATGGTTTCCTTTGGTGTTCGAAAAAGAAACAAAGACTATTTTGAGGAAATCTATCAATATGCTGATGTCATGGTTGAGGTCGATGGCTATCAGCGCCGACTGTTTAATGTCGATGGGTTGGCACTACCGACTCCAGCCTTTGATATGACAACTCCGACAGCTATTGAGATGGGTAAAGTGTATCTGAATCCGCTACCAGAAGGTGAGCACGTCTACGGTAAGGTTTACGAGTACATTGCAACAATGTCTTATTGTAAGCTGAATGAATCGCAAAAACAGGTGGACTGCCTTCCTGTAGTCAACGATCAAGTATCTCAGTAAATACGTTCGAATAAACGACTATAAAATACTTTTTCTCAAAGGCTTTTGAATGTATCAAAAGAAAACAAGCTTTTTCAGCAAGCCTTGATTACTGATTATAGCTGTATCTAGTAGTTCAATAATCACTGCTTGCTGGATGAAGCCAGCCAAGCATTCTACATTCTAATAATAAGCATAAATCTATTTTTTACGAAAATAAAATTATGAGAGAGCTTGATAAAAATGCTGTACTTCGTCATCCAAGCGCTGAGCATGGAGGTGGTTTTGCTAATTAAGCTATCAACAGTAGTGATATTAATTCTTGTTATGACTTCCTGTAGCAAAAATATAAAGCAGCCTTTTACATTAAACTACCTATATCATGCAGATCCCACTGTTGATGCTCAAAAAGCAATGGCCGAGGGCAATTTAAAAGTATATGGTGTTTACGGATACTCTTTGCATACCCCAGGTATTAAGCGTGAATGTGTAAGCAGCACAGATATTATTCCTATTAAAGGTACATCAGACGCAGTACAGTCATATAAAGAATCTCAATTTAATACTTTGGCCAGATTGTATGCTGAGTATTATAACAGTCACATTGAGCTATTCTTAATAAGTAACGGGGATAACTGTTTTGAGCAGTGACTAATTATGAATATATTGAAGCCAACAATTTAGCTATCCATTGGGGTATTACGATAAAGTCGTTGCCAGCGAAGAAGATGTTCGTGGCTTACTCGCTATCTGCAAACTTACTCTTTAAGTAGGCATAGTATTTATGAATATATTCAAAAAATCCAGTTGTATAATCATCGGTTCATGCATCTCATTAGGTTTATTAAGCTGCTCGTCAGGGCCTATCGGCCATTACTATTCCACACCGATTGTTACTGGCCAAGTACTGGATAAAATAACCTTACAACCGATAGAAAATGCTTCTATTTCACAAACTACGATAGCTGAGGCAGTCACTGATAGTGATGGATATTTTAAGCTTCCTTCATATAAGGTTTCTTACGCTGCATCAGAT
>NZ_JBHNYR010000029.1:0-29565 GCF_054960615.1 Psychrobacter sp. PSi21
CAATTCACTCTCTTGATTTTATGTATTGGTTCACTTTTAGTTCCATCTGGATTTTCGAAAGATGCTCTATCACTTGCAATCGCATTACCTAAATCATCAGTTGAATTCCATCCTATAATTGAGTCCGCATATTTTTCCAAATTTTTGGGAAGCTTAGTATCAACTGCACACCCATGTTTATAAACACCGATAATCTTTTTACCCATTGATACAGCTTGATCAATTTCATAATCTACCCATGAACGTGTATGCGTTCTTTTACCAATCAAACAAATAAATGTCCCTGACCATGCAATTTTTTCTTTCAACATCCTTTCAATAGTTTGATCACTATCAGAGCTTTTTTTATTTTCATGCTTTGTACTGTCTATGGAACTATTTCGGATATCATAGCCTTTATCTTTTAAACGTTTTTTTAAGTCTTGAACATTATCGTCATCTTTACCATAGTGACTTATAAATACATTATTTTGACTTCCCATACTATTTCCTTAAAATATGACAACCATTGACTTATAGCGTTTATGTAATGTATAACCTTATAATTTCTATTTATCAATATGTAGTGAGTAGAAAATAATCAAACAAAAGCTGATAAGTATTATGTGGTGTTAGTTTCACTAATCTCAAGCTGTTGAAGCCAAATTATGAATAAAAAATATAAAATTTACGAACTATAGGAGCAAGTATGAGTTTTTTGGGTGAAAAAGAGTTAAAAGAGCAAATAAAATTAATTATTCCTCAGTATAGGCCAAAGTTTATAGACAGTAATAAATATGAGCTATGCTTAGGCGCTTCTTACTGTGCCTCTGATAGCAAATTTCGGGTTCTACAAGCTGAAGATAACCAAATAGTTGTTAATCCTGGTGAGTTCTATTTTTTAGAAACTTATGAAAAAGTCGAGATGCCTAATGATATTATGGGCTTTATATCTATAAAGGCTAGCATTAAGTTCAAGGGTTTAGTAAATGTATCAGGATTTCATGTAGACCCTCACTTTAAAGGAAAGATTGTGTTTTCAGTACTTAATGCTGGTCCTAGTCCGATAAACCTAACGATAGAAGAGCCATTGTTTCAAATATGGTTTGCGAAATTGACCAGCGCTTCTGAAAGTTACAACGGCAAGCATCAGGATCAAACAGGTGTCACTGGGAAGCTCCTTAATGATCATATGAGTGGAAGCGACAATGCATCTCTTGGTGATTTGCAGAAACAAATTAAAGATTTAGATAATAAGTATGAAAAAGTATTAGTATTAGCAAGTGTGTTAGTAGTTGGTATACTTAGTTTGGTTTTCAAAGCATACCTTAGTTAGATAAATACAGTATTTAGAACAATGTTAGCTCTCTTTTTGTAGCTGGCAAGCATGGCTTATCTATTTTGTGATTAATATGCCATTTAGGAGGAAAAAATAACTCTAATGATCTAGGTGTTTCTTTATACCTCTGTTTAATACGTTTGTTCTGCAATTGTAAATCTGGCATTTTTACCCTTAAGATTTTATCCGTTTCACAGAAGCAATTTTGTAAATCTATGAGAGTAGGCGATCTTCCAAAAAGAGGAATAAAGTCATCGTATCCAAACTCAGATTGGTAATATTCGAAATTTTCTTGAGTGAATTTAATAATGTCTTCATTACTATACTTTGAGGAAGAAGCATTACCAAAACATTTTTTAATACCTCTAATAGCCCCGATGCCTGCCTTTACAAATGAATCCTCACTAAAGTTAATTACACTTGAGTAATTCATATCAATAGCATATTGATATGCTAAAAAGTCACCGATAAAAGAGCATCCTCTAAGATAGTCAAAAGTATCTGATAATGACTTCGCTTCAATAATTTTATCAAAGACAGACTGATCAATTAACTCATCTTTAACCATCTGAAGCCATTTCTCATGTTTGAAATCAAGATGGTTATATAAAGAGTGTGTACCTGTCATCATGTAAGCATTATTAAATATGGGTCCAACCCTCTTACGTTTTAGTAAAGCGTTATTAATATCCTTCAAATCAAAGTTCTCCAAAGATATTTTACCAACTTCGCTCTCAAGGTACTCCCATGTCTCAAGCTTGTTAAATATTTTAAATACAATAATTCTGAGTAAAATATCTTTGTCAGAAAAATTATCATCTGAATAAATAACATTCTTGATTAGGTATTGACTGACCCTATCCATTGCCCTATAAACGTTGGTAAATTTATAAGACTGTAGGGTAGGGTCTTGGGTTAGAGGGTGGTTTTCTTCATACTTATTCCAGAATATACTCATTCTTTCTTGGATAAAGTAAAAATAATATTTGAAAACTTCTTCGTTTGGTCTAATCATACTTATTGCAACTTTATTACTGTCATTTATCTGAATTAGATGGAGTAGTTATTTTTTATTAATCATTAAGCTTTCTAAACTGAAGTGTTCTTTCTCTACGATTCCCTACTATAATGCCACCTTTATTCTCAACAACTTGATTAAATACTGTATATCCTTGGATAATAGCTTTCACCCATAACTGTAATGGACAATTTTCAACCTCATACCCTCTGACAAAAATTTGAATAGTCTTTAATAAATCATATGAAATACTACTCTCTTTAGTAAAATCAATATCTCTTTGCTTTGATATGGAAAATAACCAAGCACTCAGGCCTTCTTCGATCACAATTGGTCTACCGCTATCTTGTGTTTCATCAATAGAAGGGTCGCTTTTTCTCTTATGTTTAATCAAGGCTCTAAATGTAGGTGACCAGTGTAGTATGGCGGCAAATGCCAGATGAAATACATCATGATATTTGTAATTATCATCCTCTTGATGATTGTCATTTAAAGCACTTCCAATAAATACATCATTCCATTTGAGGTAAGCCTTACCATTCGGTTTTTCAACAATGTGAACCTCGAACTCTACTGGTAACTGCTCGTCTTTGCTAAAATTACTATCAAACGATAGCAAAGGTAAATTAAGTTCTTCAATTGGTACAAATCTATTCCTAATTTTAAAAGTATTGTGTTCAACAATATTTAACAAATCAAGATTTAAAAAACTCATTACTTCCGAGTATATAGTTAAAAAGTCTTTAACTCCTTCTAAAGTGGTTTCTTTACTTAGAGAGGTTGTATGGCTTATTAATTCACTAAATAACAACTCAGTATCTTTAATGTTTTTATTAGATTTAACGGTTACAAACGGTTGGTTCTTTATCCCTGATATAACGATTGCACTTCCATGGCTATTATAGGGCTCGATATCGCTTGCTAATTCATAGAGATCAACACTTTCGACAATAGTTATAAGTGTAAAATACCAGAAAATATCTCCCATCTCTTCGACGACTAGTTCGTTCGAATGATCATTCGAATCACTGTTGAGCAACTTCTTTTTGAGTAAGGATACTAAACTCCCTACTTCACTGAATAAACCCATCTGTGCACCAAAAAGAGCTTTATCAGAAGTAAACTTATTAGTCTCTTTAACAAGCTCAATATAGCTACTTAGATAAATACTATTAACTCTAGCCATGGCAGTCCTCCCTTTTTTAGAAAGTAGATAATCGTCTAGTTGTTGATAAATCTATGCTATGCTAATGAGCGAATTCGTACCCTTAAGTACGTCTTATATAACAGTGCATAGAATAATCATATCACGAAGGAGATTAATAACCATATGTTATGTAATATACCAAAGCACAAAGTATTCGTCAGCTTCCATCACGCTGATGGTGATTATCGAGAAGAGTTTGAAAATGCCTTCTCGGATGATGTTGAAACCTTTGTTTCTCGCTCAGTTCAAGATGGTGATATTGATCCTAATAATAAGACTGAAACCACTCGTCAGGCGATTAGAGATAGGTTCATATCTCAAAGCTCAGTTACTATTGTATTGATTGGTCAAGATACGTGGAAAAGAAAGCATGTTGATTGGGAGATAGGCTACAGCATTAAGAAGACGAGTCAGAATACACGTTCAGGACTTATCGGTATACTTTTGCCTAGCTATGATAAATGCAATAGCTATGGATGTTCTACTGAAGTTACAGATAACGGTGTAGAGTATACCCCTTGCAATATTCCACCAAGACTTTACGATAATATACAGGCTGGCTATTCAAAAATATATTCATGTCCTATAAATCATCGAGAATTGATGGCTTGGATTCATGAGGCTTTCCAGAAGAGAAATAGTAGACTCTATTTGCCAAACAATTCTCATTCTTATTTCAAAGAAAATCGTAGAGAGTGTCAAAATCACTGGCAAGCTTAAAATTTAATCAAAGCCATCTTGGATCTTTATGATATGACTACTTCTACTCAGAACTTACCACCTCTTGCTGTTCACTTTATTTGGCATCCTTCCGATAACGAAAATATTTTCGAGGTGATTAGTGAGTTTCGTAGGTATATTACTCGCGATACAGATAGACCGTTTTCCCGTGAAATCAATATACCTACCTTTCTTTATAGCTCTAGAACGCCAACAGAGACGCCTGACAATCCTCCGCTCAAGCTAGCACAAAAGGATATTATTTTTGTCTTTACTAGTAAACATACTTTGACAATTGATCCTTGGTCTAAGTATATTAATAAACTCACAAATGACGAGGGATACAGTATTGTCCCCGTTTCTATAGATAAAGCTGGAACCAGTCACAGTCAATGTGGTGGTTTAAAAGACCTAAACTTTATACGTGCTTATGATTGGCCGCAAAGTACGCGTATAGATAGCGGTATTCTAGCACTATCTCATGAACTATACCGCTATGGTTTCAATGATATTAACCCTAAAGAACAGAGCAATCTATCATCAATTAAACTATTTTTAAGCCATGCGAAAATGGGTAGTACTGGCGTAAACCATGCTTTAGCTATCAAAAGCTTCATTGATAATAGTAATATGCGTCAATTCTTTGATGCAACAGAGATTTCTCCTGGCTCTAAATTTAACAAAGATATTGAAGTGAACTTACAAGACTCAACAATGGTTGCTATTGTAAGCGATGCTTATTCTTCACGCTACTGGTGTCAGCGTGAGGTACTAATGGCAAAACAAAATAGAATACCTATCATTGTTGTTAATAGTTTGGAAGAATACGAGGATAGAATTTTTCCATCTGCGGGCAATGTACCCTGTGTTCATGTTACTGTTAAGCCGCTTAAAACAAAAAAGATACTACGCATTCTAATTGCGTCTTTATTAGAGACAATACGCTTTAAATATGCAACTGCTTTACTTAAGTATTATCGAAATCAAAGTTGGATAAATAAAAAAGCAGAAATATTGGCACGACCGCCTGAAGCTGAGCAAGTCATATTTATTAAAAAAGAAAAAGGACTTAAATGTGATGATAGCTTAATAGTTTGTTATCCAGAACCACCTGTTTACGAAGAAGAAACTGCTTGGGCTGGTGCTCTCAATATCACCTTATCCACACCTCTATTGTCAAGTGACGCTACGGCTACTAAAAAATATAAAGTTGGATTATCTATTTCAGACTATATCGACAAGGGTTTTGAGGTGCATCATCAGCACATAGATGAGCTAAAACGGTTATCGCAAGACTTGGCTCGTCATTTATTATATCGTCAGCATACGTTAATATATGGTGGTGATTTGCGATCTGACGGGTTTACCCAATTTATACTAGATGAGGCCAATATCTTAAGCGCACGTATTGGTGAGCAAAAAATACATGTGGAAAACCACTTAGCATGGCCATTATTTCTAACAAATGACCACATAGATTTCAAAGCAAAATATAACCAAGTGCTTAAAACTGAATGTCATACGTTACCTAGTGATGTCATACCATTACTTGATAATGCTACTGATATTTTCCTTCCACCAAATAGCCCTACGAATAGCTATATTTGGTCACGTAGCTTAACTAAAATGCGGGAATCCTCGATTACGTATTCGGATGTTAGAGTGCTGGCTGGTGGTAAGTTTGAAGGATATAAAGGTAAGATGCCTGGAGTACTAGAAGAGTTTTTGATAGCTATTGACCTAAATAAACCAATATATTTGGCTGGAGGTCTCGGCGGACTTTGCCAAAAACTATGTGACAGCATTCTAAATAATGAAATATGCGAAGAATTTACTGAAGGATGGCAGATAAGCCATAATGCGGGATATATAGAACTTCAACAGATTGCAAAAGGTAATTCCTTTGAAGCTAATTACGAACAGGTAGAAGCATCATTGTTAGGTATATCGGTTGAAAAATTGTCTTCAGTATCTGGCTTAAATGAGGAAGATTATAGCCGCTTAATGAAAACGCCTTTTGTTGACGAAGTTGTGCATTTGATACTTAAAGGTTTGAAGCAGTTAGAAAGTAGGGTAAGTGGATAATGTTCTTAAGTTGACTCTAACTTTACAGTTTTGTAGTACTGAACATCCATAAAAAAAGGCTTGCCGCATCGCTGCGAACAAGCCTTTTTCTTTTTGCAATATAAATATGGTGGGCCCAGTAGGACTTGAACCTACGACCAAAGGATTATGAGTCCTCTGCTCTAACCAACTGAGCTATGGGCCCTAAACGTTAGACGGACTATAATACCTGATTTTTTCAGATTTTCAAGTAAAAAATACCACTTAAGTACGGTTATATTGGATTTAATGTTTATAACGAGCAAAAATGTGTGATGGATCAGAAAGCAGTTTAAAACCAGCCATGAAATTCATAGCCATAGCGTACTTTTCAAAACTGCTGATCTGTTTGTGTCACTGATATTAAATGCTCAGATCGGGCTTGATTGAGTGCCGTGCCAATCGCGGCACCCTTGAGTGTTTGGTCAATATGACTCATACCGATAGCATGAAAGCTGTTTAAAGCGAGCATCATCTGGCGGTGCTGCTGTGCCAAATGTAATACGTGGCTAACCACCAAAAGCTGCGAGAGCTTTTCAGGGGCTTTATGAGCATTACAGGCTTGGATAAGGGCGATTTTTTCGGCAGCGCATAGTTGGTCGATACAGCTTAGCGTCTCATAGTGCTGCATAAACAGCGCGGCAAATTGTGTATGCATTTTGGGTACTTTGGCCTGATCTCCGATATCATGAATGGCCTGTACGGATGAAGGTATACTGATACTTGCTGCTTGTATTGTTGCACCGCTGAGCTGCGGGTTAAGGCTTGCCATCAGCAGTGCCCAACGCTCTGATAGATTCAGTTGCATTTGGCTGGCGAAATATAATGCAGTCTGTATGGTTTCTTTGACTTTGATATTTTGCCACGCGTCGTGCAGGGCGCCAAAGTGATCAGTAAGTGCGCCCATATCGAATAGCAGTTGCCAATAGACCTGTGGCGCGGTCTGCATCATCGCGCGGCTCGCCTCTTGCCAAATGCGTTCAGCGCTCAAATGAGCCAGCTCACCTGATGCCACAAGCTGATGCATCAGCGCTTGCGTCTCGTCCGCCACATGAAAGCCTGCGTCATAATAGCGGCTATAAAAGCGAGCCACCCGCAGCACTCGTAGTGGGTCTTCAGTAAAGGCTGCTGAGACGTGGCGCAGTACTTTATTATTGATGTCATCAAGCCCGCCATAATAGTCGATCACCTGACCACTTGTGGGCGTCTCGTCATTGAGCCCAGTCACCTCAATAGCCATTGCATTGATGGTCAAATCACGACGAAGTAAGTCTTCTTTTAAGGTAACGTCGGGACTAGCGTGGATACTAAAGCCTTGATAACCATGTCCTTGCTTACGCTCAGTACGGGCAAGGGCATACTCTTGGTGGGTATGCGGGTGCAAAAACACTGGAAAATCAGCACCCACTTGCTGAAATCCAGCATCCAGCATATCGGCCACACTGGCACCCACCACCACAAAATCCTTGTCTTTGATAGGAATGCCCAACAGCTGATCCCGTACTGCACCGCCAACCAAAAAAATCTGCATCATAGCCCCTTTTATTGCTGATAGCACCCAGCTGATAGTGGGTGACAACATGTGTCCGATGACATAAAAAAACCGATCAATACCGTGTGCTGGTATTGATCGGTCTTAGTATAGCAGATGGCGACTAGGCGTCATCCATCGCTGCTACTGCTAATCAAGCGAAAGATTATTGGATGTTGGCCAAATCTTGTGCTTCTGTCACAGCAAGGGCGGTCATGTTCACCACACGGCGCGCTGTTGCTGATGGGGTAATGATATGCACAGGCTTGTTAGCGCCCAATAAGATGGGACCAATAGACGCGCTTTGGGTTGCTGTTTTTAGCAAGTTAAAGGCGATATTGGCGGCATCTAGCGTTGGCAAAATAAGCAAGTTAGCCGCACCTTTGAGTGTGCTTGATGGTAAGTCATTGAGACGGATACGCTCGTCAAGGGCAGCGTCACCATGCATTTCGCCATCAAACTCAAAGTCGACATCGCTGTTGAGCAAGATTTCATGTACTTTACGCATTTTTTGCGCACTGGTACGGTCTGATGCGCCAAAGTTTGAGTGTGACACCAATGCCACACGTGGCGTGATACCAAAGCGGCGTAGCTGCTTGGCACCCAAGATGGTCATCTCCGCCAACTGCTCAGCAGTGGGATCCTCATGGATATAAGTGTCAGCAATAAAGATATTGCGATCTTGCATCAATACCGCATTCATCGCAAAGAAGTCTTTAACCCCTTCTTTTTTGCCAATGACATTTTGTACATATTTGAGGTGTAGATGATAATGGCTGAATGTACCACAAATCATACCATCAGCATCACCTTTTTCGACCAGCAAGGCACCGATTAAGGTGGTCTTACGGCGCACATCACGGCGCGCAAGCTCGATACTGACGCCGCGACGCTTGTTTTGCTCGTAATACGTCTCCCAGTAATCTCTGTAACGTGGGTCGTCATCTGGATTCACGATGCTGATGTTTTCACCATCTTTTAGGCGCAGTCCCAGTCTTTCAATATACGCTTCGATAACAGCAGGACGACCGACCAAGATTGGCTTGGCAAGTTTTTCATCAATCACAACCTGTACTGCAAGGAGGACGTTTTTATCTTCACCTTCACAGTATACAATACGCTTAGGATCAGACTTAGCGCGTGCAAACACAGGCCTCATAACAAACGCTGAGTTATAAACAAACTCAGACAGGCGTTGACGATAGGCATCAAAGTCTTCTATTGGGAGAGTGGCGACGCCTGAATCCATAGCAGCCTTGGCAACCGCAGGAGCAATCTCAATGATTAAGTTTGGCTCTAGTGGCCCTGGAATGAGGTAATCACGTCCAAAGCTTTGCATGCTTTCGATATCTTTAGCATCTGAAGTTGGGGTAGCTTCAACGTGAGCCATCGCAGCAATTGCTTTTACACAAGCGATTTTCATCTCTTCATTAACGGTGGTTGCACCGACATCTAGCGCACCGCGGAAAATATAAGGGAAGCAAAGCGCGTTGTTGACTTGGTTGGGATAGTCTGAGCGGCCAGTTGCCATGATCACGTCTGGGCGCACCGCGTGTGCCAACTCTGGCATGATTTCAGGTGTCGGGTTGGCGAGTGCAAAGATGATGGGGTCTTTGGCCATACGGCTGACCATATCTGCGGTCAACGTGCCTGGCATAGACAACCCTAAGAACATGTCAACACCGTCGATTAGTTCATCAATCGTGGTCGCTTCGGTATCGCGTGCATAGCGCTGTTTGGTTTCGTCAAGGTTTTCACGGCTGGTACTGATGATGCCGCGTGAGTCAGAAACATAAATATTGTTTTTGTTGATACCTAGTGCGCAGATGATGTCAAGGCAAGAGATGGCCGCAGCGCCCGCACCTGAGCAGATTACTTTTAGGTCTTCAATTTTTTTACCAGTCAATTGCAGCGCATTTAACATTGCTGCAGCAACAATGATTGAGGTGCCATGCTGATCGTCATGGAAGACTGGAATGTTCATACGCTTACGCAATTCGCGCTCAATTCTAAAACATTCTGGTGCTTTGATGTCTTCTAGGTTAATACCACCAAACGTTGGCTCAAGTGCAGCAACGGCTTCGATGAATTTATCAGGATCATTTTGCGCCACTTCGATATCAAAAACATCAATACCAGCGAACTTTTTGAACAAGACACCTTTACCTTCCATCACAGGCTTGGAGGCTAGGGGGCCAATATTGCCCAGACCAAGTACGGCAGTGCCGTTTGTGATGACACCAACAAGGTTGCTACGCGCAGTATATTTTGCAGCCAGCGTTGGGTCTTTTTCAATTTCAAGACAAGGAACGGCAACACCGGGTGAATAAGCGAGCGCAAGGTCACGCTGATTAGCAAGCTGCTTGATAGGGGTAACAGAAATCTTACCAGGTCTTGGATGCGCATGATAATGCAGTGCTGCTTGTTCGAACTGCTCTTTATCCGTGTGCGTCTTTTCTGTATTCAGATTGGTATCATCATTCATAATAATTGCCATTGTTGTGATAAATTGAAATAAAATAAACAGTAATAAAAATAAGTTAGAGTCTGCGCTGTGTTGATAGTGGTTCGATATTTAATGCAAATACCAAAAGCCAATAATGAACTTTAGAGTCACCATCACAGTCGTTTGTATATTGACAAGCTCACTATTCTAGCATCATGACCATTCACTGCCTAGCTGAAGGCAGCGAATAGACAAATTATATAATAATTTGATAACGAACATTCAGCCAATTGATGATAACAAATTTATGATAAAAAGAAAGCCATAAAAACGGGTTATGATGAACAACTGATAGGCATTTGCGGCGTATCTGGTTTGGGCGGCATCGTATCAAGTTCAGTGGCGATATTCTGTACCGTATAAGGCTGTGTGAGTAGCTCAAACAACCGTGCCACTTCCTCAAACTGGCCTTGTTCAGCCGCCTCAATAGCTCGTTGCGCCATGGCATTACGCAAGACATATACAGGGTTGTATTGACCGATTTCCTGAATGGTTTGGTCACGTGTGGTTGCGGTTTGTGCCAGATAACGCTCTGACCATGCTTGCCAATTTTGCTCTGCCGTGCTCGTCAATTCTGCCCGCATGGTCTCAAGCAGCTGCACTTCATAAGGGTGATCTTTTGGGGCAAGCAGACCCAGCAAGGCGCGGAAACTGTTGGTGTAATCAAGTTGGTTATCTTCTATCAAGCTGAGCCAATCAAAAGCAAGGCGTAGACTATCGGTGTCATGCGCAAGTCCCAATTTTTTGCACAGTCCCTGCTGATAATGCTGCATAAAGGTAGGCTCGTATATGTTTAAGCAATCCTCTAGATGTGCTTTGGTCACACCTGAGTGGGTCAGGCGCATAAAGTGAGAGAGCCAAACATTCAGGTTCCAGTGGCCAATGGCAGGCTGGTTCTGATAGCTGTAGCGTCCTGTGTGATCGGAGTGGTTGTTGATCCAAGCGGGATTAAAACGCTCCATAAATCCAAACGGCCCAAAGTCCAGTGTGCTGCCCGTGATGGATAAGTTGTCCGTATTCATCACCCCATGGGCAAAGCCAATCAACTGCCAATCAGCAATCATACGTGCTGTACGGCTGACTACGGCCTGCAAAAAGGCCAATATTGGTGTCTCATGCTCGCGGCACTCGGGATAGTAGGTGTCGATCATATAGTCGGTGAACTCTGCCAGCAGATCAGGTGCGAAGCTAGCCACCCACTCGATATGACCAAGACGCACATGGCTGTCAGCCACTCGCATCAAAGCCGCCCCCGCTTCCATACGCTCACGGCGTACCGGCGTATCAGAAACCACAAAGCCCAGCGCGTTGGAGCTGGGGATACCAAGCTGGGTGAGCGCATGACCACACAGATACTCACGAATGGTACTGCGCAGCACTGCGCGCCCATCGCCCATGCGTGAATAGGGCGTCAGTCCACTGCCTTTTAGGTGCAAATCTTGCAACGAGCCTTGTTTGTCCAGCACTTGCGCCATCAACAAACCACGACCGTCACCCAGCTGACCTGCCCAATGTCCAAATTGGTGTCCAGCATAGGCCATAGAAAGGGGTGCAAACCCATCAGGTACTTGATGACCACCAACGATATCTACCCAGCTATCCATCAAATCAGCATCATCACTAAACCCCAGTTGCTCAGCAACATACGGGTTAAAATGCCCTGCACGTGGGTTGTCTAACGGCGTGGGTACCTGCCGATGATAAAGACGCGGGTCTAGCGTAACGTAAGTGTTTTGATACTGCATACCAAATTCCTTGTGCGCATAAAATAGAATGTATGCCGTGACTATAGCACAGCTGTCAATAAAGGCAGCCTATGTACAAATGAGTGTCAACCTGTAATATTTCGTGAGCACTGTATCGGTGAGTATAGACAGGCAAGGTGACAGCCATAAAAAAACCCTCTATCCGTTACAGATAAAGGGTCTTTATACATCTGGCGTCAATATGGCTTAAGCGGCTTTGTTGCTGTGGCCAATAGAGCGAAACGCTGTCTTTAAGTTGTCATTATGCTCAAAGATTTTTTGCTCAATTTTGGTATATTCGTGCTTGAGCTTTTCATCGACTTCATGCAAACGATCTGCAAATTCTGTCTTTTTCAGCTCAATGGTTTTGGCTTTTAGCGCTTGCCATTCTTCTACCGTTTGGGTAAACGCTTCGTACTCAAACTTGACACGGTCTTGGAAGTTTTGCATGGCATGCGGGAGATCTAAGCCGCTTGCAGTAACAGTGTCGATTTTTTTCTGTGCGTTTTTAAACTGCATTTGTACTTCTGCATGTTTGATGGTGGTGTCATCAATAGTGCGTAAGTCTGAGGTCAGACCCACTTTTGACAGACCAGCAATCAACCATTTGGTTGGGTCATACTGCCACCATTTAACGCCATTACGATAGTCGTATTGGAAAAAGTGATGGAAGTTGTGGTAACCCTCACCCCAAGTGAAGATGGCCAAGAAAAAGTTATCACGTGCCGTGTTGGTGTCGGTATAAGGGCGCGTACCAAACATGTGGCACAGTGAGTTGATAAAGAACGTAAAGTGGTGGGTCAATACTAAGCGCAGTAGGCCTACCAACACCAGCGTGCCCCAAACATCACCAAGCAACCAGCCCAGAGCGGCAACCAGCCCGACATTGGTAGCCAGTACCCATAAACCATAGTATTTGTGCTGGATTTGGAGCACTTTGTCTTTGGTCAAGTCAGGGATGTTTTTATAATCAAACTTACCACTTGGGTAGTTGCGTAACATCCAGCCAATATGGCTGAAGAAAAAGCCGCGTTTTGCTGAGTAAGGGTCGTCCATCACGTCATCAACATGGCGATGATGGCTACGGTGCCCTGAGCACCAGTCAAATGCTGAACCTTGAACCGCAAGCGTTGAGCCGAGCAGTAAAAAGTTTTTGACGATAGGATGCGCTTTATAGGCGCGATGCGACATCAAACGATGGTAGCCTGCAGTGATACTGATACCTGTCCATACCATGAAGAAGCCAAACGCTCCCCAGACAGGTGCGCCAACTTTATGCGTGCTCAAGTACCATGGCGTAATGATCGCAGCAGCAAGCGGCGTCGTCACCAAGATAGCCGCAGGAATCCAGTTGATGGGCGCTTTTTTGAACTCAAGCTCACGAATATCAACCGTCTCGTCCATAGAGACGTCTTGGCTATCAGGAGATGCATTGCTGATATAACCGCTGATAGCGGTAGGCTGCTCAGACATCGCATTTGCCGTCGTGTCCTCGAACCACGTTCTAAAACGGGTCATTTGAGTGCTGGCCGTCTGTAAAAGCATGTCACCAGACTTGACAGCGAAACGTAAGCCTTTGAGCGGTAAGCCTATTGCTTTTTTTGCAATCATATAATATCCCTAACGGTATTAGTTTCAGCCCCTATATTACCCTAAAAACGACAGAAAGTGAACGGTTATACACTATAAAAATATTACTAAATAACAATAACTTGTAGGGATTATTGAATATATTGTCTCTAATTCCCTACTGTCTATCAGGTTTTAAAGGAAAATGTAAATGATGGGGGTTTCTTGTTAAACCATATAGGCTCATTTAATCCTAAACAATCATATGTTTATGATGGTTGTTACAGCCTATTGATGATGGCTGTAAAAACAAATACATGGCTGATGTAGGCTAAGCTATCGCGAGTTGTTGCTTGTGGTCACGGATTTTTGCTGATGGTTATAAGAGCTGGGTGGGAATATCGGTGATGATGACATCAACCTGCCATTGTACCAATTGTTCTACGGCTGCTATATCGTTGACGGTCCAAGCGCTGACGGGCAAACCATGACGATGACAATCGCGAATCAGAGACTGACTGAGTAGGGGGTAATGAATACCAAGCTGGATACAGCCCAATTGTAGGGCAGTGTTAGGCGCTTTGGCGATCAGTTTGGGTTCACGTACCAATAATCCCCGCGGGATATGTTGCAGTACCGTACTGCGCTGGAGCTGAGCGAGAAGCTGCCTATCAAAACTGGTCAATACGATAGGCAGGTTTGCCAGAGGACTGCCGAGTAAGTAATGATTCAAAGCACGGATTAACTTGGCGTGATCAGTACGATTGTGGGTTTTGATTTCCAGCTCAATATGGCTAAATTGCGTCAGGGTATGAGTGTTGCGGCTTGCTTTAGTCGATAGCGCTGCACTCGATAAGCTAGGCTTGACGGCGGGCATGTGCTGCGTTAGCGCATCTAAGGTGATGATTTTTTGTCCCGATTGCAGATGCCGCTGGATTTCAGCAAGGCTGAGCTGATCGACCCGTGACTGTAGGCCACATAGACGCTGGAGTGTGTCGTCATGAAAAACGATCAAATGCCCGTCGGCGGTCAACTGCACATCAAATTCAACCCCAGAAAGTCCGCGTGCTTGCAAGCGCTGGGCATGAACAAATCCAAACCAGCTGTTTTCGAGCACCTCTTGTCTGGCACCGCGATGGCCCAGTAAGCGTGTGTTTTCAAGATTTATCATGACCTGACTGCCAAGGTTGTGATCAAAGTTGTTGCTAAAAGCGTGAAGCGGCTCAATGGTAGCGTCTTACTGTCTATTATAATCATCTGTAGTGTAGCGGCAGTTTGTGTCGTAAGCGGCCATAACCCTTTTATAGTTTGTTATGTTTTTGCAACCAAAGATACCTTTTGGGCAAATGGAAGGGTTTTATTTGTATGCTGTTGGTCAGCGCTGATGACCAACTTTGGTAAACCTCGTATAATGGCGGAATTTTACAGAACGTGAGCCTAACATGGGCATGGCGGCCATTATATGCTGACAACAGTAGTGGTAAGCATCAGTAATTTGGGAGCAAATCAGTATGAGCGCAGTAAACAGTAAATGGATGACATGGCAGCAGGTTGCAGGCATTGGTGTGGTATGTGGACTGGCTGTAGCAGGATGTAGCCGCTCAGATGATGCTGATAGTGATAACGCTGAAGTGGTTGAGCAAGAGGTGGTTGTGGTAGAGGAAGACGATGCCGTCGCAGCTGCCATCAACTGTAATGACCCTATGGTGCAAGACCGCTTACAACGCACGCTCAAAAATACACTCAGCCAGCAAGCGCAGACCATTGCGGCAAGTTATGCCAATGATGCTGAGGTCAGTTTGGATAACGGCACGGTCAGCAGCAAGGTGAATGGGGTGTTGATTGATGTGCAAAATGCTGCAATATTGCAGCAGGCCAATGCCACTGGTGTGACCACCTGCCAAGCCAGTGTCAGCATGACCCTACCCAGTGAAGACTTATATCAAGCCAGCTTGGTAAGAGCGGCAAATAATGAGCCAAGCCTATCTTCACGCTTGACGAAAAATAACATTCGCATCAATAACAATATGCTGACAGATGATGCATTTACGTATGTGGTCGGTATGCAAGGTGGGCAAGTGCAAATCCGTATCGCAGGTCGCCCTGTACTGATGACGGCAGTTGCTGATGTGATGGCAAGCTCTGTGCTCAAGTCTGAAGTAGACAGTCAGCGCGCTGAGCGTCAGGCGCAAGAGCAAGCAGAACGTCGCGCCGCCGAGCAGGAGGATGCAGGCCTGCGTGAGCCAACCGCTGTACAGCCTGTTGAGCCAATAGAGCCTATCCAAGTGCCAAGCATCAATCAAGGCAGTAATCAAAATAGTAACAGCCAGACAAATACCAATACAGCCACTCCAAAACCATCGGCATCTGTACCGACTGATGACAGTATTGACATGGTCATCATCGAAGATGAGAACGCCACTTATTAAGCTGTATGGTTACTGACTGACCGTGCCAGCGCCCACTGCTTGTTTAAGCTGTGGGCGTTATCGTGTAGATAGACTGACGATATGACTACTGGTCAGACTATTGGTCGCTAAATTGCTGCAGCGCTTGATTGTTCCACAGCACTTCCGAGACCCGTTTGGGATCGGTACAAAAGCGTGCGGCGACAAACAACCAGTCAGACAAACGGTTGATAAAGCTGATGGCCGTACAGTGAATGGCTTGTGGCTGCTCGGCTTGTAGGGCAATGGCTTGTCGCTCAGCGCGGCGGCAGACACTACGCGCCACGTGCAGCTGGCTGACCAATACTGAGCCTGTGGGCAAAATAAAATCTTTCAGTGGCGGCAATACGGTATTCATCGCATCAATGTGTTGCTCAAGCCATTCAATATGGACGTTGCTCACGCCTTCATATTCAGGCATGGCCAGCTCTCCGCCTATATTAAATAGCAAGTGCTGAATCATGGTCAAGTCTTGGGCAAATTGGCGGCTGGCTTGGGTGCTGATGTGCGTCATGGCCTCATGTCCGTAGTGCGCACGCACCAGCCCGATATGTGAGTTCAGCTCATCGATGTCACCCATCACACTAAAGATGACATTTGCTTTACTGAGACGGCTGCCATCCGCCATGCCTGTGCTGCCATCATCACCAGTACGGGTGTATATTTTGCTCAAACGGTTGCCCACGGTATATCCTTATTGTTATAAAATTGAATTTGTGGTTGGTGTTTACTCTCTTGAGCAAGCATTGTAGTATTTTCTGCACATTTTCGCTAAGATAATGGATGGATGACGATGCACAGATCATTATCTTCTGTCGCCAATACTTGGCGCTTGGGTGAATGATCTGGCATGGTCATTATTTTTTGTCATGATCAACTGCATTTTATTTGCATTTTAATCATGGCTATTATTCAATTTTTTAAGGCTATTTTGTTATGACCACACCTCTTGCCGCCGCTATGTCGCAGCTTGCCATTTATGATTCACTGACTGGTATGAAACGCCAGTTTGAGCCACTCAACGCGGGGCAAGTGGGGCTGTATGTGTGTGGTATGACCGTCTATGACTATTGTCACATTGGGCATGCGCGTGTGATGGTTGCCTTTGATATGGCGGTACGCTGGATGACCCAGCTGGGCTATGAGGTCAATTATGTGCGTAACATCACTGATATTGATGACAAGATCATCACGCGTGCGGCCGAAAATGGTGAGGATATTACCACGTTAACGCAGCGCTTTATTGATGCCATGCACGAAGATGCCGCTGCCCTTGGTTGCCAATTGCCCAATGCTGAGCCGCGTGCGACTGATCATATCGATGAGATGCAAACGATGATTGGCAAGTTGGTTGATACCCAGCATGCTTATCCTGCTGACAATGGCGATGTCTACTATGCGGTTGATAGCTTCGACGATTATGGCAAGCTCTCAAAGCGCAATTTGGATGAAATGCAGGCAGGCTCGCGTGTTGACGTTGATAATGACAAACGCAATCCCTTTGACTTTGTGCTGTGGAAAGCGGCTAAGCCTGACGAGCCGCAGTGGGCATCACCATGGGGTCAGGGTCGTCCTGGCTGGCATATTGAGTGCTCGGCCATGTCGACAAAGTGCTTGGGGAGTACCTTTGATATTCATGGCGGCGGTCACGACTTGCAGTTTCCGCATCATGAAAACGAAATTGCCCAGTCTGAAGCGGCAACTGGCTGTGAATACGCACGCAATTGGATGCACGTTGGCTTTATCAATGTCGATGGCGAAAAAATGTCTAAATCGCTTGGCAACTTCTTTACCATTCGTGACGTGATGGCAAAGTATCTACCAGAAACGGTGCGTTTTTTCTTGTTGTCCAGTCATTATCGCAGCCAAGTCAACTTCTCTGACAGCGCACTGACTGAAGCTCATAATAGCCTAAGCAGACTATATCATGCCCTCAAGATCGCTGAGCAGCAAAAAGGTGAGTCATTGGTTGTCTGCGCGCAAGCCTTAGATGATGCTTATGCCAGCAGCGCAGGTCAAGAGTTCATTGCGGCTATGAATGATGACTTTAATAGTGCCGCGGCGACCAGTGTGTTGTTTGGGCTGGCGCGTGAAGTCAATAAGGCCATTAAAGCAGAAGATATTGATGGCGCATGGCAAGCCGCCAAATCGCTCAAAGCCTTAGCCGAAGCGCTGAATATCTTACAGCAGCCTGCACAGCAGTTTTTGCAGGCAGTGATTGGCGAAGAGCAAACTGATGGTTTAAGCGATGGTGCCATTGATGATTTGATCATTGAGCGCGCTGATGCTAAGGCCAACAAAAACTTTGCGCGTGCAGATGAGATACGTGAGCAGTTAAAAGAGGCAGGTATTGAGCTTGAAGACAGCCGCAGTGGTACGACATGGCGCCGCGCATAGCCAGATCGTTATTGCTGGTTACATTACATACGTAAGCTAACAAATTAAGTCAGCACACGCTGGCTTTTTTTTGCTAAGTGTTTTAGCTTAACGCTATCATTACCTCAAGAATATTGTCTTATGCCAAGTGCTTCTTTTTTTCATAACCGTCATCATTCCGTCAGCACGGGTATGAGTACCGCAAACGCTTCTAGCCGTTATCACCCCACGCGGTTGCTTTGTGGGTTCGTCTACTGCTTGATGTTATTGTTTGCGTTTGTTGATATCGCTTATTCGGCTGAAAACCAACAAACGGCGCAAGCACGTACCGAGCAGTCAGAGACAGAAAAACAAGACAGTGCATCGCCTGCCGCACCACTAGCCAGCCAAGATAAGCCAGCTGATCTGCTTGATTATGCAGAACAACAAATAGAAGTGCTAAAAGCCAAGGGTTTTAGCACTGAGGAGATTAAAAAAGAGATATTTAGCCCAGTCAATAATCGTGTGGCCGAGCAAGCGGGCCAGCTACAAGGCTACACAGGACTGACAGGGGAGTATAACGCCAGTTATTACCCAGTGACCAAGCTCAATGCTGGGTTGCCACCACTTGAGGCACCGCCAAACTTATCGACCCCGCTTGCTACCTTGGAGTTTTTTCAATCTTCGATCATGCAGCAAAAATTTGATTTGGCCGCTTACGCACTCAATATGAATTTAATCGAGGATAGTCAGCAACGTGCGCGTGCACTGGATTTGACCAAGCGTCTTGATTTTTTATTGAGCAAAAAAGATTTATATCTGTTTGATGATTTACCGGATCGCCCTGATGGACTGATTGAGCCCCCTATCGGCAGCAGCAGTAGTGTCATGGGCATCCCTAGGCGTTCTATACAGCTGGGCTATATTGACTACCGCGAACGTCGCGTACCCATTTATCTAGAGCGTGTACGAGTAGAAGACAACACGCCAGTATGGGTATTTTCGGCGCAAACGGTAGGCAATATCGACAACCTTTATGAGCAATATCATCCTGCGCAGTTTGAGCGTTACCTGCCCACATGGATGGAGATGCGCATATTCGGGATTGCCGTTTGGGAGTTTTTGGCGCTGCTGCTGTTTTTTTCTCTGACCATGTGCATAGGTTGGCTACTTAGCCGAGGCACGGCCAAGTTGATTAACTGGTATGTGATGGATGAAAGCAGCCCCATACATGCGCGGGGACGTAATAGCGTGACCGATTTGGTCAGCAAGTTTACCGTACCGTTGACTTTTACCATCAGTTTTTCAATGGTATTTACCTTGGTATCGGGCGGTTTGCCCTATATTGATTCGGTCGCTTCTTCTATTCGTCCGATCGTTTGGATTGCGCTGGTGCTGAGTGCCATGTGGCTTGGTGTTCGAGTGATTAACTTTTTTGCCAATCGCTATCAAGACTTGCAAATTGAGAATTTGGGTGAAGAGCACTTTGATAAATCGCGCCGCCGACGTACCTATGTGTCGATATTTCGCCGCGTCTTTATTTTTGTGATGATTTTGGGCAGCATTTGGATTGGTATGAGTGAATTTACCAATATCGAAGGGTTGGGTAAAACACTGCTCACTTCAGCAGGAATTGCTGGTGCGGTTATTGGTATTGCCGCTCAGCCTATTTTGGGTAACATCATCGCAGGGGTGCAAGTGGCCATTACCCAGCCAGTACGTATTGGTGATAGTGTGATATTGGATGGTAATTTTAGCACCATTGAGGACTTGCGTTATACCTATGCGGTACTAAAAACGTGGGATGAGCGCCGTCTTATCGTGCCGATGCGCAACTTTAGTACCGAGGTGGTCGAAAACTGGTCACACACCGAATCGCACCAGACCTGTCCTGTGTTCTTGTATGTGGATTATGGTGCAGATATCGATGCCATCCGCGAAAAGTTTGTCTCGGTGACTAAGGACAATGAGCTGTGGGACGAAAAAACTGAACCTGCTGTGTATGTGGTCAATGTGACCGAAAGTACCATCGAGCTACGTGGCTCAGTATCCTCAAGCGGCCCTATGGAAGCTTGGACACTGGCTTGCGACGTGCGTGAACAGATGCTTGGCTACCTCCATCAAGCGCAAAAGCCCTATTTGCCAACAGAGCGAATTACGTTAACACCTGAAAGATAAGGGTAGGACGAAGCAGATAAGAATGTGATAGAGAAGCGTAAAATAATCTGACAAATATAGTATGTCAGATAGGTGCTTATTTGTTATAATGTGGCGTTATTTTTACAGGATAACTGAGTGGGTCATCGTATAGCAGCGTACCATTATTTATAACCCTATGGTCGCCACAAAAATACGCTGCGCACTGAGTTCCTACCCATCAAAATAACCACCGCTAGGGGTATGTATGTTGCGAATTGTTGATGAAGCTTTCACGTTTGATGATGTTTTATTGTTGCCAGCTTATTCTGAAGTGCTGCCAAAAACTGCCGATCTATCGACACGCCTGACCAAGGACATCACGCTAAATTTACCGCTTGTCTCTGCGGCGATGGACACCGTGACTGAGTCTGAAATGGCCATCACTATGGCACAGTTGGGCGGTTTGGGTATTTTGCACAAAAATATGGACATCAGTCAGCAAGCGCGCCAAGTACGCCGCGTGAAAAAGTTTGAAGCGGGTACAGTAGTGGACCCCATCACCGTACATCCTGAAATGACCATTGGTGAGCTGATCAAGCTGACCAAAAACAACAACATCTCAGGGGTGCCTGTGGTTGAAAAGGGCACGGATAAAGTGGTCGGTATCGTCACGCACCGCGACTGGCGTTTTGAGACCAACTTGTCTCAGCCTGTCAGCAACATCATGACCCCCAAAGATCAGTTGGTCACCGTGCAAGAAGGCGAGAGCAACGAAAACATCAAGAGCCTGCTTCATGAGCATCGCATCGAAAAAGTCATCGTGATTGATGATGATTTCCGCTTGCGCGGCTTGATCACAGTCAACGACTTTGCCAAGGCAGAAAACAACCCAAATGCCTGTAAAGATGCAAAAGGCCGCTTACGTGTGGGCGCAGCGGTTGGTACAGGTGCAGACACGCAAGCACGCGTTGAAGCTTTGGTCGGTGCTGACGTTGACGTGATCGTTGTAGACACCGCGCATGGCCATTCAAAAGGCGTTATCGAAAAAGTCGCTTGGGTCAAAAAGAACTTCCCGCACATCCAAGTTATCGGCGGTAACATTGCCACTGGCGATGCTGCCAAAGCTTTGCGTGATGCAGGCGCGGATGCGGTAAAAGTTGGTATCGGTCCTGGCTCAATCTGTACCACGCGTATCATCGCTGGTATCGGTGTGCCCCAAATCTCAGCCATCGATAGCGTGGCAAGTGCGCTACAAGACAGTATCCCATTGATCGCTGATGGCGGTATTCGCTTCTCAGGTGATATGGCCAAAGCCATTGCGGCAGGCGCGTCTTGCATCATGGTCGGCTCACTCATGGCAGGTACAGAAGAAGCGCCAGGTGAGGTTGAGTTGTTCCAAGGACGCTATTACAAAGCCTACCGTGGTATGGGTAGCTTGGGCGCGATGTCAGGCCAAAATGGCTCGTCAGATCGCTATTTCCAAGATGCCAAAGATGGTGTTGAAAAACTGGTACCAGAAGGTATTGAAGGCCGCGTTCCTTATAAAGGCCCAGTCGCAGGTATTGTGAACCAATTGGTGGGTGGTTTGCGCTCATCAATGGGTTACACCGGCTGCGCGACCATTGAAGAGATGCGCAGCAAGCCGCAGTTCATCAAAGTGACTTCAGCGGGCATGAAAGAGTCACATGTCCATGATGTACAGATCACCAAAGAAGCGCCAAACTACCGCGTCGGTTAATCACCAGTGATGATGGTACTGGAGCGGACAATGAATGGTTAGTTATTTAAAAAGTCAACAATGCGTGTTCATTGTTGGCTTTTTTTTTGCAAAATAGGCTATCATAAAACCACAAGATAATGATGATAAGAGACTGGTAGCGATTACTGGTTTCGGTACTTTACTGTTTTTTAATTTTATAAGAAGGAATATTTACTATGAGCTACTTTGGTACAGATGGTATTCGCGGCAAGTTTGGTCAACTGCCCATCACCCCTGATTTTATTTTAAAGTTGGGCTATGTGACGGGACGCGTACTCATAGAAAATAATGACAGTAAAACGCGTAAACCAAGCGTGGTGATCGGCAAAGACACGCGATTGTCAGGTTATGTGATTGAGGCGGCGCTGCAGGCAGGCTTTAATGCGGCAGGCGTTGATGTCCATATGCTCGGGCCCTTGCCAACCCCTGCGATTGCTCATTTGACCCGTAGCTTTCATGCTGATGCCGGCGTGGTGATTTCGGCGTCGCACAATCCGTATTATGATAATGGCATCAAGTTCTTTTCTGCGGATGGCAAAAAACTGACGGATGAGATGCAAGAAGCCATCAACGACAAGCTTGATGCCATCATGAATCCAGAAGGTGATGAGGTACTAATGCCCATCATTGATCCTGCAAGTTTGGGTAAAAACCATCGTATTGTGGACTCGAAAGGCCGCTATATCGAGTTTTGTAAAGGCAGCTTCCCTTACCAGTATGACTTGGGTCACTTAACCGTGGTGGTTGACTGTGCCAATGGCGCAGGTTATAGCGTCGCACCGCGTGTGCTACGCGAACTGGGCGCAACCGTAATTGCCATTAACCATACCCCTGATGGTGTGAATATTAATGCCGAGTGCGGTTCAACGCACCCTGAAGGCTTGCAAAAGGCGGTATTGGCACATGAAGCTGACGTCGGTATTGCTTTAGATGGCGATGGCGACCGCATCGTGATGGTAGATAATGTCGGTAATTTGGTTGATGGTGATGGCATTTTGTATGTACTGGCGACCAAAGGACAAGTACCTGCCACTGGCGTGGTTGGCACATTGATGAGTAATATGGGGCTTGAGCTGGCACTACAGGCAGAGGGTATCGACTTTGTCCGTGCCAAAGTCGGTGACCGTTATGTGATGCAATTGCTTGAGAGTAATGGCTGGATATTGGGCGGTGAGCCATCAGGCCATATCTTGTGCTTAGACAAAAGCCGTACTGGCGATGCCATCATCGCTGGTTTACAGGTGCTCGCGGTGATGCAGGCGCAAAACAAATCGTTAAGTGAGTTGACTGAAGGCTTTGAAGTATTGCCGCAAAAACTGGTCAATGTGCGCCTCAACCAAATGCAAGATCCGTACGACAATGATGAGCTGGTCGCAGTTTTTGATCAAGCAGAAGAGACGCTAGCAGGTCGCGGACGTTTACTGATCCGTAAATCGGGTACAGAACCCATGATTCGCGTCATGGTTGAGTCTGATGACGAAATTGAATGCGATGTTATGGCAAATGACTTGGCCAATAAAATCAAAGCAGTTTTGGGGTAACTCTTCGTTGTGATGTGACAACATAATATGCAAAACCATGAGGAATGATTATGAGTATGGATTTTACCGATCAACGCTTGTCGTATGAAAAGGGCATTCTTGATCAGCAGTCAGTTCCCGAAACGCCGCTTACCCTGCTTAAAAGCTGGATTGATGAGGCCACCGAGCAGCAAGTCCCAGAGCCTTATGCCATGAGTTTGGCTACTTGCGGTGCGGATAACAAGCCAAGTGTGCGTATTGTGCTGATGCGTGAGATTACTGATACCGGCGTGGTGTTTTATACCAATTATGAAAGCGCGAAAGGACAAGACATCGCCGAAAACCCCAATGCTGAAGTATTGTTTTTTTGGCACACGCTTGAGCGTCAAATCCGTATCAGTGGTCATATTGCCAAGATCGATGCCAAAAAGTCTGCCGCTTATTTTCAAAAACGTCCGCATGACAGTCAAGTAGGGGCGTGGGTCAGTCAGCCGCAAAGTGGCGCCATCGCCAATCGTGACAAGATGGAGGCGCGCTTTGAGCAGCTAAAGGCTCAATATCCTGAGGAGTCAACCGTACCCACGCCAGAGTTTTGGGGTGGCTATGAGATTAAGATTGAAGAGATTGAGTTTTGGCAAGGCCGTGCCAATCGCATGCATGATCGTATTGTGTATACGCGCAGCAGTGGGGATAGCGCCGATGATACAATAGGTGACTGGCAGATCCAGCGCTTATTACCGTAAGTATCGAGAACATCAATAGGCTGACGTTGATATCAACGTCGCCTAACTAGAAACACGCTTTAATAAAAAAGCCGTCATAATGACCATGCAGATATGGTCGTTGTGGCGGCTTTTTTTGTGCTTATAGCGGGTGGCTATATTTAAGGACCATCAGTGTCAACATCGGCAGAGACAGACATACCGGGACGCAGCTGCTCAAGTTTGGGCTGATCGGCGTCGAGATCAATACGCACAGGGATACGCTGGGTGATTTTGATATAGTTGCCAGTGGCGGGGTTGGCGGCGCCCGCACTAAACTCGCTACCAGTTGCAGGTGAGATGCTGCTGACATGACCATGAAACTGTGTGCCGCCCAGTGCGTCCACGCGAATGGTGGCAGGCTCACCAACGGCCATGCTTGCCACTTGCGTCTCTTTAAAGTTGGCAATTACCCACACGCCTTTGGGTACGATATACATCAGCTGCGTGCCTGCATTGACGTATTGTCCGACTTTGACACTCACTTGACTGAGCTGCCCAGCTTCAGGCGCTCTGATGACGGTATTGTCGAGGTTGATTTGGGCTTGTGTGGCCCCTGCTTTTGCACTTTTGATATTGGCGTCTAAGGAGGCGCGGCTGCCGCTGGTTTTTTTGCTGGCCTCGCGCGCCGCTTGCAGGTTGGCCTCAGCTTGCTGCACGCTGGCTCTGGCTTTTGCCAGCTGCGCGTTGGTATGGGCAACCTCCGCTTTGGATACGGCACCGATGGCATCAAGGCCTTCATAGCGTTTGACATCTTCAAGCGCGCTATTGACACTTACTTGTGCACTGTATACATCTGCTTGGCGTGCCTCAATTTGCGCTTGGCTGGACTCGGTGTCTTGGAGGTTACTGGCGCGGTTGGTCTGTGCCACATCGATATTGGCCTCAGCTTGCTCAAGTTGCTGCTGAAAAGTACGGTCATCGATTTTAACCAGCAAATCATCTGCTTTGACGTTGTCAAAATCTTGGACAGCAACACGGTCAACGTAACCAGATACTTGCGGGCTGATGATGGTGGTCTTGCCTTTGATAAAGGCGTTATTGGTTTGCTGCACCGCTGAGGTAAAGGGTGGCAGCTTCCACGCATAGAGGATCACCAGCAGGCCAACAATGATCATCACCACAAATAGGGTGAGGTTTGCAGCGGATTTTTTTTTAGGTGACCAGCCAGAGGAAGAGGGAATCGGCTCTTTTGGCGGCATGGGCGTGTCGTCAGCTTCTTCAGGCTCGCGCGCTGCTGTATTGTCGCCTGCCGCATCACTGACTGTATCATTATCTGCCTCACGTTTGGCGCTACCAGTGCGATGTTCAGAATCCATCGATTCGAGCTGGTCTGACGTCTGAGCGGATTGATTGGGGTCAGTTGTTTTGTCTTGGCTCATGACGTGCTCCTAAAAAATTAAAAAATATGATAATGCCTATGCGGCCTGACATGGCACGCTTATTTTTGTTCACGCATTTTAGCAATAGCGGCCAGCTCTTTGGCCAGTGGGTTGCGATTATGATATCGATAGTACAGATAGTTCATTAGTAAGACGATCGTCGTGATGGTCGCCAATACAGCGAGAATAAAAAACAAATCATCATAAGCGGCCACAGTTGCTTGACGCTGGATACCTTGCAATATGCTTGTCATCGCAGTGGTCTGGGCTTGCGCTGCGTCTGTGGTTTGCGTCGAGAGCGCACCGCTGGTAGTCGCCACTTTGCCTGCAAGGGCAGGGTCACCAAAGTTAAGCGTGTTGACCATATCGCTATAGTGCAGCTGAGTGCGAATGGTGGTAAAGGCTTGAATGGCCGCCGCCCCCGCCAGACCACCAATGGTTTGAGAGATACTAAAAATCACGGAAAAGCTAATGATATAAGCAGGGCCGTTGGCAATCGCGCGGAACATACCCTCAAATACCAGTGGCCCCATAAAATAAATGGCGGCAAAGGCAATCAAAAACTGACTGCCATAAAACATATACGGTGCTGAGTTGACAGAAACGCCCGTATCCAGCCACGCGCCCAGCGCAATCAGCGCCACTGCAAAAATCACTGGACGCCGCAGCTCCAGCGCGTTGGTACGCCAAAAGCTGATCCCCAGTGCCAGCACACTAGCAGCAAAGACAATGGTATAAAAGGTAATCATCTGATCATTGCCGTAGCCCAAATTTGCCAATAGGCCTGCCGCGCCAACGTTTTGCTCTGACAGCAAAATGCGCATGGTGGCCCCTGTGACCATAAAAGCGATGATATTGCGGCTGCGCATCCAGCGCACTTGTAGCATGGGGCTGTTGCGATGCGTCTCAATCCACAAGGCGATAAAAATAAATACAGGCGCGATCATCAAGGGATAGATCAGCCACGGTGTGCTCCACCACAAGATACGCCCTTGCACCAAAAATACCGATAAGGCGGCAAGTCCCACCGCAAAGAATGAGAAACTTAAAATATCGAGTTTTTCAAAAACCTTTTGCGTATTGCCGGGCGGCAACTCAAGCAAATTGATGAGGCCAAAGCATATCAGCGCGAGGCCAAGCTCCAACAAAAACAGTGGCTCTAGCTGACCATCAGCTGCCAAATAAGGCGAGATGATACGAGATAATGGAATACCAAACTGCACCACACCAAAGCCCAGCAAAAAGCCATTAATACGCTTGGCGGTTGGCATGGCTTGCAAGCAATAAAAAACAGCCAAGATGGTCATGGCGCTGGCCACCATACCGCTGAGCGCTCGGGTCAGTACTTCCAGATGATAAGGGTCAAACCACAGACCGATAGATGTATCGGCAAAGTCGCTGCTGACCAGCCACTGCAGGCTGGTGGCAAACAGCAAAAAAAATAAAGTGATTTTGCTAAACAATGCCATACCAAACTGCTGACGGATTTTGTACAGTAGCACGGTGATACAGGCATTGGTCATGTTGTACGCGACCGATATCCAGCCACCTTCCATAGGCGTCAAGCCAAGTGCGCCTTGAATTTGAGGTAGGTTGGCGACCAATAAACCGTTTTGAAAACCTGCGGTCAAGCCGATGACCAGACCAATCAATAGGTACAGCACTTTGCGGTATACAGGATGGTCAGGGTTGGCAGGTGAGCCCACCATAAATGGTTGCTCGTGCGGCTTGAACTGGTATTCGGTACTCATGGCTGAACAACAACTTACAGAGGCGGAGGATAATAAACAGTGCAGGCACTGCAGATACAGACGGGATAGGTGACCGGAGACATACAGGCGTAAGCAAATGGGCACCAATAAGACGCTGGCATGTGGATGCGGCGTCTTAAACCACAAAAAGCAGCTCAAGGTGGACTTGAACTACTTTATCGTGCGCTATGGTATCACAATTTTTGCTGGGTATTGTCAATCATGATATCAGATATATCATTTTAAAAAGCAGTCTCAAATGACTCAGCTGCTACGGTTTTCATCGTAGTTGGCTTCAAGGCGCATGGTACGTTGATAACTGTCTAATGAAGCCAGATGTAGCGCATATTGTTTGATATTTGGGTAATTCTCCAGCACATTTTGCTTGGCCAGCATGATGACATCAAAGGACAGCATGAAGTCAGCACCGCTGAGCTTGTTGCCTACGATGTAAGCCTTATCGGCCACCATGTCGTTGAGATAACTGAGCAGTTTATGCTTTTCGGCGGCAATATATCCTGCAAGAAAGTCATTGTCCTCGGCACCTGCTTTTTTGGTAAACAACTGGAGCAAGAGCGGTAGCATTAGTGAGCTTTCAGCAAAATGAATCCACTGTAAGTACTCGGCATAGTCGCTACTATCAGCAGCAGGGCGCAGACGATCTGGCGCAAAGCGATCAATCAAAACCTCAGTGATCGCGCCTGATTCAGCAATGATTTGACCGTCGATCTCAATGACTGGCGATTTGCCCAGTGGATGTATTTGTTTGAGGCTGTTTGGTGCCAAATGGGTCTTGCTGTCACGCTGATAGCTGATGACCTCGTAAGATTGCCCGAGTTCTTCGAGTAGCCACAAGATACGCAGTGAGCGCGATTGATTAAGATGATGAAGTCGAATCACAATATTAGCCCTTAAGTCGTGCGAGTAAATGTTCTGCGGTGGCTTCTGATGAGGCAGGATTTTGTCCTGTGATGAGCAGGCCATCTTCTACCACAAAGGCTTCCCAGTCATTGCCTTTGACATAGTTACCGCCATTTTCTTTGAGCGCGGTTTCTAGCAAGAAAGGCACCACGTCTGATAGGCCAACGCCGTCTTCTTCGCTGTTGCTAAAGCCAGTGACTTTTTTACCATTCACCAAATACTCGCCGTCTATTTTGACATTTTTAAGCGCGGCAGGTGAGTGGCAAACGAAGGCAACGGGTTTGTCTTGTTTAACGAAGTTTTCGATCAAGCCGATTGATTGGTCGCTGACCGCAAGATCCCATAATGGGCCATGACCACCAGGATAAAAGACAGCGTCAAAGTCTTCAGCCGCCACATCGGCCAATTTTTTGGTATCGGCCAGACGTACTTGGGCGGCTTCATCGTCTTTAAAGCGTTTGGTAAACGGGGTCTGCGCATCTTCAGTATTGCTGTTTGGGTCAAGGGGTGGTTGACCACCAGCCGGTGAGGCAAGGGTGAGGGTCGCGCCTGCATCAAGAAAGGTATAATAAGGCGCGGCAAACTCTTCTAGCCAAAACCCTGTTTTTTTGCCCGTGTCGCCAAGCTCGTTATGCGAGGTCAGTACCATTAAAATATTCATCATTATCCTTAGTTTCTATGAAGTGTTGTTTGTATTGAGCCAAATGTTCGTCTGTTTTTGTGTTTCTTTTCTCAAGTGATGACTGAGCAAAATGCTTCTTAACCATGCGAGATTTTGCCCATAATCACCATATAAAAAGTGTTACTGTTTAT
>NZ_JBHNYR010000030.1:0-23528 GCF_054960615.1 Psychrobacter sp. PSi21
CGATAGTACACGCCCTAGTCATGGTTCAGGTTTTTTTATGCGCACAACCTATCATAGATTTCACTTTAAATAATAAAATTAAGTTGATCAATATTAAAGCATCATCTATTTTTGAATAAAGATAACAGTAAAAGTAGTGACGCTATGACACCCGAATTTTGGCAAAACGCATGGAAAAACCAGCAAACAGGTTTGAATCAAAGTAAGCCTAATACCATGCTAGTACAGTATTTTTATCGATTGGCTGCTCCGAAAAAAGGGCGCGTCTTTGTGCCATTATGCGGTCAAAGTATCGATATGCTGTGGTTACTATCAGAAGGCTATGATGTGGTAGGTGTGGAGTTGTCAGAGCTTGCGGTGAGTCAATTTTTTGCTAAATACAATCTATCCGTGGTTGCTACCCCACATTTGACCCAGCCCAGCATGACTGCCTATCAAGCAAAGTGGCAGGAACAGACACTTACTATATGGGTCGGTGATTTTTTCGACCTCTCCTCTCAAGATATTGGGCCTATTGATGCCGTTTATGACCGCGGCGCACTGGTCGCGCTACCCGATGATATGCCTGAACGTATGCGTTGGCATTATACTCAGCACTTGGCACAACTGACCAACTATGCCAGTCAGCTATTATTGGCTTTTTCTTACGATAATAAAGAGAGTGAGTATCTTATCGATGATTCAGGCTTGCCACCCTTTTTAGTAACATTGGTGCAGCTAGAAACCTACTACGGGGCGCATTATCAAATCCAACAGGTAGCAAAAGAGCATGCCGAGTATGTGTCTACCAGAGGCGACTCAGGGTATCGGTTGGCTTACGTATTACAAACTTAATGAATCTGTTTTAAAAATACTCAAACACAAAAAAAACCCAAACAATCTAATGTTTGAGGCGAAACTTGTATAAACGGATTATCGAACATAATGGTTAATACTATGATTATCCTTCTTGGAAAACTTGGTATCAACATCAACCATCATTTCAAACCAATCTTACATTAGTAAAAGAACCAATGTAGCCGAACAGTATCGATAAAAAACCAGAGCAATAAACATTATTTGCCTTTAATAATCATTTATATTACTCTAAATATTAAAATCCTATAAAGAAAATCTTGTCATGAATCAACATTTCTTCATTAATATATGCTACTCATTCGTTATCAAAGATGAATATCTATCTTTCTTTAACGAGTATCCTAACGATCTAATTAAAAAAATACCAAGCTTACCGAAAGATATATCGGAAATTTTTACCGACAAAGAACACTTAATAAATCATAGAATAATAGGTCTTTTTCCTAGCTACATAATAAATTTTTATAATAACTTAGTAGAGATCAACAACTCCCCCTATCGATTCAATGTTGTTTTTAGCTTTTCTAAAGAAATAGAAACATACGATCCTTTTGTACTAAATGTTACTGATAATATGAAAAGTGATGAATCAAAAAATATAATTAATATATATGATTTAAGCCATGAACATATTTCAAAATGGATAAATAAAAATTATATAAACTTATATGACAGTGAAAAATATATTTTCTCAGAATTTACTGATATGTATAAGGATCATAGAAGATCATTGCTTGATGTGGATTTTGAATTTTTAGAAAATTTTTATACTAGAGTTAATATAGAAGTATTAGAGTCAATTCAACTTAAACTAAGAAAGCATGAACCATCTGACTACTTTCAATATGAATTGAATGCACAACAAGATGCTGTTAAATATATAAATATAATAAGGTCTCATATCAGGAAGGCATTTGCTACATGTCAGAACAGCGCTATGCCTGTAGACTACCTTATTAGTGACACATCAAACAATCTAGACTTCCTGCTTGATAAAAATAGCTACTCTGCTAATGCTTTAAGACATGAAGGTTATAAAAATGAAAAGCTTTTAGAGACAACTATTAAAGATATTAATCAAAATAAATTAACTAAAGCATGTGGAGACAACTATTACTTAAAAGCGTATATTGATGAAAAAACATTAATAGACTGCATTATTGGTTTAAGATGTGCAAGCTTTGCAACTCCAAATATAAAGTTATCTATTGCAAATAGTAAAGTAGTAAACAAACTAGTAATTTTAGGTAATTGTGATAGAAGTATAGGACGAAAAAAATAAGCAAAATTTTTTTGAATTTATTATATGAGTTAGATTGTAAAACTACTGGCTGGTATGATTTCTTGGACGAAAAATACTACTCAAAGATTAAATTAGTTTCCAACTTACCTTTAGAGTGGTCTACTCATAACAATCTACCTTTGATGATTCGTCATGAAGTTAGTAGAATCCCAGTATCGCCTGGCTATATATCTACCAAACTATTAATAGATACTGAAAATCTAATTTTAAATCCAGAACAATTGTGTACAATAAAAATAATAAGTTCTTTTAAGGAAGAAGATCCAATTGGGAATGACTTAAAGAAAAAATTAATACTACTAAACAACCTTGAAAATATAAAATCAAAGAGAAATATTAAAACCTATGAAGCACTTACTAAAAAAATAGATTCTAGCATACTAAATAAAAAAGAATATGATTTAGATATTAGGTTTCATAGCGTAAAGAATAGAGAAGAACTCGTCTCATGTCTTAATAATGAGCCCACTGCTATAACTATCTTCGATCTGCATGGTGGACATACTGAAAATGAATCAGGGTTCATATCGTTGGTTGAAGAAAACATATCTATTGATAAAATAATTAGTGAAATTGAATATTTATCACCTATTATTGTATTAAGTGCATGTGATACCAATCCTATAGACCGAAATCATACTAATACAGCTAATGCATTTTTGAATGGTGGCTCTAAAACCGTTTTAGCAAGCGCTTTACCAGTTATGAGTCATGAATCATCGGTGTTTATCTTTCGACTCTTACTTAGAATAAAAAGCTATCTTCCAAGAGTCATGGAGAGCTCTAGTTTGAGATGGTCCAATTTGGTTACAGGGATGCTTAGACGCTCGTACTACACAGAACTAACTTACTTATTGAGAAAGAAACAGGCTAATAAAGTCTGGTCTGATGACGAGTTTGAAGATATGAATTTTAAAATTGGTATGCTACTAGACCCTTTGGATTATAATTGGCATGAAAAAATTATGAATATCATCATAGAAACGTTTCAAATTAATGCTCAGATTTTAGAGAAATTTATCGATGATCATTTTATGATGCCTGAATGCTTAAAATACATTCAAATAGGCAATCCTGATTTAATTTTAATTGAATCGGGAGCACACATTAAGTTGAATAAATAACTGGTCAATGTTATATATTACAAGCTCATAGGGTGATATTTCATATTATTAAATAAGTATCTTCGTTACCAAGTGCTTATAGAGCACTTGGTAACCGATTTTCAAAGCATAGAGTGCTTGCAAGAAAACTTGTCATTCATGCATTGTTAAAGAGTAGAGCATTTCGTAAAGGTCAACATAGGGAAAACATCCAACCCTTATAAACACAGGCTTTTGGCATAACTACAGACACAAAAAAACCCCAAACAATCTAATGTTTGGGGCGAAACTTGTATAAAACTTAAGTTTTAAATATGGCGCAGCGGACGGGACTCGAACCCGCGACCCCCGGCGTGACAGGCTGGACAAGGGAGATTTTGTTAAATTGCATTAGAGTACATTAACATACAAAACCTTATAATTAAAGGCTTACAGAGAAATCTATCTGACGACGCTTAGCATAATTTAAAGTTATTTATCAAGTCATATATACTAATTTTGGTCACTTATAATGTATAAAAATTATACTTTTTTGATAAAAATACGTATATTTTTTATACAATTAATTTGGATAATATTGCTAGAAGTGCCTTAATATACATCCCAAATCTTCTAAAACTCGTACTCCACCGCCCTATTTTTAGCGAGGAGCTATTGGATAAGTTTGAATGGATTTGCATATTACCTGATAAGAAACGCTTTGCATTTTTTGCCTTACTAAAGGCACTACCGAGCACTAAGACCACACCTTTTAATAAGCAGCGATTGGCTACTTTAGTAGCGCTATTCTCATTAGGCAGCATGTACTATAAAAAATACTTGCCTTCGATATTAGCCGCGTCTCTTTGACAAATATAGCATTGCCACTGCCTCTTATTTTTTTGGACTATTTTCAATGTTTGGTGCGCTGATATTGTTCAGCAGTCAGTCTTTGTTAACAGAAAATCAGAATTTAAAACCGCATGCTAGACAACAATAAAGTTTCACTATTATATGGTTTTAATCATGATTTGCACTGCTTACTGATCGTATCACGCTCCATATCTAATAGACTTGCAAAGTCAATCTGGCATAGGTAGCCCTTATCTCCATCGAATAACGCGCTCCAAATCCTGCTTTTATACTCTTTGCTAAGTATTCTCAGTTGAGGCTCCATCACCCCAGGCTTTTTCAAGGATAAAATTGAGATAGACCTCATAAAATCCAGATAGATGAAATCTACAATATCTTGCTCAAACTCAGCTTTACTACTTTTTTTAGATTGACTGTAACTCTGGAATAGCGTGTTATCAGCACTCATGTTATTAATATCAAACAAGGGGTTAAAACAACCTCCGATTATACGATAAGTATTTGTCCCTGACCCCTGACTAATCATTGAAATATTATTTATTGGCATACCTCTGTGGTACTCTAATTTAGCGGTCATATCGGATAAAAAATTTTGTTGATTGCCAAGCAAATAGGCTTCAGTGATTAGCTTATACAGCTTTTTAGCTAGCGGATGAAGACTAATCACTGTCTTACTGTTCGGTGTTACGGTTTTAGACGCTAAATTCATTATTTATTCCTAAGTTGTTAAGACTCTTTATCTACTATACGATCACCGATCATAATAAACACATAATGACAAAATATTTGCAGTGTTCTTACGGTCCATGCGCTGATAAGTAAACTAGACTCAGACCTTTCTTCAATTCGATCATCTTCGGTTTGGCTCACCAATGAGAGCTCCATCCGTATTTTTTTCTGATATTCTGCGCCTTTAGTACTGCTGTTATCTACAAAGTCTATTTGGGAAGACACAAATCTTTTGATTATGGGACGCCACTGTTTTAGGTTATCGCTACTTGCTTGTTTATAGTTATAAACTTTTAAACGTATGTCCTTTTTATATACCAAATTTAAGAGAGTTTTTAGATAGTCATTTAATATATCAGAGTCATTAAAGTTAATATGATTTTTATAATATTGAGAGTTTTTGAGCGTATACAGCACAAACTGATGAATGAGATCTTTGCCATCTACCTTGTATAAGCCTCGAAATTTACTGGTCATTTTTTTCATTAAGTCTCTGTCTTCAGCAAATCTATCTAAAGTTGGCAAGAGATGATGACTACTATCAGGCGCAAATAGCCTTGATTTATTATGAATGGTTTGAAAATCAGCATGATTTCTAAGGTACTGAGCATTACTAAGCCAACTGTCAAAAACATGCTTCTCTATCTCAAAAATATCTATTAACTCAGTATGCGTATAGTCTCCTTTTTGCGTATAAGCATCTAAGACTTGACGCACCTCGTCAAACGCGTATTTCTTACGTTTCACGCTCATTGGGTTAATAAGCTCATTTTTAATTTTAGGCTTTGCAAGTGGCTTAGACTTTATTTTCTTAATAAAATAGTCATTTATAGCAATCGGATTGCTTTTAAGCTCGTTTTTTCTGCGTCTAGGCACACCTAGCACGTCACTGTGTTCAGGTTGTAGCATGAAGTCTATATGATAAAGAAGTAGCCCTAGCTCAATATCTGTCAAATGGACATAAGAAGCAAAAGTAGTGCTTGGGCTTGCATGACCCGCTATGCCAGATAATGCATATATTTTTTTATACTGTATCGATGTTTCGATGTAGTTCAGTATTTCACGTGCCTTATCTTCATCATAAGGCAATAAGTCTTTTAGCGCCTGCAAGCTGCAATGTTCATAGTTATCAAAACGATAGCTGTTATCATATAAAAACGACATGAGCTGAAAATTGGTCAGACAGCTGTGCCTCAAATGATGAGTCGTCAAGTATGCAAGGCCAGTGGTGCCTTTAATCAAGTCTGTTAAAATACGTGACATATCACCTGACAGATAGGGTCTGCCAGCTTGACTGGCTATGAGTGTATCTCCCGCGCTTTGATGCCGTCTGAGTACTACTCTTTTAAGCAGTAGCATATCTGAGTCAGTTAATAACTGATTTAATAGTACTCGTCGTAGTGCAGAGCTGGTTTTGTTGTTTCCGTATTTATTATCACGCACTTCTAGATAAGCTGATGATCGGGCGACATCTCTTAGCCTTACTTTTACTATTTCGCCTATTCTAAGCCCGCAGCGTTGACCTAGTATCAATGAAAGCTGTATAGCCTCTGACTCATCCTTAGCTACCTTAAGGTTTTGAGCATTAATTAGGACAGCTTGGAACATGGTTTCTGATAAATAGCCCGTTTTATGATGCGCTCGAGTTGCAGAAGATAGCGGTGCGATAGGCTCAATATTAAAACTGTTAACCATATACCGATGAATATCGTCAATATGAGCAGCTATGGTGTTTTTGGCTTTTTCAGTTTTGCCAAGTTCAATCAATTCATTATAGATATCCTCAAAGTCGTCTGCAGAGCAGTCATAAAAATCCACGTGTTCAGTTACAACCAACCAGCGATAAGTGATCATATTGCTATAGGTTTGAATACTACTGACTTGACAGGTATCAGTTTTAGACAAAAGCCATCCTATAATAGCCAATTCATTCAAGGGGGCGCTATCAGAAAGTAAACCTTGATAAATTTGCTCTAAGTCAGCTGTAAAAGTAATTTTTGAGACTTTTTGACCTTTTTTTCTTTTAAACAATTTTGCAATTTCTACCGCTGTGGTGTGATTAGGCTTTTTGAGTTTGACCACGCCATCGTTTAATGCGTGAAGCTTTAAGTCATAATGTATGTCAGCGTGATGACTGATATCATAAGCAATAGATTGCCAATTATCCCTTGGTAGACTGTATGTATTCTCATCACCAGTAATCAGATACCATGTGTGCTCAGGGATATCTATACCAAGGTAGTCTTCTAACACATATATTGCTCCTCTCAAAAATTTACTCAACCCCATATCCAATGGAGTCTGGCTATTTGATTGTCGCATTCGTAGGCTCGTATATAAGTCCTTTACTTTAACACTATTCGTTTTTAGATCAGATTTTGGTTGCTGATGGTATAAGTCGATTAATCGTGCGGTTAATGGTGATAAAAAGACCTGAGCTTGATGTACCGCCTGTGAGGCTACAATAGTATTTGTATGATACGTCGTATCGTCAATAATAATATTGATTAAAGGCAAACCAAAAATAGATTCTATGTTTAATGAATCATCAATGACGTTATTTAAAATAGCCTGCAATACTGGCGCTTTTAGTACTGCACTATGAAAAATAAGCGACAGCATCAGGTCCTCTAATACGAGTTGTTTTTTATTAGTTAGATCACCCATCCAGCTGATATAAAATCTAAGTATTTTTTGCCCGTCTATAAACCATGATTCAGTACGAAAACTCTTTGGTCGCTCGGAGACTACAATATATTTTGGAAATCCCAAATTGACGTCATGATCTTCAATATAGTCTTGGCAGTAACGGATGGCTTCGTTATATCCGTGGACATAGCTGAGATAGTTACGAAAATTTTTATGTTTTTTTAGTTCGTGATCAAACTTTTGCCACATAACGTTAAATACTTCTTGCTGCTCCTCTGATTGTGCGACTACATCAAGATCAACGTACTTTTTAACCAAACGTTGCGCTCGTTTGCTGCTTTTCTCTAAGTTTATATTTCTGTTGTTCTCTCGTTTTTCAATACCAGATGCACGTTGAGTCACTTTCTTCTCTCCAGTATCATGGCCTCAAAACCAACATTTTTAAGCACTTCATCCAAGTACACCGAAAATCGTTTTAATTCGCTGCGTTTAAGGCCGCTATAGCGATTATAAAAATCAAAACCAAGAGCGTCAGCATGTCCCATCCACGCTCCAATCAAATCGTGACTAAAGCTTTCATATATTGAACGATCATTTATAGAGTATAGACCCTCCTCAATGGCTTGAAACGATCGGACAAAATGACGATGCCAATTCATAGGTAGATTGATATGCTTAGACAGCCGTTCATGAATGTAGTTTTTGTTGAGAGGAACTTCGGCAATCCTATCAGTTTCTTTATCAAAATTAAGATAGACGATCAACCCAATATGACTTTTAAGAATACTTTGGTAAATACCACCAAGCGGATTATCTAATCTGGATAAAATACTAGCGTTCTTCTGCAAAAAGTGAACATACTCTTGAATTTGTTCATTTGCCATATCTGGTAGATAAATGAACCGTCCTTGTGTGTCTTTATGATTTTCTTTATCACTAATAAAAAATTTCTTAGTAAGAGTATCGATATGACTGAGCCTACCAAATGGTTCACTAACAGGACGATAACCACTCGATATTGATAGCATGATATATAAATAATCAGTGAGCATATTGTGCATCTCAACCATTGATTCGAAGTCGTCAAGACGTCTATTATCAATTTGTGTTTGTAATCTATCACGTAGTATAGATACTACATGCTCCAAACGTATTTCACTAACAGCTAAGGCACTGCCAGTTTGCTTATCCCAGTAACCTGTCGCCTTCTCATCCAATAGAGTAAAAAATTTATAGACATATCTACTAGAGCAATGATGATCATCAATCATAGTGGATATGTGTTTAATAAAGTCGTACTGGCAGCTATATAGATCATATTGACTGACGTTAAAATAAGGGAGCGCTGATTGATGATTGATAGGCTGTTCAGTTAATACATCTATCAAAGCAGTATCACGTCCTTTTTGAGTTAAAAAGTGAGAAATATAGTTTTTAACCTTGTTTATTGTAAGCCTGGTTCTATACTCTTTATTGATACTTTTAAGCTGATTACTTGCTTGCTGTATAACCTGTTCAAAAACTTTTGGACTTATATCGTTTGCAATGCAGTAATGCAATTTGCCTATAATTTCAGGAAAAAAAAGCGTAAGACTGTCTCTATTATCAGCACACAGGCTAGTATCCCAATTATCTTGAATGACACTTCGGGTTGGCGTAAATTCTAAAGAATAGTGATAAGACTGATAGCTTAATTTAAGGTTTTTAGAGATGAATATGTTAGGTAGCCCTGATAATAAAAGCATTAGCAAATAGAGCGCTGCTTGATGATTGATATCAAAATCAATGTTTATATTATCTTGATCATATATATCGTCTAACTTTTCTAACTTTAGTTCTAGTAACGTAGTCATTAGGCTATTGGCTAAGACCTTAATGTCATCTGGATGTGCATTGTTCACATCTGTCGCTTGACTCATAGTGCGTTGATGGCGGCTATTTACTTGCTGCTCTGCCCGTACTCTATCTAAATAATAATTAGTGGGCTTTGTAATAGATATCTGCTCAAATGAATGCTCTTCATCATCTTGACGCTCTTCTGCTTCAAAAGCGCTATTATCGTCAACCACTTCTGTGACTAAAATTAAATCACTAGTCATATTTCCTGTGGTGTCATCTATAGATTCCGAACCATCGACAAGCTTCTCAGCCTGTTTGACGTTACGTGTGATACCAGATTCATTCTTAAAGCAGTTTTCAATCGGTAAAATAAACTCATAAATATAGTTTGATAGTTTTTCATTTACTTCATCTTGTTGTTTTGATTGACCTCTATCGTCCTCAGTATGTTGATCTTTTTCAACAAATTTTTTTAAAGCATCAGGGTCTGCTTTTTCCCAGATATCATATAGCTCATTACCTTTTACTTGCTCAAGTGTCTGTCGTAATTGTTGTAGTCCTCTAATTTGTGGAATATCTGGCAAGAAAGGCACTAAAAAACTTCTAACTTTGTTTGTCAGATAACGGCACTCGTTTAAGGTTGTCTTAATACGGCTATCATAGTCTGTTAACTCAGCCATTTTTAGACAAAGCAAAAAATAAACCGCGCGATATATATTAACTTTAAGGCAAGGAGCACGGCTTGCTAGAAACGCAATAACGTAGCGTTCACCAATTTCTTGTAAAAATGATTTGTCTTTAATGCCATTATCGTAAATAGGACTCTTTTTAGGATCTATTAAATCCGAGTTAGAACGCTGTTTTTCAATCCAAGCAGATAGGTATTGGTGCTCTTCGGCTAGCTCAGTTTTGTAATGTGAAGGCGTAATATCTAATAAAAAAGTAAGTTCAATAAGTAGACTTTCGATTTCGTGATTATGACTTAGTTCTAAAATATGTGGATTTAGCCATTTTTCAATATTATTACTCTGTTTTGAGTTATTATCTTTATCAGCCATTATTCTGCCACCATTACAAGCTATTTGAATAACTGTAGCTGCATTTATATAAAGCATCCAGCGATAAAATAAAAAAAGACATCTATTCGGATGTCTTTTTGTTAAATATAGTCTTTTTCATAGGTTTTGTAGTATACCTCGGTCTTTCAATAGCTTATCCAGCGCACTTCCGTCTTGATGAGTTAGGTTTGGTACATAGCGAGAATACACTGTGAATAGCATTTTTGTGTTGCTATGACCCATTTGCGCAGCAATCCACTCAGGCGACTCACCAGCAGCAAGCCAAAGCGTCGCGGCTGTATGTCTGCTTTGGTAAGGATTACGCTTATCAAGCTCTAAATATCGTAGTAACGGATACCAAACTCGCTTGGTCACATTGCGATGGTTAAAAGGAGTACCTGCCTTTGTGCAGAAAACGAACTCACCTTGATGTTTAGTCAGGATCTGCTGCTCAATCAACGCATCATAAACCAGTTGGTTCATCTGAATAACACGATTCGAACCTGAGGTTTTAGTTTCGCCTATGACACCATTAACGACTGCCTGATCAACGATGATTTGTCGGCGCTCAAAATCTATATTTTTCCAAGGCAAACCATCAATCTCACCTGTACGCATACCTGTAAAAAATCGTACGATATAGTAAGGCTTATAATCTGCTCTCACGTTATTGATAATGAGCATGACCTCTTCTAGAGTAAAAGGACTGACATTACTTTTAGGCTCACTGAGTGGTTTTACATTCTTCCAAGGGCTGTCAAAATCAAAACGCTCAGAGGCTTCAGTAAGCACCATACGTAATGGCGTCATGATATGGTTAATGCGAGACGCTGATAAAGTTCGTCCGTTATTACCCTCTTTAACTAACTTGCCTCGAAAAGTCATGATTTTGGCTTTGCTAATGGTATTTAGCGGTACATTACCAAAATGAGGAATTAGGTAAATTCTAAATATATCTTCCACATTAATTATTTGAGAGTCCCGCCATTCCGGCTTTTTCTCCTCTAACCAGACTTTGCTAAAACTATCAAAGCCTGAGCTTGAGTCCTTATGACTATTCGTTGACTTCATAAGCTCTAAGCTTTGAAACTGCTCAAGCTTTTTACTTTGCGGAAAATAGTTTTCATAACGAAAACTACCTAATTGAATGTCCGCCTCCATTTTGCTAACGAAATTTTCTAGACGCTTTCGATTAGGCTTAGTGTCTGCCAGTAAAGTTTGCTCTCTACAACGTTGACCTATGTATCGGAAATCTACATACAGGTTGCCATTACGGCTATTGATACTCGCCATGATTACGCTCCCGCTGCAAATGGAATGTTATCGTCGTAGCCTGTCAGCATTAACTCTTCAATCTTTTGCCATATAAAAAGGATTTTTCTACCTCCAAATGGTTTGATGTAATGAACGCCCTCAATGAATACCGCATCCTTAAGTTGATTGCGTATTGTCTTGCTGTCATATTTGATACGTTGTGACAGCTCTTCGGTTGTTAAGTAGGTATAACTCATAGTAAAATCCTTACTAAAGATTAAAGTGTTATTATCTAATAGCTTTATGACCTGCTATAGAACATAATTTACACTAAAAATTATCTTTTGCAAGTTATTTTTACCTACAGTAGATTATTTTATTATGGAGGAGGTTATGGTGAAGTGTAATTTATCTAGAATTATGGGTGAGAAAAGACTAAAGATCGCTGATGTATCTAGAGATACAGATATCAACAGAGGCACAATCACACGTATGTATAACGAAGAAGCGACCAGAGTGGATCTAGAAGTGGTAGAAAAGCTGTGCTTACATTTGGATATTGAAGTGGGCGACCTTTATGAGATAGTTAAGGAAGAAGAGTAAACGCTTCTTCTTTTAAAATTCAAGATAGTGCTGTACGTATCAGTTATCACATCAAATGATATGCAATAAAATATACTTTCTCAAATGAGTTAAATACACTATCCAGTAACAAAAAGTTCTATAGAAGGTTATTTTAAGTTGCAATAGCTCAAAATGTATGTATAATTTCAACTGTAGGAAGTCATTACGACCAGCAGAAAGAAAAATTAATCTATAGGAGATTATACATGAACACATTTATTAAACCGCTGAATGCTTCAATTTGGTTAAGCGCTGAAGCAATATCACTATCTACCAAGCTTATGGTAAACCTGCAAATACAACAAGGCTCGCAGTTAGCGAAAATGCTCGGTGTAAATCCGATATTTTATAATGACGAGGCGATTAGAATATGGGTGCAACGGGAACTAAATGAAGGATTAGCGCTAAACCGTTATACATTGATGAATCTTGAGACCAAGTTTTTGGCCATTATGAATCATTACGAGATTCCTTATTCGTTGTGATTAATGTCAACTATTTGGTTTGGAGATAACCATGAGCTTAAAACTTATTTTTAGCGCTAATATCGGTCAATCTGACATACAACTATGCGAAGATTATTGGGCATATGAGCATGATGGAAGGTATGTAGAGTATGTAAAAATGCTCTGCAGACAATACCATATCGATTATCATATTTTGTTTGGCATATTAGCAGAGTGTCAGGCTTACTTAGATGATATGCACTGTGAGTACTGTGGACGGCCGTATCAACTCGATGTACCAGCAGATATACCTTATGTCAGAAAACAGTCGTCTTGGTTTTGCGAACCATGTATCAGTTTTTCTGGCGGGCAGCTTACAGTTGGCAGATGATTGTCCGTTAAATAAAAAGCCAGTTAACCTTGCGGTTAACTGGCTTTTTATTTAACGGACCTGTCACACAATAGGCGAGCAAAACTTTTACTGAAATATCGTAACTAGCTTTTAATAAAGTTAGGTTAGTTGTCTCTTATAGGATAACTATATTATCATCAGGATAGATTGCCATCTTTTCTATATCGTTATTTTCAACTTCCCAAGCCTGCTTGATAATAAGTTGTTTTTTGCTAATAGTTAGACTCAAATCTGGACACAGCTTTCCATTAACTACAAATGCTGGTATTAATTTATAACAACCAAACTCATTGTATGACTCTTCAAATCTAATCCAGTTGGAACTGTCACTAGGTGTCATTGTCTTAATTTTGGGTATGACAGTAATTAATTTCGCATTATTTTTCTTTTGAATGTTCTCTAATAATATAAATCGATAATGATCAGGATTATTTCTATCAATTCCTCTAATCACAGAAATACGAAGTTTTTCAGACTGATCTACATGTGTTATTTTTTCTACTAAATCACTAAAGATACTTAATGCATATTCTCGATTTTGAAAAATTAAAAATATGCATGGTGGTTGATCTGAACATTCATAACCGACACCTTGCCATCCAGCTGCATCCCATAACTCAGGCCTAATGAGTGTAGTCATAGCAATATCTTTGTGTGTATGTTTTTCTACGTCAAAAAAAGGCATATGTTCACTATCACCTATTTTTATAGATTCTGAATTAATTATAATTTCTTTGGAGTCGTTTATGTCCCATGGAATTTTTCTAAGTAGTGGGTAATGGGTGCCTTGAGTCAGTTTTTCGAGTAAATCATCATGTGAATTCTTACCCAGAATATTATAAATAGCTCCGAAACATGTTTCAAACATCATTGATCGAGCAAAAATTTGATCTTCTTTAATCAGCTTTTCTAGTGTTACTTTAGAGTTCTTAACTAAGAAACCCTTATCAATGAAGTCTGCGACAAAGAACATAAACCATTCGGCTAATCCATGCCTACTGTTTTGGTTTAGTTCTTTCCAAGTAAAAGGGTGGCAAAGTACTTCAAAGACTGAGCCTCTATCATTAACAGTATATTCATGAGAAATTAGATTTTCAGGGTCTTCAAATGAGCTTATATCAATACTGATGATCGGTATCTTTGCAATGATATTGTCTATCAACGCAGTAGCCAAAAAACATTCAAGACTACTTATAATTGATTCAACTAGTTCTATAAATGGTGTTTTATTTGGGAATGATACAATTACTTCACAACCGAGAATTTTGACAGAGTGATTATTATATTTTGCTATCATAGGTAACACTGTTGAATTTGGATGGCCTATATCACAGTCCCTCATTAAGAGCATATAATCATGTATTTCTTTATCAACTTCCTGTTTTAATATGTCTTTTATTCTGGGTTCGTATCCTAAGGCGTATAGTAAAGCTATTTCAGATGCAACCAAACCTAAACTATCAAAGTCATCTATTAAGAACTCGAACTCTCGAACTGAATCTATGTTGCAATTCAGCAAGAGGTGGGCTATACAAGCATCAAAGTCCTGAACTTTGCTATTATCTATATTTTCACTATGAGACTGTTGAGAAAAAATTAATGCTAACTCTAACCAAGTTATTGCTTGAGCAATCCGACCTGTTAGAAGCTCTTCTCTAACGAGAGAAGAGAATACTCCTATTGTTGCTGGTAAGATGATCCTATGCTTGTACCAGTAATCCGTTAGCATTGAAGCTGAACGTAATAAGCTACTCCTTGCAGCCCAATGTAAGTCAACTTGTGAATATACACTTGATAATATTATATTGGCATAGATCATCTCTTCAAGCGCTTCTTCCTTATTTAAACCTAGAAGCGTTTTTCCAATTAATTTAATAGCTCTGTAATAGTTACCTAATTCTGCCTGTCTGACACCACGCTCAAGCGATATTTTACTAGTCTTTAAATCACCGTTTCGTTTGATAGATTGCGCCGTTAGATAGTCTTGTAACGCTTGATAATTTGGATAATCTTGGAATATATCATCCAAATCATCAATGAATCCATAAATATTTTCGAATGGAAACCCTATTAGATATTCACCTTGTTGACATACTTCCTGAATTCTTTTAAAAATATCTTCCATCTTGTCTTTATTGCCGAAGTTTTGAACAAGCTGTAGCTGAGTTAAAGCTATTTCCGCTTGTAAAGCATTACTAGGTCTGCTTTTATCTTTGATGATCTCGTTTAACTTAATAATGGTATTAGTTTCGATATTGTCGACTGTGCAAGCGTTTTGTTCTTTATCTTTATCTCTATGTCGATGAGTAATCTGTATAACTAATAAAGTAACAAAGTCTGCCCAAAGAATAGCATTACTGGATTCACTGATTGTTTCGTATGCACTTTTGAAGTTGAGTTCAAAAGTTGCGAAGTCTTCGTGCCAGTAGTATGAAGCTCTTGCGTAATTGTAATAAGCTTGGAATATTTGGTTTGTTGTACCAAACCTTTGAGCTATTTTAACAGCTCGGTCATACAATCCTTGTGTCTGTGATGCTGGATTTTCGAGCTGCTTATTTAAATCAGCAACTTCTAAAAAGGTATCTACTTGTTCGTGAGCGATTTCATCTAGGTTAACTTCTTTATTAAGCTGGGTCTCTAGTTTCTCAAACCTTTGCTTCTTACTGTAGTCCTCAGCGCTGAAGCTAATCTCTCTTTTAAAGTTAGTTGGAATTCGTAAAGTGTCAATAGCAACATGTTCAAGCTTATTCTTATAAGTCTCGTCTAGTAACCAACTAAGATCTAAGATACAAACTTGAATACCGTATTGGCTTGATAGCTCATCTTCTAACTTACTTCTTTGATCAGCTTTAGCAAGCTGATTTGTAATACAAAAAACCTTAGTATAGTCTCGATTGGTTTCAACTATTTTTTCAACATCTTTTTTACATTTTGGTTTCCAAGTTTTTTGAGTGCTAATTGCAAACGCCCAACGGTCATTATTAGCATCACTATTTATACCTACATACCAGAGTAGTTTGTTTTGCTCAGAGACTGGAAAGGTCTGTGTGTCTGTTTTGCCATCGCCACCTGCTACAGGACCAGTTTGCTTAAGCAAGTTTGGACAAATAGTTTTTTGGCATATCTCTTTGACAAATGTTTCAAATTCTAGCTCTTTACTTTTCGAGTTTAAACTAGATAAATAGTATTCGAAGTGCACCCTATCAAGCTGGTCGGTGACTATTTCTTCAGAAGATGAGAATTGTTCGGGGCGTCTGTTTTTGAGGAACTGCTTAGGTGTAGGTAAGGCGTTTATATCCATGAATTTTTTCCTACTAAATTTATTTAAAATATGACGAAAGAATTATGAAGCTACCCATCTAATCAGATAGCATTCAACCTACGAAATACATACTATAAACTCTCCTGAATCCTCACAAACTCCCTCAAATGTTTAAATAAGAATGGCAGTACTGTACTCTGACGATGCCTAATATGGTGAGCATTCATTAATTCAAATAATTGTTCAGGTGCCTCACTCAAAGGCTTTTCTGAATGAATCCTTCTCATTATATTGAAGTTAGTAATATCAGCTTTTAGATTAGAGGTTGAACCAGAAAAGTAAGACTGAGTCTCTTTGCTATAGAAAAATCCTTTGACGGCTTCAAGATAGCCTTGTTCCTTACCTCGCAGACTAGTATTGAATAAATACCCATGGGTACGATCAAGCCAATCGATAAAATCCTTATCTTCTCGACTGCGATAACCAATTTTGTACTGAGCAAACGTTTTGTAAGTTAGCTTTGGTTCACCAGCATGACTTTCTATTAGCTCATTGAGCTTACTAGCAATATTTGGACTTTTATCACTATCAACAAAAACCTTTTCATCGTCAATCAGTGCCAAGTATTCTTTTGCCCATTTAACTTCAAAACCATGATTATGTGCTTTGTGAAGCCTTTTCATAATGGTATCGACTTTCATGAATTGTGGTAATGGTAAGCAGTTACTCTCACGGATAAGATAAGCAATGCGATCGCCATGAGGATCACAGATTATAAGATGGTCATCTTTATGCAATACGCAGTCTTCGCCTAATATAGAACCTATCATATCCTCTATGTCAAAAGCTTCTGGTTCGATATCTTCGTATTTGCAGTATTTAAGGCTATTGTCATCGACATAATAGTTGAGTACATCATATGCAATAGGTGGCTTAGGTCCACGACCTTTGTTATCTTCTTCATAGACGCCAGTAATGCACTGCCAGTCTGTTAATAATGGCTTACTTAGAATCATTTTTTCGAGCATAACTTCTAGCTTTACTAATATTTCAGTTAAGCTATTATCAAGCATATGCTTATTAAGTTTACATTGATCACCAAAGAGACTCTCTATCGTCAAACTTTGTTTTATCAAACGCTTATTTTTGATTTCCTGAGCAAATTGTTGATAAGGATCTGTTATCTCTCTACTTTCGTAATAGTTTTTGTCATGATGAATGATGAAGTGAATAGGCTGATTATACTCTGCATTCTCGACTTGAAACTCTTGCAAGTTATCATTTTCGATTGTAGCTATGATGCCCTTTGACTCTAAATACTGTTTTACTTGATTTGTATAGTCAGGATTATCTGAATCTATATCACATATATAAAACTGTTGAGCAGCAAGTAGTTTATAAATGCGATTGTAGTTTTGGTCGGTATTAGTATCTGTAGAAAAGCGACGATACGAAGTAGGTAAGGCCTTCCATTTAAGCTTAATGTAGGGGTTTAGCAGATGGTCAATATCACGTTGAAATTGTGCTAACACGCCAGCTTTGGATTTGAAGAATTTATCTGGTCTTTTGCTATCGACAACGATCATATCACTAGACATACGGACTTGTTTGGCACCTAACTGAACCCCTCGTTTGATGTAATCAGTATCATTATTAGATGATGGTTTAGATTTTCCTTTCTTTATATGATCCAAAAAGGGTGTCACATTAAAGCTTGGTTGCTTTAAAATCTTGGCAGGGTAATTACCATTTTTATCTTTATGCATATCTCTAGGGGTAAAAGTCCTCCCTTTTATAGTAATAACTGATTCATTGTTATCAAACTTATAAGGCTTGATATCTAGCTCAAAAGCGCGAATTACCTTATTATTAAGTATCTTTTCTATGTCCTGAAAATAGTATAATCCAACACCTTCAGAGGCTGGGATATCCTCAACTATACTATTATCAGGCTGGCTAGATGATGCATTGTTCTTTGTGTCGTCAACTGAAACTAATTTTAGCTGCTTCAGAACAGGTATTGCTTGAATCAACATTCTAGCAAGATCACGATCTTTGATATTGTAAAGGTCATGAACTTGGTCTATGGTAAAACTGGGGTAACTTGCCCTATCATCTACCTTGTGAGAGCACAGCATTAAATAGCGACCTGACTCAGGTTTGATTAATGACAGTGGTTTGATCAGATCATATACTGCCGTTATTACTAATTTATAGTTTTCGCCCTTCATACTGTCTGCGTTGACTTGGTAAATAAAGAAGTCTTTATTTATTTGGTCGTAGTTAAGCTCAAAATTGACTTTATTAGTAGGGATGCTCATGTTTTTATTCCTTTTATTATTCGCTTAACCATTGTTTCAAAGCATTAACTGCAAATAGATTTGTTCCAGCATCTTTTGAATCAATTATTCCGGAAATCGTCATAATTTTTGCATGTCTAGGACTAGATTCTAAAAAATTGGCATCGTAGTATCTGATACTTTCCTGTTGATCAGTCTCTTGCAGATCGTCCATAAGATTACATATAACGAGCTTATGAATAGGTTGGTTCTCCATATCAGTAGACCGGCTCTGCTCAGACTCAGAAGGCCGGTCAACTGCATGGCTCTGACTTAACTGTTCTATCTTTCTCACAAATTTAATCATTGCAGCTCGTTTTACATCTTCTGGTACTTGGCCCCAAGCTGTTTTATCCCAATGCTTAAAATCGATCCAAGCTGATTGATTCTTATAGCTAACAATATTGTCGAAAACCTCATAACTTTCTACTGACAACTCGGACAGCCTAAAACCATAATCTTCTAGGATAGCAGTACCGCCAGACTCTCCCAAAAATCCTTTATAGATATTGGTAAACATAGGTGGTGTCATCACATAGTTAGCATTGACGGACCAATGAGTGGCATATCCCTTCTGTTTGAAGTAGTCTGCGATAACTGGGTTTTTTCTTATTACGTCAAGTCGGCAATCTCGCTCTGATACCTCACGGTTACACCTTTGATCAAAGAATCGATAGCTCCCAAAATTAGTCTCATTCTCATAACTATATTGATAACCGCTTTTAGTATCTGGCAGCTCTAGATAGTAACGTCCATTCGGATGAGGGGGGTTATTATCATGATTTGGGTTAGTGGCGATGATATCTCGCATCTGTTTCCAATTCTCAATAGTAGTTTGACGCTCTTTATTATTAGCTAATGAGAGCTCGTTGATATTTTTTAGTAACGTATTGATATGTTTATTGGTACGTGCAGAAACCTTTGTTGCCATACTCTGCAAACGTTTGTCTTTTTCAATCCTATCGTCTGATGATATGTTGTCTCCGTTTAACTTGTATTGTTCTTTTGCATCATCAACGAGAGCACGATACTCATGCGATACAATTGCATTAGGACGATTATCTTGCGCTAAGATAGGTACCAGATCTTCATCGTACATTAAGTATATATGTGGGCGTTTATGGGCTGTACGATTACTACGTCCAATAGCCTGCTCAATATCACGACAACAAGCAGAGATGTAGTCAGAGTTTTTGACGTTGTATATCTTATTCTTGAGATCTCTACAGGCATTCGTAACACTGCCAGATTCAATTAGGCTATGAGTCCACTTATAGAGCGCCTTTTCTGATAGTTGACCAGCCTCTTTCAGTGCCATCCCTTGAGCCAGTAGCGTTAATCTAGACTCTAGTGCTCTTTGTGGCTTATCATCTGCTGAGATAATGTGAGTACATTTTTCTAAGTACATGGTGTCAATATCAGTTCGATTACCGTATGACGTGGGTGCTACTAGTTTTAAGTTATCTGATTCCCACTCTGCAAATTCATAGTCGGGATTAGCACCTGATGCTAGTGTTTGATAAGTCGTTAATACAATGACTCGATTATGGCTCTCGCTTAGTGTCACTCGTACTTCATTCTCAAACTTGTTAGTCTTAAGGTAGTGAGCATTTACTCTAGAAAAGAGTTTAGTTTGTATGTTGCCAGTACCTGCAGAGTATTGCTTATCTAAGGTTTTGATATATTTATCTAAAAACTCTCTAGTTTCTTTATTTAGGAAACGATTTAGCATTGCCATCATGTAGCGATTACTATGCTCTATGCTATGGTAAAACTGCTCTATGGCTTGACACAGTTTATTTAACCAAATTAATTTGTACTCAGACTCACTACTGTCTTTATTGCTGTTATCAATTAAGTTCAAATCAAGTAAGAGATTTTTTTTAGTTATCTCGAAGGTGCTAGGTTCATCAATATTAGGTATTTGATTAGCATATTTGACTGAACAATAGGCTTTGAGCAAGAATATTATGCTATTTTCAATTGTTGGCGTATGTAAGATAACGCTATTATCTTTATAGTTACGTTTTATATGATAGTAATCAGTAATAGACTGATTTTCACTTTCGCTTAGAGCTATAAATTTCTCTCCCAATCTATATGAAAGATAATCTATATCGAAATTATGAATGACACTTTTACAGGTTGCAGTGGCGCTAACGCCAATTACAGTTGCTCCTTGCTCTACATAGTTTGCTATCATTCCAGTGGGAGAAACTTCAAATCCATGATGATAAAAAACAACACTATCTTTAGTATTGGGTGGGCGATCTATTTCAATCAAACTAATACCGCGCGTGTGATAGGTTCCGTCATTACCTTGGTATGCATGTTTGTGACCGGAAAGTACGCGCAGTTGCTGAAGAATATCGCCTTGTAGCTCATACAGATTAAGCTGATGCAAAATGCTAGCAATAGCTACTTGACTACTGGCATCGTTAGCTTTCTCATTGAGACCACGAGTATTCTTTTTAAAATGTTCTACAGCACTAACTATTAGGTAATTAAAGCGTTTATTAGCCCATTGATTTAGCTCATTTAAGAAAGGACTAAATAGTAGTGATTCACTGTCGTCGCTCTCATCGGTTTGCTCAGTAATTTCAGCTTTAGTAAATATAAGGTTTTGATAGTTAAAGTCATCTTCTGAGAAATACAGAGGCTTATTAATATTGGTAAAGTGGGTTGCCAGTTTATCTGAAAAAAGTAGAGGATTAGGTTTTGTGTTGCTTAAATCATCAGCCATATTAAAACTAAGGTGCAATCGATGCTTGGTAATAAAATCTGTTAACCCTTTAGTATAGTCAGTGATTAGATCCGAGATTCCATCGTATTGAGGTTTACGACACAGATCGCTGAATTGTAGATTACTATGAATAGTCTTGGCTTTTGAGAGTAAATCATTCTGCACTGACTTTACCAAATGTCCCAAGATTTCATCATTTTGACGGTCTATTTCATCAATAATTAAGCTGTGCTTACCCATATCATTGACAAAGTGATACTTGCCTTTTGTTTGATGTACGCCAAATAGAAACTTGCTGGTAGTTAAAAACACGGCTTGCGCTTGGTTATACTCCATCTTTATAGCGGGAATCAATGTAGAAACTTTCTCTATTTCATATGCAGTCAATTTGGCAGACGTTGAGTCTCCTTGCTTCTTAACAATACTGCTAAATATCAATCCAAAGGTTTCAACTAGGACCTGTTCGACATTATCCTCAAATGCTTGTTTTATTAAATAGTTTTCTGTTTTGGTTTGCTCGAGAGTTTCTAACTGAATTCGGAGTTTAGCTAAGTTGTCATGAACAATAGGATTGCTAATATCAAAAATTTCTAATATTTCACTGATGGAATCATCTTCGATACAAGACTGAAGAGAAGTAGCTGCTTTTGGAGAGTATACAAGGTGGGATTTCAGCCATTTTTTCTGTTCCGAGTCTAGACGAGTGTCTTTATCTATGAATCCACATAGCTTGTCATAGGCCTCCTTGACGTTGTTCACAGAGTTGGTAATAAAGACGAATAAAGGTAGTTTGTTAGGTTCTTCATCTATACGCTGCTCACTTATCAAGGACAATTGTCTTACGACTCTATGCAGTATGGCTTCGTGAACTACAGCAATCAAATTATGAGTTTTACCTATACCTGTCGGAAAAGGAATCGGCAGAAATTTTCCATCGTTCCTATCTTCGAATATGAGGTGCTTAGCCAATAACTGAGATATAGGATTTTCGAAATACTTTGGCTCTTGTAATAGTCGAGTACTATCAAAATTCTCAAATGGATGAGTATGTTGCCTTCTTATAGCAAATGTCATTTAGATCTCCTTATCAGTAATATTGGTTTCAATATTACTAATCTACTATATTCAGAGATCTTTACAATAGTTAGCTAGTTGGTTCGCGACATATAATGTCGTTTACTCATGCTTTAGCGAAATAAAACACAATCGGTGTGCTTATATCTATATATGATTTAGTTTGACAATATGCGCTATTTTAAAGTACATAGGTCTTTTTAATCCAGTTTCTTAATATACGACCTAACAATCATTAACTGTTGATTATTAGATCGTAGCAATGCTTATCCACCTTATATCTGAAGGCTGTAAATACCTATTGGAATTCGATGCCATAAAATCTGATAGAGTATTATCAATTTCTGTTACAGCTTTTTTACAATAATCTTTATTGGGTAAAACCATTGCATTATCGATAGGATTTGATTTGATGAGAAAAATATCCAGAGCATTGTTTGGATTGATAATTAACTGTTCTGATGAACGATAGCAAATACATAATTGTTTTTTAATAATATAACCTTGAAGGTCTTGCCATTTTAAGATTGAAGTGGTGATTTCAGTAAATTTAGCGGTTGTATTAGCATTAATTAGAGCTGAAAGTCCACCGAAACTGTAGCTCGTTGCCTGTTTGATGAAATACTGCATAATAGGAGATGATAAATCAAGCAGGTGCGTTGCATTGCGAACACTGGCAATGGTCCTATCTGTTGTCACCTCAATAATTGATGCTTTACCAAGCAAAATTCTAAATTTATTCTGTAGCTCTTCGTTAAATCGAATACGGATAGTATTTATTTCAGAATGATAGGTATGTTCAATTTTCATAATCTCTAACATACCTAGTACAAAATTATGGATATGACTAGAATCAATAACTACCTCATACTTTAACTCGTCTACATTACTACTAGCTGCATAATCCAAAAGTTCTCTCTGCTTCTCTACAGCATTTTTGGCATTATCAAGTGCATCTTGAATACGTTTATGAGTACGAGTTA
>NZ_JBHNYR010000031.1:0-17314 GCF_054960615.1 Psychrobacter sp. PSi21
GTTATAAACTAAACCGTCCAACATTTGGGGGTCAGTTCACTGTTGATAGCAGTACCGCGCTTTTTTTTGCAGATTACGTTCAAAGCCTAACTGATATAAACCACTTCTAGCGGCGGGAAACCATTAAACTCTACTGAGGAGTAAGAGTTGGTATACGCCCCTGTGGTGAGCCAGTAGATCTTATCACCGATCTCCAGCTCTTCTGGTAGCTGGTAGCCCGCTTCTTCATACATGATGTCGGTTGAATCACAGGTTGGGCCTGCCAGAACAACCGTCCCCTCACTGGTCGAGGTTTCCATTTTTGGCGTATAGACAGGATATTTGATGGCCTCACCCAAGGTTTCGATTAAGCCTTGGAACAGACCCACATCGGTATATACCCAGCGCGTCAAATCGGTATGCGACTTACGCGAGATCAGCACCACATCGCTGACCAACACCCCAGAGCCACCAACCAACGAGCGACCAGGTTCGAGGATGATTTCAGGCATTTCCTCTTCACTAAAATCATCGCTTAAGTAGCGTTTGATCTCTTCAGCATAGACCTGAATCGGATTGACCTCACTGATATAGTTGGTCGGGAAACCGCCGCCGAGATTGATCATTTGTAGTTTGATGTTTTCTTCGTTATTCATCCAGTCAAACATGTATTTGACTTTAGAGAGCGCATCATCCCACGCCGCCACGTCTTTTTGCTGGCTACCCACGTGAAACGAGATACCGTAAGGCACTAGGCCTAAATCGCGTGCTTGGGTCAACAGATCAATGGCCATATCAGGATGGCAGCCAAATTTGCGTGATAGCGGCCATTCTGCCGTCTCAGAGCCTTGTACCAAAATACGCACAAATACTCTAGAACCGGGAGCATGTTTGGCGATATTTTTTAGATCGGCTTCTGAGTCGGTCGCATATAGATCGATACCTTTTTCAAAAGCATATTTCACATGATCCGCTTTTTTGATGGTGTTGCCATAAGAGATGCGCGAGGGTTCAACGCCGCAGTCGAGTACACGATCCAGCTCGTAGATAGAGGCACAGTCAAAATTTGAGCCAAGCTTTGCTAATAAGTTGATGACCTCAACCGCAGGGCTGGCCTTCATGGCATAGTGCAATTTGGTATTTGGAAACAAGCTCACCATTTCATGATACTTGGTCTCAATACGACTTAGATCAACCACTAAGAACGGCGTTTCACGTCCCTCAGCAGCTTTGGTAAATTTCTGCCAGCTGGCAGGGTCAAAATATTGGTCAATTTTGATCATAGTCATAATGATAAACCTTTAATGAGAATAGTATCTGCTAAAAAATGAGTGCAAAACAGTGGATATCGATTCTCAACACCCACCCCAGACATAATTATTTAGGGAGCAAGATGGTTAAGCGTTAGTCGACTGTGCTTGTTTTTCGGCGGACTGTGCGTCTTGTTTTTCGCGTATCTTGAGGACTTTACGTACTTTATCACGCGCGCGCGTTTGCTTGAGACGAGATAAATAATCAACGAATATCACGCCATTCAAGTGATCCATTTCATGTTGGATACATACCGCAAGCAGACCTTCGACCTCTTTGTCGATCACTTGGCCATCTGCATCCAGCGCTTCGATACGTACTTTGTTAGGGCGTTCGACTTTATCGTAGACGTCAGGTACCGACAGGCAGCCTTCTTCATAAGGCTGTTTTTGTTCAACCAGTGGTGTCACTGTTGGGTTGATAAACACCATCGGCTCATTTTTGTCCTCAGACAAATCCATGACGATCAGTTGAATGTGACGATCGACTTGGGTGGCAGCAAGCCCAATCCCTTGCGCATCATACATGGTCTCAATCATGTCAGTGATTAAGGATTTTATCTCATCATTGACCTCTTTGACAGGTTGTGCAATGGTACGCAGGCGTGGGTCGGGATAGCTTAGAATCGGGAGTAATGCCATAAAGGCTCACCTCAACAATACATGTGGAATGGGCAGCTCATTATAAGATAAATGGGGACGAAAGTAATGTTTATCAATACTTTCCCGCCTACATCAGTGTTTATGGGTGGATAACAAAAGGGTTCAAGATTTATTAAGCCAAAAAAAAGCCTCACTTAACGCAAGGCTTTTTAAGAGAGACGTTGTTTGGCTAGCCATTATGCACGGCGTTTTTTCATAATAAACTCATATAAGAACAACAATATAATCGCACCAATGACTGAGAAGATAAGACTCATAAAAGTGCCTGTACTGTCTATGCCAGTGATATTAGCCAACACTCTGCCAACAATTGCGCCAAGAATACCTAACACAATAGTCATAATCCAACCCATCGCGTCATTACCAGGCTTGATGGCACGTGCCAGTAAACCGGCAACCAAACCTGCGATAATTGCTCCAATCCAGCCCATCTTTATTCTCCTAATATTATCAATATTTATAATGTTTTACTCATTTAATAAAAGCATTGTAAACAGCCCATAAGCCAAAGAGTAATTGCAAAATGTTACCTATGTAGCGCCTATGTGAGAAAACCCAGACATTTGCTATCGTGCAGGTAGATTAGGTAAATGAAGGGTTACCAGCCGTGCCAAAACGATTCAATAACGTGCTGAATAAGCATCGGAAATGTCGTGAGACAGTGAGAGACTATAAGAGCAAGAAATTATCAGAGTAAGAGGGGATAATAGAGCGACGAGCGAATCGCGCACAAAAAAACGCCTACTGCTGAGTAGGCGTTTGATAAACGAAGCGCGCCATTTGGTATGTATAACAACAGACGATGACACGCCCTAAGTCGGTCAAGCAGGCTGGCTTTGCAGCGCGCTTAAAATACGCTGATGAATGCCATCAAAGCCGCCATTAGACATGATGATGATGGCATCACCCGCTTGTGCATGCGTGCTGATATGTTCAATGATCTCTTCAATGCTGCGTACCACTTGCTGTTGACCACGATGCTCGGCGCGGTCGATAACGCCTTTGAGTCCCCATTCAAGTCCTGCAGGCTCATACCATAGCGTATGATCTGCCAGCATCGCCGACTGGGCTAGGCTATCTTGGTGAATACCCATTTTCATGGTATTACTGCGCGGCTCAATAATCGCCCACAAGCGTCTGCCAGCCAGTTTTTTTTTGGCACCATCCAGTGTGGTGGCGATGGCGGTGGGATGATGGGCAAAGTCATCAAACACCAAAATATCATTGATGTCACCGATCAGCTCCATGCGGCGCTTAATCCCCGCAAAGGCAGACAACGCGGCGCAGGCAGTGGGTACGCTGACGCCCACATCAAAAGCTGCGGCCACAGCGACCAAGGCATTATTGACATTGTGTATGCCGCTCATCGCCCAATCGACCACGGCAGTGGCCTCAGCGTCTTCTGGATAGTGAATGCGAAATTGACTGCCATCCTCATTGATCAACTCGGCTTGCCAATCGCTTTCATCCGCTGGCGCTGTTTGTGTCTGGGTGACGGTAGTGCGCCAAACAGGCGTCCACACGCCTTTGGCTAAGGTCTCCTCTAAGCTAATCGTTGCAGCAGGCATGATGATTTTGCCAGTGCTTGGAATCATACGCACCATATGATGGAACTGAGTTTGGATGGCATCCAGATCCGCAAAAATATCCGCATGATCAAATTCTAGATTATTCAAGATAGCCGTACGCGGGCGATAATGAACGAATTTTGAACGCTTATCAAAAAATGCAGAATCATACTCATCGGCTTCAATGACAAAATAGCCATCTGTATTCGTCGTACCTGCATTGCCCAAATAGCTACTGTGTGCAAACACTCGCTGTAGATGCTCATCCGCTGTATTAACTAGCGGCACACCGCCGATCAAAAACCCTGCATCAATGCCTGCATAATGTAATATCCAAGCCAGCATGGTTGTGGTGGTGGTTTTACCATGTGTTCCTGCCACCGCCAATACATGACGCGACTGCAATACTTGCTCAGACAAAAACTGCGGCCCTGAGGTGTAGCGCATGCCTTCATCCAGCATATATTCGACCACCACCATACCGCGCTTCATCGCATTGCCCACTACCACCAAATCAGGTGCAGGCTGCAAGTGTTCGATAAGGTAGCCTTGCTCAATGGTCACATCAGCTTGCTCAAGCTGGGTCGACATGGGTGGATAGACGTTGGCATCTGAGCCAGTCACCTGATGGCCAAGTGCCCGTGCCAGTAGTGCCAGCGACCCCATAAAAGTGCCACAAATACCAAGAATATGAATATGCATAGAGGTTCCCAGCCAAATAAGAGTAGGGTTGAAGCAAAAAATATTGCGCTTATTGTAGAGTAAAGGCCGAAGGATAACCAATAAAAAACGCCTGAATAATCGGCGTTGTTAGGGTATTGGTTATCAGATAACCGCACGTTATATATCGTACAGGGTAACGATATCGGTGCAAGTCAGATTATTTGCGAGCAAGCGTATAATCACTGTTTGGAACATCGTTGTCATCAATCATCACTAGGTGGTTGGCATTAATATGATAGCTTTCGATGTGCTGATCTTCATAAACGATGGTGATGATACGATCGTCTTGACGGTAGATACCCGATTCTAATGAGGGTGCTTGCTGCATTTGGGTCTTGTTATAGATACTGGTCTTTTCAACTGAACCATCGGCAAACAGATTGAGGGTTACTTCGATAGAGTCACAGAAATCACACGGCACCATACCCATATAATCTCCTATTAACGTGGCTTGTAGTGAGCTTTGGTCATCTGGCTCAGCAATCATCGGTACAGGTTGTGCATGGTCTTGGTCGTCAGTCTGCGCGATAGCCAGTAGTGATTCTCCTTCATCACCGTAATCGACATCGTCCGCCACCACTGCTGCTGCATCTGACTCCGTGGCCTCAATATCGGCTTTATTGGCTGAGGTATTGTCCTCATCTTCGTCTTGGGTCTGCGCCGAGGTTTGCTCAAATAAAAAAGGTGCATTGGCTGATTGACTGTCGCAACCGATGAGTAAGGCGCACAAAGGCAGCGGCAACAAAAGGCGCAGGCAATTTTTTATAGGCGCTGAAGGCGGCAAAGATCGAGGCGCAAGATATGTCATTATCGTACCAACGGGTTGTCAGCTTTTTTGAGCAATAGCAAACAAGGACAATTAAAAAAATCGCCATGGGTATTGTTCAAAACAGTTATCATAAAAACAGTCACCTGCTCAATTTCATTTGAGCAACATTCAGCATCTATCGCATTCAGCATCTATCGGTTGAAAACAGGCAAACAAGGTAAGCCGCTATACGATAACAAACCGACAATATGACTATGTGAACTTTTTGTTATTGCTTTTAGAGAAAGGTATCAATCTCGTACAGAACATTGTCGACTAAAAAACATCATTCGGCTATAAAAAAGCCCAATATCAATCATGATATCGGGCAAATTATGTGGGGAAGCCACTGCTACATGGGCAATCAGTATCGTATGTCAATCACTAAGACACTCTGAACAGTCATCATAAATATTGATGACGGCCCTCATTGTCATGCTGCTGGACGTAAAATGCGTAACAAAATCATTACATGAATCAGCAGTAACACACTAAAGAAAATAAGGGACTGCTCAGGAATACTCAATCCTAAAAACTGCCAATCGACCACGGCACATTCGCCTGAGCCTGCCAACACCTCATGTACCACTTGCTGCATAGGTAGGGCATCGAGCCAATAATCCAAACCAGGGCCGCAAGACGGTACTTGATCGGGCGGTAGGTGCTGCAGCCACACATGACGTCCCGCCACGAAAGTCGCCCAGCCAATACCTGCGACGCTACCAAACCAGAGTACCAACCGTACGGCTTTGGATTTGGGATTGATCAGCGCCGCCGCAGCTGCAAAACCACCCATAAGCATCAAACCAATACGCTGAAAAATACATAATGGACAAGGGCTTAACCCCAAATGTCGCTGTAAGAATAACAGTGCGAAGCTCATACCAACGATGGTCATGAGTACCAAAATCATTTGCAAATGGCGATAAGTGAGACGTGACATCAAGGGGATACTCGTATAAACATAGGGAATGTGCTGCTGATCATATTAACCATTCATATTGACCATCGCTATTAGCGATACTGCTGCAAAAAGTCGTCAAAATCTTGTGTTTCACTGGCTTCGATCTCATCTTGTTGCAAGGTCGATTTTTCTGCCAGTACTTCGTATTTGGCCTGCGTGTTTGGACTCAACGTTTGCTCTAAGAGCAATTTGCGGTGCTGCTGGGCAAGGGTCAGACCCAGCTTCCACATACTGCCCAAGCGTTCGCTGTCTTCCATCACTTGTGCAGAGATGGTGGACTCAGCGTGACCTGCTTTGCCTTGCATCAATGCCACTGCCGTACGGTATTCGTTGCCGCCATGATGGGCGTCGAGTAGCGCTGCCAGCGGGCACATATTGTTTAAGTGCTTGAGCATCCATGCTTCGAGGGGCTGTTCTTCGCCATTATTTAAAATATGCAAGCCTTCGCGGCGGCCGTCGTTGACCACACGCTCAAGATTGATGGCCAGCTCTTCTTCTTCATCAGGCAATAGGTCTGGAGAGTCATTGAGTAGGCAATACAGCGCCATAACTTCTAAGAAGCAGGCACTAGATAGGCGAATGCCCACGTCACTATAAGGGTCCAAGTCGATGGCGCGAAACTCAACGTAAGCAATACCGCGGCGCTCTAATGCTTCGGTAGGCGTTTCACCGCGCATGGCAATTTGTTTGGGACGAATGGGGCTGTAGTATTCGTTTTCAATCTGTAGAATATGATCGTTGATTTGGACAGGGTTGCCCTCGCTATCGCTAAGCCCCAAATCTTTAAAGCCATCATGCGGTGTCTGGATGGCGCGGCGCAGACCATCAACATATTCAGGCAGATGATTGTAGCGAATGTCCAAATGCTCTTGGACGCTATTGGTATAGCCAAGCTTACCCATACGCAGACTGGTGGCAGCAGGCTTATAATAGGTTGAGCCATTCATCAGCAGCAAGTCATGCTCGCGCCCAGCGATAAAGCAAGGACAGACGCTTGGGCTTGCACCCAATAAATACAGCACCAAGCTGGTGAGGCGTTTGAAGTTACGAATCAGCCCTAAATATTTGGCATTTTTAAAGTCGGACAGTGACTCAGTGCTATCGTCTGATGACTGCGCTTGCCAAGTGGCAAATAAGTCATCACCAAAGGATAGGTTATAGTGCAAGCCTGCAATGGTCTGCATGCGGCGGCCATAACGAATGCCCAAACCACTGCGGTATAAGGTTTTAAGCTTGCCAGTATTGGAGCTGCCATAATCGGCAAGCGGAATGTCCGCATCGTTTGAAGAGAGCATACACGGCATGGACAGCGGCCACATCAGCTCATCTTCAGGTAGCGCTTGATAGACCAACATGTGCAGTTGGCGCAGCATGGCGAGCGTGTCTTTGGGTGTACTTTTGGGCTCTGTAATCAGCTCAAGCAAACTTTCAGAGTAGTCGGTGGTGATAAACGGGTGGGTTAATTTTGAACCAAGTTTTGCCGGATGCGGGGTCTGTGCCAAGTAGCCATCGGGTCTGACACGTAGGCCTTCTTTTTCAATACCACGCAGCATTCCGGTTAAGTGCTGACTCTCCAGCCAGTTTGGAATGGTAAAGGCGGCAGAATCACTTGCAAAATTACTCATAATATTCATCTATTGTTATGCATTATGGCGGAGTAACGGCCTGCTGGCATTTACTCATAAGCGGGGTCGATAATCACGTCAGTTTAGCCCAAAGTACGGTTAAAAACCACGTAAGATTACAAATTGAGTAACCTTTGCTTAAGCGTGGCTTAACGGTATGACGAGGCTGATGCGCTGTATAAGGCGATGGTTAAAATCAGCCAAAAGCGTCACGCAAAAAAAAAGCACCTGCCATATCAACAGGTGCTTTTGTTGGCTTGTGTCCATTGAGGGTAGGACGCAAGCTGCATAATGATGGCAGCAAACCTTATGAGAAGTCGAGTTCAGTTTCGAAGCTTTTCAAGTTATGGCGCGCCATAGCAAGGTTTGACTTTTGACGGTCAAGTACCAAGTACAAGAATAAGTCGCTGTTACGCACCAGTGGGCGTAGCAAGTGGTATTGCTTGTTCAAGGTGATCAAGATGTCTTCGATATTTTCATCAAGCCCTAGCGCGTCTGCCACTCTACGTTTAGAACGTAGGACTTCAGTGTTACCCGCAGCAGCAAGCTCAAGATCGATACCAGTACCGACCGTTGCCAATGCAAGACCTGATTCGCTATCTACCAATGCGGCAGCGACAAAGCCATCAATTTCGTTTAACGGATCGAGAGTTAACTTAGCCATAATATTCTTCCTTTTTGGTTATTTAGTATCGTTTTATAGGTAACTGCCAGCCCACTTCGTAAAACTTCATAAAATATTGGAACGCTGTCAATCAGCGTAGTCACGTCTACTGAAAACAACGCAAAAATATAGGGCTTAAGCAAGCGCCAGTCACAATCAGTCAAAAGCAAAACCTAGCAGCTGACACTCACATAATACATCATCTTTGTTGACTATTATGTATAGCGACCATACCGAGTTTGAGGGCAAAATAATGCCAGTCAATGTTGATGACAATCACTATCTGGTAGCCAATACCATTTAATCAGAACGGTATAATAATACAACCGTTATTCGATTAGCTGTATCTTATTGGGTCTGGCTGGCATAAAAAACCCGCCTTAGTATACAATTGTATACTAAGGCGGGTCTTATCAGTCGGATATGGCGTTGTCACAGGTATCTGGTTGATTGTTAACCAGCCTTTTCTGCTCTTAAATAGAAAACGACGAGCCGCAACCGCAGGTGGTGGTGGCATTGGGGTTTTGTACCACAAAGCGTGCGCCTTCGAGTCCTTCGGTATAGTCAACCGTTGAGCCTTGCAAATACTGATAGCTGAGCGCGTCCACAACCAAGGTGACGTCGCCATTATCAAAATTGGCATCGTCGTCATTTAAGTCATTAGCAAAGTTAAACCCATAAGAAAAGCCCGAACATCCGCCGCCTGTGACATAAACACGCAGCATCAGATTGCTGTCGCCTTCTTCTTCACGCAGGCGGCGTACCTTTTGGGCCGCGCTATCGGTGAGACTCAGTACCGTTGGGTCTACAGGCTGGCTTGGGTTGTATTGGTTGGCTGATTCGTTCATATCTACCTCAGTGGCTAAAATCATGTGCGCTGACCGTACGACGGCGGGCCATGTGAGTGGGGTGCGGGCATCAGATGCGGTCGCGCCGCGTGCGGTGATGGGTACAGCGATGCGGGTAGCAGCGTATCATGGCTGCATACGACGGGGTATGCGCTGCGTACAAGCAGGCTGCAATCTGCCTGATATCATTCGTGTTTTGGCAGTATATCATAATAGGGGCGGGTAGCGATTTGTCAAGGCAGACAGCGATAGCGTTATTCACAAAAATGCCAGATCAGTCGGCATCATAAGGACAGGGTGAAATACTTGTTTAATCGTTTGCCTATCGGGTAGGCGTTTGAAATAATAGCCCGCAGTTGCGCCGCGCGTTGCCCATCACTCCAAAGTGGCACGGTGATACCCCATACATGTTACAAAACCTTGAGATAACAGACCATTATGATCGAATTTAAAGACGTTGGTGTCCGCCGTGATGGCCGTGAGCTGTTTGCTGACGCCAGTTTTCAGTTGCATCCTGGCCAAAAGATTGGTTTAACCGGCAACAACGGGACTGGTAAATCCACCTTGTTTGCTTTGTTACTGACCCACATGGGCACAGGAGACACCGAGGTGACGGTTGATCGTGGTGAAGTGAGCATCCCTGACAGCTGGCAGGTCGCCCATATGGCACAGGAAGTGGGTGCCAGCGCTCAATCGGCAATTGACTATGTGTTAAGTGGTGATGAAGAATGGTATGAGATCAACGAAGCGCTGAGTGATCTAAGTACCGTCAGTGATGAGCAAATTGGTACACTGCATCAGCGCTTTGATGAGATCGATGGCTACCGTACGCCTACTAAAGCGGCGCAGATCATGGCAGGTCTCGGCTTTACCACTGCACAGCATGAGCTGCCTGTGTCTGGTTTTTCTGGTGGCTGGCGCATGCGTTTGAATCTGGCCAAAACCCTAATGAGCCGTGCGGATCTGCTGTTGCTTGATGAGCCGACCAACCATTTGGATTTGGACGCCATCTTGTGGCTTGAAACGTGGATCAATCAATTTGAGGGCTTAGTGATTGTCATCTCGCACGATCAGGCCTTTTTGGATGCCACCGTTGGTCATATTTTGCACGTTGAGCAGCAGAAAATTACCTTATACACGGGCAACTACCAGCAGTTTATCCGCACCCGCAGTGAGCGCTTGGCGCAGCAGCAACAAGCATTTGAAAAACAAGAAGAGACAAAGGCTCATTTGGATGATTTTATCCGCCGTTTTCGTGCCAAGGCCAGCAAAGCCAAGCAGGCTCAAAGCCGCATCAAGCAGCTTGAGCGAATGAGTGAGCTGTCACCGATGATGGCAGAAAATCCGTTTTCTTTTCAGTTTTATGAGCCCACGCACATGAGCTCACCTTTGATCGAGCTGACGCATGCCGATATTGGCTATAGTGATACGCCGCTATTGCACGATGCCAATGTGCAAGTGACGCCTGATACGCGCCTTGGTCTACTCGGTATGAATGGCGCGGGTAAATCAACACTGATCAAAGCCTTGGTTGGTGAGCTGGGCGTGCTATCAGGTAAGTACCGCGTCTCTGATACCCTAAAGCTGGGCTACTTTAACCAGCATCAAATGGACAGCCTCGATGCTGCCGCCACGCCGCTACAGATGATGCGCCGCCTAGCAGGTAAAACCTCTGATGCGCAGCTGCGTTCATTTTTGGGCAGTTTTGACTTTCGCGGTGAGCGTATTGATACCCCAAGCCAGCTGTTTTCTGGCGGCGAGCGAGCGCGCTTAACGTTGGCATTGATCGTGTGGCAGCGTCCAAACGTATTGGTACTTGATGAGCCAACCAACCATTTGGACTTACAAATGCGTCAAGCGCTAACGCTAGCGCTACAAGGCTTTGATGGTGCGGTGGTGTTGGTTTCGCATGATCGTGAACTGATTGCCAATGTGTGTGACGAATTATACTTGGTACATGATGGACAAATCGATGAGTTTGATGGCGATATCAGCGATTATGGCAAATGGCTGGCAGAAAAGCGCAAACAAGCCAACAGCCAAGATAAAGCAGCAGATAAAAAGCCCAAACAAAGTAAAGCTGCGGCAAAAAACATGCCGTCCACATCTGTTTCACGTGAAACCAGCGCCATCGCTAATACGGTAGCGCCAAGCGCAAATCAAAATACGGCCTCGACCAACAACACCAGCAACCCACCTTTGAGCAAAGATGCACAGCGCAAATTGGCCGCTGAGCAGCGCAAGCTGACTGCGCCCATTCGCCGCGACATTGAAAACACCGAAAAAGCCCTTGCAAAATTGGATGAGAAGCTCGCCACTCTTGAAGTCAAACTTGCGGATACTGCATTGTATGACGAATCGCGCAAAGCCGACTTGCTGGTGCTACTTGATGAGCAGACCCAGTTGCAGCAGCAGCACAGTGAAAAAGAAGAGACGCTATTGATGGCCATGACTACGCTTGAGGAGATGGAGGCTGGGTTTGAATGATTGAGGCTATGCAGCAAGTCTGGCGTGGTCATGGTATGTTTTAGTGCAGCAATCAGTCATTAACATCAGTCATTAAAAAAAGGGGAGGCATTGAGCCTTCCCTTTTTGTTGTTTGACTTTGTTGTTGTTTGACTTTGTTACTTTATTTTCTACAGTTTTATTGTCTACGATATTTGCCATCGCCATAAGAGAGTACTTTCATTGTCGTGGTACACAATTGACAATTGATTTTACTCGCAGCTGCTTTTGATAAATCCAGCACGCGGCCATGAGCATAAGGGCCTCTGTCTGTGATTTTTACCACAACACTCTGCTTAGTCTTTTTGTTGGTGACTTTAACCTTAGTGCCAAACGGCAACGTTTTGTGCGCTGCGGTCAACGCATGCATATTAAAGATGGCACCACTAGCCGTACGTTTCCCATGAAACTTACTGCCATAATAGCTGGTATTACCTGCCAAAACGCTGGTACTTAATAATAACGATAATGTGATCGCGAGAGACTTAGTAAAATAAGACATTCAATACCTTTTAAGATAAGGAAAATAGACAGGTGATGTTGTCTATAGGATAGATACAATGAGTATAAATAGGCGGGATATGTTACAAGGATAAGCTTATTGTATTCTTACGATACTGTAAAAAACTATTAAAATCAATATTTTATATAAATATATCAGTCCTGTCAGTATTATCCTTGGCTAGGGTATGCACTTACATTTGTCCTATTATTTTAATGCGCCTCAAAGATGTTGTGATGTTGATAAACGCCAAACGCTCACTAAAGACTCACGCAAAGCCGACTTACTGGCGCTACTCGACGAGCAAACCCAATTGCAGCAGCATAACGAAAAGAGGAGACCTTACTTTTGGCCATGACCACGCTTGTGAAGATGGTGGCTGGATTGTTACAGTGATCATTTGTCCATGTCATCATGACTTGGTGGTGGCAAGGGTTATGTTAAAATGGGCACTATGATTTTCTTCACTGGCTACTGATGGTATGTGTTTGAATCTATATTAAAATTTATATAAAAAAGCTTGCTATATTCTTACTATTTTGTAAAATACGCCTTAAGATCGAACATTGTTTTATAAAAACTGCTTTTTGCTATTGTCATTAATGATGATTTAAATCAAAAAGCCATTTACGGTGATGTCACCATTTAAGGAAATTTTATGTTTAAGAAAATTGCAATCGCTTCAGTTGTTGCTGCTATGATGCCACTTAGTGTTGCTAACGCTGACTTAGGTTCAAACTTCAAAACTGCTGACACTGGCCGTACTATTGAGCAAATCTACAAAGAATGTGGTATTGGTGGCGCATTATTCGGTAACTCAAGCCCCATTTTGGCCATCATCTCTAACGTAACATGGGATTTGGGTACAACAGCAGCAACTTCTGACTCAATGTCTCCTGATACTTGCCAAGGTGGCAACGTACAAGCGGCTGTCTTGATCAAAGAAGCATTCCCAAGTGTTGAAAAAGACCTTGCTTCAGGCCAAGGCGCTCATTTGTCTGCACTACAAAACGTTGCCAACTGTGATTCAGTTGCTAACATTCGTGCACAATATGGCAAATACGCACAAACTTCAGCATACCGCGTAGCGACTCAAGATCAAAATGCTGAAGCGCTATATGGCATCGTTGCAAGCAGCTGCGCTATCTAATTTATAGCTCAGTCTAATGGTCTATTTGACCATACCATCATAAAAACACGTAAACCTAGCGCTTACGTGTTTTTTATTGCTCATACAGTTATGGTAGTCGACAACAATGCAAAAGATAGTTTTATGGGCAACGTATCTGAGTATTTTTGCTGGGCAGGCAGTCGCGGCTCAAACAGCTGCGCCGCTGATTGGACAGATCGAGGATGAACATACTCTCATCGGACAAAGCACCGATAAAATATCAGAAAAGTCACCAGAAATAACGGATGATTTGGCGACGCTATCACCTGTAGATACAGTGTCCTCCCAGTCCAAAATCCCAAATATCAGCAGTGATCAGCTACAGACGCTGGCGGCGCATCCACAGTGGCAACACCTGATTTTTTACAAAAACAACAAAGCCGAAGTCATTTCTGCAAACTTTTATTTGACCCGCCCCAAGGCTCAGTCTACTGCGCCCTTTAGTCCATACGATGAGCTTTTGGCAACCCTCGCTGCGGCCAGTGACAAAAAGACAGTCTGTCGATATCCTGCTCGGTACCTGTGGCTCAGTCATCAATTACCAGAGTTGACCATTAACCTACAACCCTGTGCCCAACTGCCCGATGCCAACCAAAAAATCAGTCTGATTCTGGTCAGCAGCTATTTAAAAAATCCTGCTTCCTCATTTGGCCATGTACTGGTCAAAACAGGTGCCGCGACAGATAAAGCCGAGAAAACCTTATCCAGTGAAGATCTGCTCAATGACACGTATAACTTTGGCGCACGCATTCCAGAAAATGATAACGGTGTGATGTATGCAGTAAAAGGCCTGTTTGGCTTTTATGACGCAGGATTCTCGGAGACAGAATTTTTTAAACAAGATGCGGTATATTCTAAAAATGAACAAAGAGACATGTGGGAATACGTGTTGAATCTTGGTGCCTTTGAAACCCAGCTGCTCAATTACCATTTATATGAAGCCAAATCAGCACGGTTTGATTATTATTTTATCAAGCAAAATTGTGGTTATCGTTCAGGCGAGATACTAGAGCTGATCAGTGATATCAAAACCACGGATCGTATTGGCGCATGGTATGCTCCAGATTATGTGTTTGATCAGCTACTAGAGTATAAAGACGGTGATACACCGCTGATTGAGTCCGTTCGTTATTTGCCCGCTGAGCAAACGCAGCTGCGCGCAAAATTTGTGCAACTGTCCAAAAGGATACAAACAGCCGTTAACACGTTTATTGATACTGAAGATACGGCTGCACTGGCAGATTTAACGATAAAAGAGCGATCGCTTGCCACTGACTTTTTGATTTTACATCGCAATTATAAAATATCGCAAAACGATACATCTGAGCATCAAGCGATAAAAAAAGCACTATTAAGTCAGCGATTTATGCTGCCTGCTGATGATACTTTGGCATCATTATCAGTACCTGAAAAAGTATCGCCTGCACTGAGCAACAAGACCACGCAAACCAAAGTTACCTTATCTGATGATAATGCAGAAATAGGCCTCTCATTGTTTGTGAAAGACCCACTAAATACCCATACTGATATCGATAAGCGTTTTGAAGCGGTACAGCTGACATTGGGATATGACCGCGCCAATGATAAAACATCGCTGACCGATTTTGTGTTTTTGGATATGCAGCAAATAGAGGATTTAGCGCAGCCCTTAAAGGATGAACCTAAGCTGTCATGGCAGCTAAAAACGGGCGCCAGAACCGATATGTTTACAGGTGAACACCATCGCCCTTATGCACAAGCTGGCATTGGCGCTGGTATGAAATTTGGCGCTCAAATGCTTGGCTACGGTATGGTCAATGCTGCCGTACATGATCAAGATAAACATCTGGATGTGGGGCTTGAGCTTGGTATGCGCCTCAAGCACCAAGGCCGCGCTGCCCAGCTGTCTTATCAGGTCATCAAACGCGAGGCGCATGCGTCGGCCAAGCTGACTGAGCTGACCTTACGCCAGCAGTTGTCTAAGAATAATGATGCCAGAATTATCGTGACACATGGGCGTGGCACTGATGATGCAGATGGTGTCACCACTCGTGCTGCATGGCATCATTATTGGTAGCGCAAATGACGGCGGATCAAACCGCTCCTGCCATCTCAACAGACCAATCAAAAAAGGGCAAGCACCATGTGTTTGCCCTTTTTTTATGGTGTAGAGACAGTAGTCATGTACCTCCATGAATGGTTTGGCACGCTTTGGTGTCGTTGTTTGGTGTCTTTGTATAAGCTTGTATGATAGTCGCTGTTAAAAGTCGCGCGCGGCTGCTAGGATAAGTTTTAATGCTTTTGACATCATCGCTTTTGAGTAATATGAGCTTTTAAATAATAAAACCACCTGCATATCTGTATCACGTTATATCAGCAGCAAGCAGGCTGATCGACGGCAAATGATACTCGTAAGAATGTGACAGGACACCTAGACGTTAGCTTAAGGACAAAGAACATGGCAGAAAAAAATTACTATGACATCCTAGGCGTGAGTAAAGACGCGTCCGATGCGGATATCAAAAAAAAATACCGTAAGCTGGTACGCAAATATCATCCTGATGTCAGTGATGATCCAGATGCGGACAATAAAATTGCCGAAATCAATAACGCTTACGAAACCCTAAGAGAGCCTGAAAAGCGCGCTGAGTATGATGCCATGCTCGATAACCCCTTTGCCCAGCAAGGCGGATTTGCAGGTCAAGGCGGCGGCCAACAGAGCGGCTTTCGCTGGGAGGATATGAAAGATCAGTTTGGCGATGGCGCTGCCTTCGGCGGTGGCGGTTTTCGTTTTGATGATATTTTTTCCGCATTTGGTCGCGGCGCGCGCGGTCAGGCGGGTGGACAGGAGCAGCAAGGCGGTTTCGATCAATTTGGTGGCGGTTTTGGCAGCCAAGACCATCAAGGACAAGACCAGCATGCTGAGATTAACGTTGATTTGGCGTCGGTTTATGAAGGTGATGACTATAGCATTAAGCTCAACGTCCCTGTACGTCAGCCAAATGGTAGCGTCAGCTATGACAACAAAACCTTAAAGATCAAGATTCCAAAAGGCATCACGGATGGCAAGCAAATTCGCTTAAGTGGTCAAGGCGCCGCAGGAACAGGCAATGGTAAAAACGGCGATCTATTTTTAAAGGTAAAAATCAATCACGCGCCAAACATTCGACTCGAAGGGGCCAATGTTTATCAAACCATCAACATTACTCCGTGGGAAGCGGCATTGGGCGATAAGGTCAATATCAGCACGCCAGCTGGCACACTTGGGGTCACCATTCCCAAAAATAGCAAGTCAGGCAGCAATTTGCGTCTAAAAGGCAAAGGCATTCCTGCAAAAACGCCGGGCGATTTGTATTTGACCTTAAATATCGTTAACCCTGAGGTCAGTAGCGCGCAAACGGTGCAGGCCTATGAAGCACTCAAACAAGCATTCACTGATGTGACTATCAGTCGTTAATGAATAAAAATAAAACGAGGATAAGAGAGATGAAGCACTCGCCTGAACTCACCGACATCATCATGAGCTTAGATGAACTGGTATCTGCCTGCGGCCAAGAGCGCCAATGGGTCATCGCGCTGATTGAAGAAAATATCATCGAATATGATGTGCCTGAGCGCGAACAGTTTAGTGGTTATCAGCTGAGCACCGTACGCCGCGCCTCACGCTTAAGCCGTGACTTTGACGCCAGCGTGCCAGCCATTGGACTGATTATCGAGCTGTTAGATGAACTTGAACAGCTGCGCCAACTCAAGCGTCAAATAGAGCTACAAAATCCCATTATAGAAGTTGATATCAGCCAAGCCGATCAGGCCAACTGAATCATCATGTCTTCAGCCGACTAAACAAATAAAATAAAGTCGCGTCATGCGGCAGTGATACCGCATGGAGTCTACAATAATCAGCGCGCTGAGCATGGTGTGATAAACATAAAAAAGGGCACGTCATGAACTGAACCCCATAAGTTGGACACAACTTATGGGGTATTTTTATGCGTTACGACCTAG
>NZ_JBHNYR010000032.1:0-15430 GCF_054960615.1 Psychrobacter sp. PSi21
GCATAAACCATAAATTAAGCCTAACTTTTGAAGAAATCCATAACCCTGACAATATAGCTCATACATCGTCCAAATCGCATTACTACAATTTTTACCTCTATCAATAATTGAGTATAGATATTCTTTTATTCGGTCGGCTTCAAATTTATGGAAAGGGACGTATTTCGCAAAACTATCATAAAATCCATCTTCAGAACTATAATCAAATGAAATCAGCTCAAGATACAAATCAGGGTTGCTAGACTCTAATACATTATCTTCATATAGCCATAGCTCAAATGACCGTATGCTTGTTTGTTTAGTTAGTACTTGATAAATCTGTCTTTCAGCTATAGATGGAGTCATAACAACACCCTATTGACTTTGAGTAACCCTATTTAAACGCCACAATAGAGACAAAGTTTAAAAACTGAAACCATGTCAGATGACGTTTAAAGCCAACATCGCTCAACCGCGCATGATGCTCATCTAACGTATCGGTAATCAGCACATTTTCTAGTGCATTACGTTTGCCACTGATTTCCATCTCGCTATAGCCATTGGCACGTTTAAAATCGTAATAACGCTCAATCAACCACGCATCATACTGCTCATCAAAGGCATGGGTTTTTTCGGTCAATACCAGTATGCCGCCTTCACTCAGCGCCGCATATATTTTCTCTAACACTGCGACTCTATCGGCTGCTGGCAAAAACTGTAGCGTTAAATTTAAAATCACCATATCGCAGGACTCAAGCTCAATATCACGAATGTCTGCGGTAATGACTTCGATATCGTGCTCAGGATAATTGTCACTCAATAACGTCGTGGCTTCGGTCGTCATCGCAGGTGAGATATCAATCGCTTTGATTTGCAAATCTTGCGGGTCAAACTCACCTGCCAGCGTCATACTGGCAGCGCCCAATGAGCAGCCCAAATCATAAATACGGCTGACACGCTGACCGCTGCCTTTTTGCTGGCGATACTTGCAATGACGACGCGCAAAGAGGGGCAACATCGCCAATACCTGACCGTACCCCGGCACGCTACGGCGAATCATATCAGGAAAACACGACACCACCTGCTCATCAAAGGAAAAACGCGCCGCTTTGTCCAGTGGCGTGGTAAATAGCGTATCATGCTGGATGGTTGGGGCAGTGTCGGGCGTCGGCTGGCTCATGGTCACACTCATTATTCAAATAAAAGATGGGCAAACCGCACCGTTTTTATCAGCGCTGCAGTCATACCACACGTAGCAAAAGCCCATTATAACATTACCGTTTGTTACTTAGCGCCCCTAAGCTGCCTGCTAAGCTAAATGCATGCTGTGACGGCGAATATTTCTCCCGTCATCTTGCTCACAATTCATAATAATAGGACAAATTATGCAAACCATTATTTTAGGCGGTGGCTGTTTTTGGTGCACCGAATCGGTATTTTTGTCATTAAAAGGCGTGGATAGCGTGGTTTCAGGCTATATGGGCGGCGAAGCGGCAACTGCCAATTACCAAGCGGTCTGTAGCGGCAACAGCGGCCATGTGGAAGTGATCAAAATCGATTTTGATGCTGACATCATCCCACTTGAAGTGATTTTAGATATTTTCTTTGCCACCCATGACCCCACCACCAAAGACCGTCAAGGCAATGATGTCGGCAGCCAGTACCGCAGTGTGGTGTATTATACTGATGACGCGCAAAAACCAACGGTCGATCGCACCATCAATAAGCTGCGCGATATGGGCATTGATGTGGTCACTGAGATTCATCCTGCCAGCGAGTTTTATCCTGCTGAAGACTATCATCAAGACTTCTTTAACAAAAACCCAGGACAGGCTTATTGCAACTTTGCGATACCGCCAAAGCTTGCCAAACTGCGTAAAGAGTTTACCAAATACATGCAGGCGTAATATGCCGCATCGACAATAGACTCCTTATTTGGCTCAGCGCTTCGACCATAAGCGCTGAGTTTTTTTGTGCTCTATTTTTGACTACGATTGGCTTTGGCGTTCTATTGCTTTGCTGGTAACTGATACCCTTTAGATGATCGCGTTTACCCATAGGTCATGGCTTTTATTTGATCGCTTTGTGATCCATCACAGCCGTTGCCAGACGTTCGAATATGTTAACGATGGTCAGATAAGTCTTTAGTTTTATACTTATTTTCGCTACTCTTTTATAGGTTTGTTAAATGTGTTAGCCGCGCACGTTACTGCTGCTTTTATTATTATCGATAGGATACTGTCATGCGTTTGTTTCCCCTCTCTACCCTCTCGCTACTGAGCGCCGCCATTGGCCTGAGTGTGTTCAGTCAAGCGCAAGCCGCGCGTCCACCAGCACCAGATTTATCCAACAGTGAGTTTCAGCAATGTTTAGATGGTCTCAAAAATTCAAGTAAGTTTCGCGGGGTAAATAGCTATACCTTTAACAACTATCGCCCAAGCCAGCCTGAACCTAGTGTCATTCAATCTCTCAACTATCAACCAGAATTTCAAAAAGACGTCTGGGATTATTTATCAGCGCTGGTGGACAAAGAACGTGTCGAGGATGGTATCCGTGCCAAGCGTCAATGGGCAGATACCTTGCGCCAAATCGAGTCGCGCTACGGCGTCAAAGCGGAGCATGTGCTTGGCGTGTGGGGCGTTGAGTCCAACTTTGGTCAAACGTTGGGCAAAAAACCATTATTTGAGTCACTAGCCACCTTGTCTTGTTTTGACCGCCGTCAGAGCTATTTTCGCGGTGAATATGCCAATGCACTCAAAATTGTGCAAAACGGCGACATCAACCCCAATGATATGACCGGCTCATGGGCAGGCGCATTTGGGCAAACGCAGTTTATGCCCAGCACCTTTTTAGAGCTGGCAGTGGATTTCGATGGTGACGGTCGTCGTGATCTCGTCAATAGCGTGCCCGATGCGCTCGCCTCTACCGCAAACTTTTTAGACAACCGCGGCTATCGCACGGGTGAGCCATGGGGTTATGAAGTCAAACTGCCTGATGGATTTTGGGCGGCATCCAACCGTAAAGATAAAAAATCTATCAGCCATTGGCGCAATCAAGGCCTGACGCTGGCTAACGGTAGCCCGCTACCTTATGACTTGAGTCGTGCGGGTTTGTTACTGCCAGCTGGTATCGATGGTCCTGCTTTCTTGGTGGGCAAAAACTTTGATACTTTCTACTCTTATAACGCTTCAGAAAACTATGCCTTAGCCATCGCGCATCTATCAGACCTGATCACTCGCGAAGACAGTCGCAAAACAGACTTTGCCACTGCTTGGCCAACAGACGATCCGGGTATCAGTCGTCAGCAAGCTAAAGATATCCAGCAAGCGCTGCTGAATGCAGGCTATGATATTGGCGGTGTTGATGGCATCATCGGCGATAACACCCGTACGGCGATTCAGCAATATCAAACCAGTCGCGGCATCTTCCCCGCTGATGGCCGCGCAGGGCAGAAATTCTACCGTGCTATCGTTACCGATAATACCGTACGTGCCAATGCCTACAATAACGGCTATAGCAACACTTACGGTCAATCCACGCGCCCGCAGCCGCTCACCCCAGCACCTGCCGATCGCATGGGCCAATTGATTGAGCAGCAATCAGTCACCCCAACATCAGAACGTCGCGCTGAGCCTAACGTGCGTTACCGCCGCGTGATTGATGCGAATGGAGTCACACGTTTGATCCGCATAGATGGCGGATCATAAGTCATCACGATGACAGAACAAAAAAAGGCCATACTACATATAGTATGGCCTTTTTAATACATCATCTTTTATAGCGTAAGTAGGTTACTCATGTGCCATTTTTATACAAACGGCGGCGGATTTGGTTTGCCGTTTTCACCATTCCAGTTTTCACGTGCTTTTTCATCAAGGTCTTCGGAAGTTTTAGGTTCCCATTTGCCATTTTCTTGCCATGTGGCATCGCCCCAATCGTCTTTTTCTTCATCATCCCAGTCGCGGTAGGTCTTGCTTGGGTCGATACCGCGGCGCTTCATGTCCGCAACTTGCTCTTCTAAGGTGTGAAATTGGTCAGCATCATGCATGGTTTTTGATAGCTCATCGATCTCTCTATTGAGATCATCATGGTTAGCATTGCTCATTGTTCTCTCCTTAATCTTGCTTCGTTTTTTATCTGGCACATGTCAATTGCAGGTGCCCTTGTTATTTTGATGACATCCGCGCAAAATTCGGGCAACGGATGTCAGTGACCATGACTTTCATTGTCAGACCATAATTGTCAGACCCTGTTGGTAGCTCTTATTATTTAGGCTTTTGAAAGGATTAACAAGGAGACACGCGTATATTTTGTATTACAGAACGTAGTCTGAGCGCGCAGGTTGGTGCGATTGAGAATAAATGATCGCAATCACGGTAATCAGTGTGGTCGTTGATATTAACTGGCTGCAGACTTATTACTGGCTACCTCATCGCATTCTTGGCTGTCTTTAAACTGCTTTTTGGCATAAAAAGTCAGCTTCCACAGCTCTTTTGAAGTTCGTGACCCTGAAGGCATTAACTCGATCCAGTTGGCTTTGACCATTGAGCGCTGCAGTTTGACCAAGTCATCCGATAAAATCTGACAGCGTGAGACAGCATGTACTTTTGGCATTAAGCGTTTGATGTTGATTTCAGCGCGAGGTGTGATGAGGCTGTTTATACAATTTTGCAAACCATATCGTGAGAAAGCTGCAGGAATTTTAACCAATGCTGCTAAGATATCGCACCACGTGACTCTAAGCATCATGGTGACGTCAGTTAAATTTCCTCCTTCATAAGCTTGAGCGGTATATTCAATATTCACCTGCTCATCGAGTGCTATTGATTCTGTGACCGTATCAACAGACGAAGGGGGTGCAGGCTCATCACCGATGCCCTTACTGATAATACTACTATAAGCAGATGAAGTAGAGTAACGTGGGGTGATGATCGGTTTGCTGGCAGTGGGAGAGGATGATTGCTCCGCCTGCACCCAGCCCATGGAAGGATATTTATCCTCCATACTGTCATAGGCATAAGTGAGCAGCTGTTCAATGTTGGTATCATTGTCGTAGTAGTACACCCGATTGGCTTGCTGCTCGACCAATCGCATAAAGTCTTGCAGCTGGCGACTGATCTCAAAATCATCACTTTGGGTTTTAATCAAAACCAGCATTGGCTTGAGCTTGGCTTTGGCGCTCAAATAACTTAAGTGCATCTGACTGACACCGGTTTTATGTGTCATACCATAGCTGTCACCAACGATGACCATGGTATAGTCGCATGCATCAATGCATTGACGGCTATATAGCGTTGCTTTTGGTAGCCGGCTTGAAACGTCGTATGTCAAAAATGCCCGAGACTGAAGAAAAACAGCTATTTCTTCTAACAATAGCTGTTGATCGTTTGCAGCACAGATAACATGGATATGATAGCGACGGTTGGGCACAATAACCTCTGCAACTTGAATAAGCGTATAAAATAGAGCACAAAAATCTTATTTTTATGGCACCTAGACTACCATAGTCTTTAAAAATAAGTGCCACTTATCTGCACTTTACCCCAAATAACCATAGTAGTAATATGGATATTATGGCGCATGTTATGAATTATTTGCGGTTAACAATGGATAACGTGGCCAGCGCCACCATTACGCATGGGTTATACGTATTTCAGAACCTAACAGGCGTTGAACCAGATCACCCAGATCGGCATCGTATTTGCTGGCATAAAAAATCAGGGGCGGCTTAGCACTTTTTTGCTCATGGTCACTGTCATCAGTTGGCAAAGCTTGTTCAGCAGAGACCGCCTCTGCCAGCAGATTATGCTCAATGAGTAAGTGCCGCACGCGTGCTGCGATCGCTTGACCTGAATCCACTATCTGCATGGTCAGCTGCTGGCGCTGTATTTCCTGCCGCAAAAACGCTTTAAAAAATGGATAATGCGTACAGCCAAGCACCAAATAATCAACACCGCTATCAGCAAACTCTCTGACTTGCTGGCGCAGTCGCGCTGCTGTTTCTGAGGTCTCTGGCATGCCAGTTTCCACCCACGGCACCAAGTTAGGATCAAAATATTTGGTTACCGTTGTCTGCTGCGGTTCTGCGACCTCACTGATCACTTGGTTAAGTAACACTCCATTTAAAGTGGCCTTGGTCGCAAGTACCGCCACATGACCAGTATGACTGGCAAGCACAGCAGGCTTGAGTGCTGGAACCAGACCAACAATTGGGATATGTGGATAAGTAATCCGCGCCGCTGTCAGCGCATAGGCTGACGCACTATTACAAGCAATGACGATCAGCTTACAGCCTTGCTGATATAGCCACTCAACCGCCATCAAGGTTAAGGCTTCAATTTCAGCACTATCACGGCTACCATACGGCACATGCAAGGTATCGGCATAATAGATGTACTGTTCAGCAGGCAGTTGCGCGGCCAGATGCTGATAAATGGACAGCCCGCCAACCCCCGAATCAAACAAACCAATTGGCGCTTGTGCATCTGAAGCACTAGCCTGCATGACCGTCAGTGATACTGATGGCGCTGGGCGCAAAACGGATAGACTCATTATTTACGTACCATTGGTCGGGCATGTTGCTTCAGGTGCCTTTTTGGCATCATAGCACAGTTTGTAAGGTGTGCTTGCAGCATCTAAGACAGCCTATCGTGCTCTTCATGTCCAAAATATGTATTTTAGCATTATTTTTATCTTTGTCATGGCAAAGATATCACGATGAACAGCGTCAGTCTTGCGGCATCAAGACCTGATAGGACTGACCACCACTTTGTAGGTTCAGCACTGTCTGCCCGCCTTCTTCGCTCAGCTCACCAATTGCAATCAAATGATAAAATGTATTACGACCAATCAGCGCCATCAGACCATTACGCACCAACATATAAGGCCGTACTTGCGGCTCCCCGTCAGCATGAGTCTCCTGATAGACACGCAGCACTATCGAATGTGCGTCATCCAAGCGCACGATATCACCTGTGGTCGTGGTAAATTCTAGCCAGCGCACGCCTGCCTCTTCGACAATGCCCACATCATTAATCAGCAGCGGTACATCTTCAACCTGAATGCGCAGCTTTTGTACTGGGGTTTTCAGATAATACTGGGTATCTCCTGCCACCTCTTCTTTCCACAATATAGTGGCAAACAAGCTAACCAATGACTGACGAGTCATCTTGACACCTTCATGCCACCACTCACCATTGGCTTTGATAACCAAATCCATCTCATCAGCCTGCTCTGGGTGCCAGTTTTCTAGTGGTGGTATTGCGCGTCCCTCTCGTATGCCAGCGTTTGCCTTAAGATATTGGCTCAATGATTCAATAAAATGGCTCTCTGTATTTTCGAGCATAGCGGCCTCCCCGTTGGCGGCTACCGCGCGATTATCAGTAGTATTATTCATGACCTTCCTCCTATTATTCGTAAACGTTTGCAATATCTGGCATTACTATTCATTTTGGTTTCGGGTATGATAAAGCGACATAGGTCGTGCCATTATTGGGTGCACCTAATGACTTAACACAGCCAAACCCTACCTTAACACCGATACGCTGGCCGTCGTATCGTGTTTATAGGACTTTTCTTTTATAATGAGTAACGCATTTTTGATAAAACAGTGGCCGCACGGGTATTTATTCTCTCTGCTTTTTTCGCATCATATTGATATGATAAAGCCAATATATGGCAGTCGGTCAACTGACCTAACGAGATAACGAACGGCAAAACACCATCAAATACGCTCACGCCAAGACAGCAACATCTATTGAATCGTTTTGGCACTTGGCATATTTTTATCAAAACATCAAATTGCTAAAATCACGTAACCCCATCAGCGTTACGCTATTATCGCCACCCATATGATCATCGCAGATACGCCATCAATATTTTAGGAGTAGGTATGCAAGAACTAGACAAGCAAACGCCAGTCACAGACAGCACCCCAGACACCAGCACCACCCCCGTGGTCGCCGACGCCGCGCCTGAAATTGAACGTGAGTCCATGGAGTTTGATGTGGTGATTGTTGGTGGTGGACCTTCTGGTTTGTCAGCAGCAGTTCGTTTGCGTCAGCTTGCTATTGAAGCAGGTAACGATGAGTTCATGGTCTGTGTGGTTGAAAAAGGCTCTGAATTTGGTGCTCATATTCTATCAGGGGCCGTTATTGAGCCACGGGCGCTCAACGAGCTGATCCCAGACTGGAAAGAAAAAGGCGCGCCGCTCAATGTGCCAGCGACGGAAGATCGCGTCTATATGCTTGGCTCAGCTACAAAAACAACCAAGCTTGCTGACGCCATCGTACCGACCAGTATGCACAACGATGGCAACTATATTGTCTCTTTGGGCAATGTAGTACGCTGGCTGGCACAGCAAGCAGAAGAGCTTGAAGTGATGATGTTTCCAGGCTTTCCGGCTTCTGACATCCTCTACAATGATGATGGCTCAGTCAAAGGTATTTTAACTGGTGACATGGGGGTGGCTGCAGACGGTGAAGCCAAGCCCAGCTTTGAACCCGGTTATGAGCTGCTTGCCAAATACACTATTTTTGCAGAAGGTTGTCGCGGTCATTTGGGCAAACGCTTGATCAGTCGTTTTAGTCTTGATAAAGACGCTGATCCACAGCACTATGCTATCGGTCTAAAAGAGCTGTGGGAAGTTGAGCCTGATAAGCATGAGCAAGGTGTAGTAATGCATGGCTCGGGCTGGCCACTGACGGATACAGGCTCATCTGGAGGCTGGTGGTTGTATTTTGATGAAAACAACCAAGTCAGCTTTGGTATGGTCATCGATTTGTCTTACTCCAATCCATATATGTCGCCCTTTGATGAGATGCAGCGCTTAAAAACACATCCACTCATTCGTAATATTTTGGAAGGTGGTAAGCGCATCTCTTATGGCGCCCGTGCATTGACCAAAGGCGGACTGAACTCCTTGCCAAAACTGACATTCCCTGGCGGCGTGTTGGTGGGTGACGATGCAGGCTTCTTAAACCCAGCAAAAATCAAAGGCACACACACCTCAATGAAGTCAGGTATGCTTGCCGCCGAAGCGATTTTTAAAGCATTACAAGCAGATCGTCAGCATGATGAAGTGGTCGCGTATAGCACCATGTATAAAGAGTCTTGGTTGTATCAAGACAACTACCAAGCCCGTAACTTCTCACCTGCCATGCACCGTATGGGCCAATGGATGGGCGGTGCGTTTAACTTCCTTGAACAGAATATACTAAAAGGTAAAATGCCACTGACCATCCATGACAATTTATTTGACTATGATCAGCTAGAGCGCGCTGCTCACGCCTACCAGCCCACCTACCCCAAGGCTGATGGCAAACTGGTATTTGATAAATTGTCATCAGTATTTATCTCCAATACCAACCACGCTGAGGATCAACCAGCGCATTTGAAGCTGACTGACCCGACTGTGCCGGTATCGATCAACCTACCATTATATGCGGAGCCTGCACGCTTGTACTGCCCAGCGGGAGTATATGAAGTAGTCAAAGATGCTGAAGGCGCTAAATTTGTCATTAATGCGCAGAACTGTGTACATTGCAAAACCTGTGACATCAAAGATCCATCACAGAACATTACTTGGGTAACCCCAGAAGGCGGCGGCGGCCCCAACTATCCAAACATGTAAGATCAAAAGCCTAAACCGCAAACTGTTGACCCATCAAAAAACCGCGCTGACCATCAGCGCGGTTTTTTTAAGTATATAAAACCATCACTTAAAGATGAACGGTCATGTTCTACCTGAAGCGGTGCCACTCCGCTCAGCTCATATCTTTTTCTTACCTATTTTATGGCTCGTAAAATCTATGAAACCATTTTGTACTTACAGTTTTGTAGAATATTTTCAGTTTTCCCTATATATATAAATTAATTCTTATCTTACAAATTGGAGGATATTACTTCTTTATTAATCAAAAATATGATCGTAGTAAAAATTTGCATACAATAACTCATTGTCGCTATACTCGAATAAACATAATTATACGGTCATTTCCGAAATGACGAATGCCACTATTTGGTAGCAACTTTTAGAGGTTTAAATCAATACAAGGGTTGTGGAATTAGTAAAATTGACGTATAACTGTTCATGTATTTAATATTTCCTGTGACTAAAACATGACCAGCTTGGTAGCCAGTGATTGCGATAATATGTATTTTGTTACAAAAAGTAAGTTGAATATATCTATTGTGAATTACCAAAATTTTGTATATATTTCCCATAGGGTTTTAGATTGTTGATACCAGTAGTATCGGTGTAACCCTACGATAGCGTACACTTTTGGATCATGAACAACCAACGTTCGAATACAACCATCATGGTGCTATGCTCACCATGTGAACGAGCCATACTACCTTTTGTCAGGAAGACAAGAGTTAAAAAAGATAGCGGATTGTCTCTCTTCGGCACCATTCCCTCTTTTTTCGTGATGATGGCAATAGCGCTAAGTGTTGACTGGTCAACTGCCGTCGCTTACACGTAACGATGATCATGTACGACCTGTCACTATTTGTCTATGTAGTACTTTTTAGTCATCTCAGGTGCGCTAAAAATATAATAAACACTATTCAATATTTGGTTTTATGGGCCATTTGATGGCTTGGTTTGTATCTACCCTATATACCGTTAATGGCCTTTATATTTAGATTGGAAATTTTTAACAACGTATGGGTACAAACTATCATTAAGCGGTCATAGCTAACCACTCACCCTGTTTGATGTAAGACAAAAGGAGTTGTCCTATGGAGAATCATAACGATCCAACCGGCTATTGGCGCGCCAATGTCCGTCTCATTTTAGGCTGCCTAGTGGTCTGGGCACTATGTTCTTATGGCTTTGCTATTTTACTGCGACCATTATTATCGGGTATTGCCGTGGGCGGTACAGATTTGGGCTTTTGGTTTGCACAGCAAGGGTCAATTGCGATATTTATCCTCTTAACTTTTTTCTATGCATGGCGTATGAATAAGCTAGATAAACAATATGGCCTAGACGAGGAATAGCCCTATGAGTCAATTTACGATTAATATTATTTTTGTAGGTCTATCATTTGCACTATATTTTGGTATCGCAATTTGGGCACGTGCAGGTTCCACCAGTGAGTTTTATGTGGCAGGCGGCGGTGTTCACCCCGTACTAAACGGCATGGCGACTGGCGCTGACTGGATGAGCGCCGCCTCTTTCATTTCGATGGCAGGTCTACTTGCTGCTGGTGGTTACGGCGCGTCTTCTTATTTGATGGGCTGGACGGGCGGCTATGTTTTGCTTGCCATGCTACTTGCCCCATACTTACGCAAATTCGGTAAATTTACCGTACCAGATTTTATCGGCGATCGTTTTTATTCTAAGACCGCCGCCATGGTGGCTGTGGCTTGCTTGATTATCGCATCAACCACGTACGTCATCGGGCAGATGACGGGTGCAGGCGTTGCTTTCTCACGCTTTTTGGAAGTTGAAAACAACACAGGCCTAATTATTGCCGCCTTTGTGGTGTTCTTCTACGCGGTACTTGGTGGTATGAAAGGGATTACTTATACGCAGGTTGCGCAATATGTGGTCTTGATTATCGCTTACACTATTCCTGCTGTATTTATCTCACTTGAGCTCACAGGCAACCCTATTCCAGGGTTTGGTATGTTCTCAACACATACAGAGTCAGGTCTTCCGTTATTAACTAAATTAGACCAAGTTGTCACCGATTTAGGGTTTGCCTCTTATACTGCTGATGTGCCAAACAAGCTAAACATGGTGCTGTTTACTTTATCACTGATGATTGGTACTGCCGGTCTACCCCACGTTATCATTCGTTTTTTCACTGTACCTAAAGTTGCAGATGCACGCTGGTCAGCAGGTTGGGCCTTGGTATTTATCGCCCTGCTATATTTCACCGCGCCTGCTGTTGGCTCTATGGCACGCTTAAACCTCATTGACACCATCTATCCACAAGGCGTTAGTGAGCCTGCTCTTCCTTATGATCAGCGTCCAGACTGGATGCAGACTTGGGAACAAACAGGTCTTATTAAATACAACGACTTAAATGGCGATGGCCGCATTCAGATGTACAATGATAGTGGTCTGGGCGCCGCTGAGCTTGCCTTGACCAACGCTCAAACAGAAGGGGGTGATGTGGGCGCAGCCACAACGGCGGTAGAAAATGCGCGTATGGCCCACGATATGGAATTGAACGGACGCTTTGCAGATGCTGGTTGGGCAGGTAACGAGCTGGATGTGAATAATGATATCCTCGTACTTGCAAACCCAGAAATCGCGCAGTTACCACCTTGGGTTATCGGTCTGATTGCTGCAGGTGGTTTAGCAGCAGCCTTATCAACCGCAGCAGGTCTACTACTGGCCATCTCATCAGCCATCAGTCATGACTTGATCAAAGGTCACTTCAACCCCAATATCACGGATAAAGGTGAGCTACTTGCTGCCCGCATCTCAATGGGTGTAGCCATTGTGATCGCCACATGGCTTGGTATGAATCCGCCAGGGTTCGCCGCTCAGGTTGTGGCGTTGGCCTTCGGTATTGCTGGCGCCTCACTATTCCCAGCATTGATGATGGGTATTTTTTCAAAACGCATCAACAATATTGGCGCTATCGCTGGTATGCTAACCGGTCTGATCACCACCTTGGTTTATATCTTTGTCTATAAAGGCTGGTTCTTTGTTGCTGGAACGGCTAACTTACCAGATACTGCTGAGTATTGGTTGTTCGGTATTTCACCACTATCCTTTGGTGCAATCGGTGCCATCCTTAACTTCATCGTGGCCTTTGGTCTCTCATACACTACGAAAGCGCCACCAAGAGAAATCCAAGAGCTGGTCGAGAGCGTCCGCTATCCACGCGGTGCAGGCGGTGCTGTTGATCACTAAAATGTTCGTGGTTCCTATACGTTAAGATAGCCATCACTCATGAGCCATAGCCGCTTGTGGGTGATTTTTTATGACATCGCTGCTCAATTGGTAAATCAACTGACACATTGACCCACCGCTTCGAGGATTTGTTTTATGATTTATGAGTTTATTGCGACCATCGCTGCTGGATTTGGTATGGCTGGACTGGCACTGATTATCACCCATTTGAGCAAACTGGCAGGAAAACGCGCACCCAAGTGGTTGATACCATTGTTTGCTGCCATCGGTATTTTTGCGTTTCAGATTCATCAGGAATACAGCTGGTATGATCAGCAAGCTGCTCAACTGCCAGAGGGCGTCACCGTCATCAAAAAAATCGAAGATACCGCTTGGTTTCGGCCTTGGTCTTATATTAAGCCGCAGACCGTCCGCTTTATGGCTATCGACACTAACCGTGCACGCAGCACAGATCAGGATTTGTATTTGGTCAATTTGTATTTGTTTGAACGGCGCATGAGCGTGCAACAGATGCTACAAGTGATTGATTGCCGTGCGCCTGCGCGCGCGGACTATAGGATACCCGTAGCCAAAGAGCGCCAGCTGAGCTTAAGAGAGTATGTGACAAATACTACCCAGTGGCGACCGCTTACCACCGACGATCCGCTATTTTTGAGGGTTTGCCAGCCAAACCCGTAAAACCAAACAGACGCTGATCAAGCAAAATCAGCGGATTGATATGACCATCAGTAGTGGCGATTAACGCTGGTATAATGATGCTTTGACGTCGCACCCAGTAGTAACCCTGCACACAATCCACCAAAATGTGCGGCAAATGAGATTCCTTGCTGCGGCATCAGGCCCTGCTTAATGGTTAGCCAATAGCCAGTGCCCATCACAATACAAGCAACCAGATAACCCCAGCGCCGCGCAAATACCGCGCCGCCGATCATAAATCCCAGCATCGCAAAACACAGCCCAGATGCGCCAATATGGATAGACAGTGGCGACCCTAACAGCCACGTCATTATACCTGAAGCAACAACCAACTTAATGATGGTGCGATAAGCATTGTTTTCAAACAGGCCAAACAAAAACAGTATCTGTAACAGCACCAGTGTATTACCAAGTAGATGTGCCAGATCGCCATGCATGGTCCATGATGCCACCACCCCAATCATACTTCGAACATCAAAAACGCGCGGCGCGATGCCAAATGCATTCCAAAGGCCAAACAGCAAAACTTTATTCAGCACAAACATGCCCCATATGGGGATCAACACCACGGCGTAAAGACCAGCAACTTGTTTGAGCCTTGTCAGTATCAAAGAAAATATTGCTTGAGCAGTCATCGGGCACCTCTACATGTCACACACATATTGCTATATTTCACCCTTAATAGCTCAGCGATTGAGCGCATAGTTAGGTGCTGGCGCTGGTATAAATAATAGCTCAGCGACTGGCTGCTTTTTAGGCAAATAGCGGTTGCCATGCAGCAGAGATCCTGAATGATAGGGCACCAGTGCTGTGGGCACAAAATCGCGTGCGGCATCAATATGATGCACGGAGTCATCAAAGAAAATATGCGGTGCAAAGGTTTTTAGCACTGCTGTTTTTTCCAGACCACCTAAAAAAAAGGCCATATCAACATCAACGCCCCACTGACGCAGCGTCTTAATCGCACGCAAATCTGCCGGCGCATTACGCGCTGTCACCAATGCAATACTAATCGGACTGTGCTGCATACGCGCAGGCAGTTTTGCCTGTAGATTAGACAGCTTAATCAGTAGCTCTGCATAGGGACCTTTTTCAATCGGTAAATCACGCATTTTTGCTTCACGCTCATGAAAAGCGCGTAGGCCTTTTTGCTTATAAAGCAGCTCACCTGAATCGTCAAACAGTACCGCATCACCGTCGAACGCAATGCGAAGCTGCTGGGTATCTAACTGATAGGGGTTTACTGGGGTAGCATCCAATATGGCACAAGCACAAATATTGGCATCTGCCACTTGCTGCGCATCCTCTCGATTGGTGGTTAAAAACAGATCCACATTAAAGTCTGCGATATAAGGGGCGACTGGACTGCCTGAGATAAATGCTGAACGTGAAATATTGAGCTCATGCTCTCGAATGGCATTAAGCACTTGAATCCCCGTATCAGGACTACTTTTTGAGACAATGACTACTTCAACGAGTGGCGCTTCCGTCTCATAATCGTTTTGAATATAAGTATTTAGATTCAATAATGCTTGAATCAAGGGGTAACCTGCACCGCATTCTAGCGACTCATCCTCACGCTCAGCCATATAATCACGAAATACCTTGATGGCCATCGCAGGCTGCTGCGCTAGTAACTCTACTAAATAATTTTCAGACTCTGACAAATCAAATAGTGCGGTTGCTGAGATTGCCACAATAAGGGTGTTGCTAAAGTCAACGGCCATAACGCTCTCTACTCATTCTTATATACGATCAAAGATATATCACCTAACCTGCTATTGTCACGTATTCATCTGCTGATATCCATTGGTTTTTGACAACTTATCAAGGACAAGCCGTTATAGCATCAAAAAATTGCCAAAAAAAAGACCGCCG
>NZ_JBHNYR010000033.1:0-8176 GCF_054960615.1 Psychrobacter sp. PSi21
TAACGTAAAACCTGAGTCTGAATAAATAAGCTTACCCTACTGTAATAAGAGCTCCATGGTCAGTTAGCTACAACTGTATGAAGATGGTTCATTTACAAGGTGTTGTTAATCATTTAATGAACCTTCTAGACACTTTGACTATTGGGAAAACAAAGATTGTAAAGAAGATCCTACGCCTTACGGAGCAAACATGACTAATGAAGCTGTGCAAGAGATTTCTGATGTTTTGGGCAGTTCCGTAAAGATATTTTGGAAACATATTTAGGTAACGGTAAAAGGTAGAAAATGGTACTTTCGTGGCGTGGTTATGGCTTACTAACTCTTGCATTTTGGGGTCTTTCTTTTTTTGTACACTTATTATTTTTTGGATGGGATTCTGACATTGGTTTCACTTATGCCTTTCTGCTCATACTATCTGCTGGAGCATTATGGGTTATTGGGAATAAGTTTAATGGTAACTTAGAATATTACGATGCTCCACATGTCTTTATGCATATTCGCTTACAATATTGTGGCATATTTTATCTTTTAGCAATACCATATTATTTTATTTCTTAATGAATTCAAACATTAATAAGTAAAAGTACCAATTTATTGAATTCCAGTAACAGAGTCACAAGGACTAGCGATGACTTATGCAAGAGGTCTAATCTATATTCTTTATATAAAGCTGTCGGGTATGTATTAGCATCTACAACCCAAGGATTTATTTCCAAAAAAACTCGTCTATATTCCAAATACACAATTTGCACATAAAAATAATTTCTTTTAAGTGGTTTGTGATTTCAATATCATGCTTAGATTCTTTTAGCACTATCTTGATGTCTTCAATAAGCTCCAGTATATCTGAGATTGTAGTCAAAATAGAAAGGGCACAATCATATACATATCTTAATACCTTAAATTTTTCTTCATTTTCTCTTTCTAAGAAAAGGCTGTTTCTTAAGTGTTCAGATCGGCAAACTACCGTACTATTCTTAGCAATCGTACCTGAATTATTTTTAGGTGTTTTTCTATAAATGCTAATAAACTGCATAAATCACTCTATAGACTCTATATTTATCTATTAAACAATCAATTATAAACCTATTATATGATTAGATAGCCACAAAAAAGCTGCCAGATCACTCTAGCAGCTTTTTTAGGTTTTATGTTTGATTAAAGAATTAAACCAAACTATTTACCGCTTCGACCACAGCATCAGTCGTAATACCAAACTCTTTATATAGATCGCTAGCTGGAGCAGATTCGCCATAAGTAGTCATGCCGATGACTTTGCCATCTAGACCAACGAACTTATACCAGTAGTCTACGTGCGCCGCTTCTACTGCGACACGAGCACGGATATTGGCAGGCAATACCGCTTCGCGATAGCTAGCATCTTGCTCAACGAAAATCTCAGCACATGGCATAGACACCACACGGACGCCAACACCATTTGCGCTGAGTGTCTCGTACGCTTCCATCGCTAGGCCAACTTCTGAGCCTGTTGCAATGATGATGGCTTGTAGCTCGCCTTGCTCTTTTGCCAGTACATAACCACCTTTGGTGATGTTCGCGACTTGCTCGCTATCACGGGCTTGATGTGGCAAGCTCTGACGGCTAAAGATCAATGCTGATGGGTTGCTTTCTGATTTGATTGCTTCTACCCAAGCACTGGCAGATTCAGTCGCATCACACGGACGCCATGTACGTAGGTTTGGCGTGGTACGTAAGCTAGTCAATTGCTCAACGGGTTGATGCGTTGGGCCGTCTTCCCCCAGACCGATAGAGTCATGCGTATAGACATGGATGACGCGCTGCTTCATGAGTGCGCCCATGCGTACGGCGTTACGTGCGTACTCCATAAACATGAGGAACGTCGCTACGTAAGGAATAAAGCCGCCATGCAATGCGATACCATTAGCAATCGCAGTCATACCGAACTCACGTACCCCGTAATAGATATAGTTGCCGTCGCTGTCTTTCTCGATGCCTTTCGCACCTTTAAATAGCGTGAGGTTTGAGCCAGCGAGATCCGCTGATCCGCCTAGTAGCTCTGGCAATAACGGCTGCAAGCTGTTGATCGCATTTTGGCTGGCTTTACGGCTGGCGACATCACCGCCCGCTTCTTGCGTTTGCTGGATATACGCTTGCGCTTGGCTAGCAAAGTCAGCAGGCAACTCGCCATTTAGGCGGCGTGACAATTCTGCTGCAAGCTCTGGATAGGCTTTTTTATACGCTTCAAAGTCTGCATCCCAGTTCTTTTGCTGGACGTCACCTTTGGCTTTGGCATCCCATGCTTCATAGATTTCTTCATCGAGCTCAAATGGGGCATGTTTCCAAGACAGCGCATCACGCGTCAGGGCGATTTCGTCATCACCAAGTGGCGCACCATGACTGGCTGCGAGACCCTGTTTGTTCGGGCTACCAGCACCAATCGTGGTCTTGCAAATGATGAGACTTGGCTTGCCAGTCTCTGCAAGTGCTTGCTCAGTCGCTTGGGTGATGGCATCAGTATCATGACCGTCGACTTTAATCACTTGCCAGCCATAAGACTCAAAGCGCGCTTCGGTATCATCAGTGAACCAACCTTCGACATTACCATCGATTGAGATGCCATTGTCATCATAAAAGAATACCAGTTTGCCAAGGCCCAAGGTGCCAGCGAGCGAGCACACTTCATGACTGATACCTTCCATCAAGCAACCATCGCCTAAGAACGCATAGGTATTATGATCGACGATATTATGACCGTCACGGTTAAACTGCGCGGCTAAGGTCTTTTCTGCAATTGCAAAACCAACGGCATTGGCAATACCTTGTCCTAATGGACCAGTCGTCGTCTCGACACCAGGCGTGTAGCCAAGTTCAGGATGACCTGGGGTTTTTGAATGCAACTGGCGAAAGCCTTTTAGATCATCGGCGCTGACATTATAGCCTGATAAATGCAGCAACGAATAAATAAGCATCGAACCATGACCGTTTGACAGTACAAAGCGATCACGGTTGTGCCAATTAGGATCCGTAGGATTGTGCTTCAAAAATTTGCGCCACAACACTTCGGCAATATCAGCCATACCCATTGGCGCACCCGGATGTCCAGAGTTGGCTTTTTGAACCGCGTCAAACGACAGTACACGGATGGCATTGGCTAGTTTACGTTCGTTAATTGGAGCTGGCATAGAGTGTCCTAGTGGTCGGGGTAATGAAAATATAAGGAGCGATTAAAAATAATACAGCGCTAATTTTTGGGGTATTTTAACATGAAGTTATTGCACAGCACGACAGCTTACTGATAGGTAAGACAAACCTGCTTTGTAATTACCTTCAGAAGTCTCGTCGGTACTTTTCGGTTGATCATAGCCAGTAATAGAAAGCCGCTTTTGGTTATCGACTTGTAATGCTCTAGCGCTATTGAAATCATCTAACAGCATACTTAGATGGTTGACAAGCGGAGTGTTGTCAGCCGAATAGGTTTCTATAAACATACTATTCAATATTTCAGGGTTATCAACAGCCGCCTTGCATTGTGGGTCGATCGCCGCTTGCCACAGGCGCAGACGAGCGTTTAAATCGAGCAACCTGTGTTGATATTGAGGATAGTCAAGTCTAGCAATATTAACCAGCATATTCCCCCTGCGATTGAGTAACACAGGTATCTTTGTATCGATTGCGGGGTAAGTGGTCAGCTCATCGTTCTTCACTTTACTGATCCACTCTGCATTACAAAAGCGCTGAACATCTTCATTGATCAGCTTCATCGATGCATCATGGCTAAACAAAACAGGCGTTTCATCCAAACTGAGCAGCAAATTTCTGAGCCATAAAGCCTCGCTTTTCACTACTGGACATACCGATATATCTGTAAGTGCCATCGGTTGTAATGCCTTAACACAGCTCTGAGGTAGCGCTTCTTTAGCATGCTCAAGCAGATCAAGATTATTATTTACCAAGCCCACACCTATAAATGTTTGCAGTGTACTGTCTTTAGACTGTATGAGCTTTTTACCAAAAAAAATATTGTCGCACATGGCTGTCAGCCCTGCACTGGGATCATCATGATAAGCCAAAGCACTTTGTGTCGTTAGCGGCCTCAGCAGATACTGATGGTTAGTCATAATCTCATGGCTAGAACGCAGTGCATCAGGAACAACGCTGACCAACTCCTGACCGCTGTGCTGCCTTAAAATATCGATATCGCGCATAGCCAGTGACAGCGCTTCTAAACTTTGTCGATAAGGTTCTGGGTCATTGTTGACACGCTCAAGACAGCCAACAGCATCTCGAAAATCACACAGGGTCAAGCTTGATACGTTAACTGAGTCGTAATCATCTCGCTTATACTTGGGTGAGTTATCTTCAAAAAACGCATTAACATCTTTAATAGCAGCATGTTTGTCTGAGTATTCCTTCAATGTGGCGATATCTTGTGCCACAACTTGCTTGCGCTGATCTTCTGGCACATCGTATCCTAGTAGATACAAGGTAGTGGCTGCTGATTCAGCATCGCCTGCTTTTGTATGATTTATCTTCGTATCATCACCGCTACTCTCAGCACAGCTATTAAACGATATCAAAGACAAACCTAAAAACACAGCAGTCAAGCAAGTTTTGGCCAAGTCGATCATATAGATACTCTACTGTGCGATCGTTTCAGCACCGCCCATAAACGGACGCAATACTTCTGGAATCGTGATGCTACCATCGGCGTTTTGATGATTTTCCATCACGGCGAGTAGCGTACGACCGACTGCTAGACCTGAACCGTTTAAGGTATGTGCAAGGCTGGTTTGCTTACCATCTTTGACACGCGTACCCATACGGCGTGCTTGGAAATCACCGCAGTTAGAGCAGCTTGAGATTTCGCGGTAGGTGTCTTGGCTTGGTAGCCAAACTTCGATGTCATAAGTTTTTTGTGCCGCAAAGCCCATATCGCCGGTACAGAGTTGTACCGTACGGTACGGCAATACAAGCTGCTGCAAGATGTATTCGGCCTGTCCTGTCATCGCCTCTAGCAACTCATCAGATTGCTCAGCGGTACCAACATTGACCATTTCTACTTTTTCAAACTGATGCTGACGGATCAAGCCACGGGTATCACGACCGTGCGAACCCGCTTCACTACGGAAACATGGCGTATGCGCCGTGAATTTTAATGGCAACTCTTTGATGTCCAAACGCTCGCCGCGCACCAAGTTGGTCATCGGTACTTCAGCCGTTGGGATCAAATAAAAATCCATGTCTTCATTGTTGGTGTGGTTGCCAAGCTTAAACAAATCATCTTCGAACTTTGGCAACTGACCTGTACCTTTTAAGCTCTCGCTATTGACGATATAAGGCACATAGGTCTCGGTATAGCCGTACTTGATGGTATGGGTATTGAGCATAAACTGGATCAAGGCGCGGTGTAGCTGCGCCAATTGACCTTTGAGCACATTAAAGCGGCTACCGGTCAACTTGGTCGCGGCTTCAAAGTCAAGCATACCAAGGGTCTCACCGATATGCGTATGATCTTGAATCTCAAAATCAAACGTCCGCGGCGTACCCCATTTGCGCACTTCTACGTTATCGTCTTCTGACGTTCCAACTGGCACATCTGCCGCAGGAATATTTGGAATTTGTAATGCCGCTTGGGTAATACGCTCTTGTAAGATGCGTAGCTCGTCTTCGGCGGCCTTAATCTCACCGCTGACACTTTGCATTTCAGCCAACAGCGCACTGGCATCTTCGCCTGATTTTTTAAGCGCGCCGACTTGCTTGGCACCCGCGTTACGGCGCGACTGCAGCGCTTCGGTTTTGACTTGCAAAGATTTACGCTCGGATTCAATCGACTGCCAAAACTTCATATCAAGCACGTAACCACGAGTGGCCAACTGCTGTTGTAAATCGCTTAAATTGCCGCGTAAGAGTTTTGGATCAATCATAATCGTTGCCTGTGACACTAAAGGTGAATAAGAAGTTAAGACATTATTAGGATAATTATTGGTCAGCTGATACTTATGCCCAAGCTTGATAACTCAATAACTTCCTTACCATACTACCTTGTTTTTTCTCAAAGCAGATGGGTGCCGCTATCATACCAAGACCCAGCAGTTTTGACCACGCCTACGCGTCGCCAATAACAGTGCGGTGGTAATTATGTTTCTTTTGAGTGCACTTTTCGGTAAGATAAGCGCATACCATATCACCTATCGCCAATGTTGGCGTACTCGTTTGCGCCCATTGTACCCCATCTTAGTCTCTGAGAACCTTTATGGCCCTGTACCCCTATACCTTACAACCCATTGCCTTAAACCTAACTGAGGCTGAATTTCGCCAAGCACAGTACGAGCTGTTTGCCAACGCCAACCAGTCTTTTGGACTCTCAAGCATCAAAACCAAAGAGTGGCTTATCATGGCAGTGGTTGTGATCCTAGCGATAGCAGGTCTGGTCTTTGTCTCTGGGTACTCGACCATCTTGTTTTGGTTGATGCTCGTTGCCGTGGTCGCCTATGTACTCATTCGTACTTTAGGCTTTAAATGGTATGTCAAAAAAGAGTTTGAAAAACAAATCGCTGAGCAAGAGATGCCAGATGAAATGCGTCAAATGAAGCTTGGAGTACAAAAACACGGCTTTATCATGGCAATGCCCACCAGCCAGCCAGAAGGCCTAAAGAACGCTCAAGTGCGAGGTATGCAAATGCGCATGTCCACCACTCAGCAAGCTGTCATCCCGTGGAGCGCTGTTAAGAGCTGGGATGAGACTGACGACTATATCTTTATGCTGTTTGAAGTCAAGGGCCAACAAGGCAGCCAAATCATACCTAAGCGCCTAGAAGCTGATAAGTTCCCGATTAATACCGTACGCCAGCACCTACAAGAAACCGTACCAACACGCGGCCTAAATCCTGAGAACTTACAGCCACCTGCCTAAATCAGTAATGCCTTTTAGTGGGCACAGTAACCCTTGCACTTTCAGTGCGTGATAAATCATTCACGGACTGAAAGGGTAAAGAGTACCTGATAAAATACGATACCACGACCTTTACACAATCACGAATCATCGCAGCAGCAGACCCTTACCACTCAGATAGTCTTTGTATGTTGCCAGACCAAACCACCTCGTAAAACCATGCCCTTCACATCTGCCTATATTACTCAATGCGGACACCTTTTTGGTCATTGATTGGGCAGTCTAGCGTCAGTCTATATTCTCAAATAGAAGTAACCATGTGGATTTTTTTTGCCATAATAAAATACCTTTTGGACATCACGAGAGTATAGGACATCATGAGCACTCGAACATTATGTAAGCTAGCAGTACTATCATTGCCCATATTGGCACTACAGGCTTGCGCCGTAGGGTCAAATCACATCGAAAAAAAGAGCGTGGCTCAGCAGCGCGCCATGTTGGCTCAAAACACTAAAAACCTAGGTTTTGGCCCGCAGTCGCCACGTGATATTGATCGCACTATAGGGCTAAACCCGCTGGTCTTTAGCCTTGCGCCAAGTGCCAAGCACATGAACTTATGTAACATTCATTTGCATGAAAATGCTGAGCATAAAGGCGGCGAATTTACGACGTATGCTGGTGATGGCGATGGTCATGGATATGGTACGGGCTATCAATACTCAGGACAGCTCACCGCCGCCGAGAGTGCCCCTTTAGCTGAAGCCGTGTGCCCAAGTGAACATGGTGCCATTCAATCGGGTGATACGCTTGAGGTGCATTACGTCTACTCTACTTCTTTGGTAAAACCAGGCGCGACTTTAGGGGCCTGTGTGGCCAATCCTGTTTTGAACCCACAACTGCGAGTCGAAGGGCAAGTCATCGTCGCAGTAAACGACGACAATGCCGCAGATTTTATGGATCTGGCAAAATATGACATACGCGATAAGCGCACCCAAGCCATCAACATCCCAACTGATACGGGTATACCTGTTCAATACGTCGGCTCAACGACAGGACCAAGCTACAACGAACAAGGCTCGCCATACAATGTGACATGGAGCCTACGCCCTAAAGTCAAAAAGGTAAATATCAAATCTATAGGCAAATGGTGTGAACGCAATGTGTTTGATGAAGATCATGCCCATGGCGTACGCAACCTAGTGACAAATCCTAATCTGCTATCGCCTATTAAGTGAGTCGAACTTTTTAGAAAGCCGATAGATCTGAACTGACCCCCAAATGTTGGACGGTTTAGTTTACAAC
>NZ_JBHNYR010000034.1:0-3828 GCF_054960615.1 Psychrobacter sp. PSi21
GAAGCGCATCAAGCTACAAACTGCAGGCGGTGCGTCGATCACCATCGATGACAGTGGGGTGAAGCTGGTCTGCCCAGGAGAGATTAAGATCAATGCGGTGAAGAAAGACATGGTTGCTGGTGCTAACGCTGCTCCGACTGTACCTTCATTGCATGGTTCAGACGTGAAGTCTTATCTCACTTATGTTGCTAGAGATATGCTTGGTGAACCCATCGCTAACACTGACTATTTGTTATTTATGGCAGACGGCACAGTGAAGAGTGGTAAAACTGACGCCCAAGGTCGTACCGAGCAGATAGTGACAGAAACACCAGAGGAAGTCGGCATACAAATCGTGGGTGACGAGCATGAAGAATTTACAATAAGCTTTGAGGGTGATGAGTAATGGCTAGAAAGAAAAAAGAATTACATTTACGAATCATAAGAGAAACCTATGATGGTAAATATGAAGCTGTCAATCCCAACGATGTCATCATCACTCGACAATCTCAGAAATACAAACCTAATGAAAACGGATTGGCCATTATCAAGTTGGATAAGTGGTCTGATGCTTATCAAGTCACTATAGAAGATAAGATAACTGGCAAAGGATACGTCGTATTAAAATCAAATATGCTATCTACAGATCAATGGTATAGATGGTATAATCAAAGGTTAGAACCATCTCAAATACCAATGCGTATTAATTTTTATTCAAAAGTTAATGAAAACAATAGTAGTGCGAGCGAATCACTACGAATATATAATGGTATAGATTACCAAATAGACTTTCCAAAAAAATTAAATAAAAGCCCAATATCGGGTAAGACAGAAACAGTTCGTGATCTGGAATACAATCACACTTATACGAAAGAAATACCTATTATTCGAGATGTAGATTACAGAATATATCTTGTTGATGAAAAACGTAAACCGTATAACCCTCACTTAAAAGGAAAGAGCAAGCCATCACCATATATAATAAACATAGACAGTGATGAAAAAATAGGAAAATCGTATATTAGAAAGTATAGACTACAAACCTTTTTACAGTTCAAAGTGAAGCTTAAAAACTCTAATAAAAAATTGCCGAAAAATATAAAGATTAGACTTATAGATTATAAAAAAACAGTTAAAAAAACACTGAGTGTTAACTCAAGTACAGGCTTGACTGAGAAATTTAGTTCAGATTTTAAAAGAAATATCGAGGTGCTTATCAATGGAAAGAAGTCTAATTTTAAAATAAATAAAAAGGATTCTAACAATAATGTGATACCATCAGCTTTTGATTATTTAGTAACAGTAGAAATACCCATGTCTACAGCAGTTACAGTACCTAATAAACCAAAGTATGAAAAAAAGTTAGCAGCTAATACTAAATTACCTATTGTTTATGATTTAGAGAAAAAGAAACTATTTATCTTTAAGTCAGGCAACTATAGATCTTTAATAGAAAACCTAAGTAATGTCGATAAACTAATGGCAAAAGTGCACACGCATAGGGCTCAAGTAGCTACAGCACTTGAAGCACGTGATGCAGATATGCTAAAAACTGCAGAAGCTATAATGATAGAAGCAGAAAAAGAGGCTCAAGATGAAATTGAGCAGGATTTTTCGACAATTGCTGATATGAAAGAAATATTTTTGGTTAAGACTGCGGTAACAGACGGTGAAACGACAATTGAGCGACGCTATGTAAGAAGAGATTATTTCGAAGATACAATCCAGCCAACACATATCAACTCTTCACAGACAGATATTCCTACTCCTGAAGGTGATCCTCCATCATCAGAAAGCCCAAGTCTGCTATATGATCCAGCAGGCTTTGCTAAAACGGCGCTTGTTGATAGAATCAAAGAAATATCTACTTCAGTTGAAGGTGAGATAGGTACTGATGGGCAAAAAGACTTAAATATTCTAGATTTTCTATTGCCTTCAGCGAATGAAATTAGTGATCTCATTATTAAATCTGATAAATACCAAGTGGATGGCGAGGCACAATGGCTACGAATGGTAGGTAGCGCTGGTATGAATGGCTCAGCTGATTGGAACCTTGACGACAAAATAGGTATCGAAGGCGGCTTTAATGCAAACGGCAAAGCCATACTTTGTGAAGCCAGTATTAGTCCTGTAATGGCACTACCATCATTAGAAGGACTGCACCTAAAAGCCACCTTTGAAGATGGTGTTAAAATAGACCTAGGCTCTCTACGACTGATTGTTTCTTGTGAGATTAATGGGTTTGCAGGAGCGAATATTGGAATAGAAGGTGCTGGTAGCATAAAAATAAAAGACGGTGCTCAAAAGCTAGTTTCAGCAGCCCGTAACCCTCAGCAAACAGTAATGAGTGCGTGGGATGCAAATAACAATATGCCTGCACTTAGCTTAGATTATAAAGGTATTGATACACCATCGACTGAAGAGGTAGAGCAGTTACAAGAGAAGCATAACGTACAAGGATCGGCAGCTATCTCGGCGTTTGTGGGTGTAGAGGCAGGAATAGAGCCAAAGGGTGGTATAGAGTGGCTGCCGCCAGAGACGGAGGATTTTGTATCCTTTGCATCGATCTCGGCAACTGTCGCAGGTAGTTATGGCATCGGAGGCTCCTTAGATTTTTACGTGTTTCTTGATTTAGAATTAGGTAAATTCAAAATCAGAGCAAAAGCCGCTGCTTGCTTTGGAGGCGGCGGTAAGCTTGGATTTGAGTTTGAGGTAGATAGCAGTCAGATTAAGTCGTTTCTTATGTGGACATTTTATCAGCTGGTCAATGCAGGATTTCGTAAAGTCGTTCATATTGCAAATAGAGCTTTTGAAGCTTTAACGCAACTTTCTGTATTATACTTAGGAGGCGAGTCTAGTATCACAAAATCTTTGATTAATATATCAGAGACTTTTGATGATTTTTCTAAAAGACTAGATACAGATTCAAAACGTCATGACTTAGCTATTGAGATTATGAAAGGCGAAAAAGCAGACATGCTACTGTGCGCTACGCCCAATGCGAAAGGTATATTGGTCTATAATATCAGCCGTCATGGTTGGTATAGTCATACGCTCAGTTGGCCTGAGTTTGACTTTAGTATTTTTGATGGACTCACTATAAGATTGCTCAACGAACGCAAAGAAGCCATTATAGAAATTTTTACTACAGTGACCACTTATCCAGAATGGGACAATGTATTACAGCATATGACTAAAGAAGGAGAGAAAAGCGACCGTCAAGAGAATGAAGCCCACGTTTTGCGGTTTTTAAGTTATGGTGTAAACAATATCGACACGCCACTACTCACCATATTAACCGACATCCAAGCAGGTAACGTCTCAGAAGATAACGACACAGGTGATGACTACATAGACCAGTATCTAAACATGCTAGGCAGACTCATCAAAGGCTACTACCCCAAAGGCGTGGCTGTAGTCGCCAATACTGACCCTATTTATGAGAAAAACCGCATGCTAGCCAAAGTTGATTATATCAGCCCCAGCTTTTATGCAGCCAATAACCCACGTCAATTTGATACTAGCATTTTCGACCCAAGCAATAAGCCAGCTGACGGTATTTATCACGCTTAGGGTATGTTAACAATGCCAGCATACTCTACAAAGGCTTAGCTAAGCGCTTTTTCGCTGTTAGCGACACAACGAGCGGAAGTTTGTCGGTTGGGATTTATTTTTGGGTTACCGTCTATCAATGGTGGATTGGGTAAACGCTTAATACGCATTATTGTAATAGCACCATTAGCTCTTACATTCTGCGCGTCTCCCCACTCAACATTGACCGAACGTACAATTTTTTCAGTTCCTGTTTGAGGACCTTGAGGATTGTGCTCGGGACTGTTGGCATAATAA
>NZ_JBHNYR010000035.1:0-3478 GCF_054960615.1 Psychrobacter sp. PSi21
TAGGGAGTTATTGTTTTAACCTTAAGTCACTTTATTGCCGTCTAACAGTAGCGTCCATTAGCATCTCAAAGACTGGCCTTAAATCATATGGGAAGTCCATTATCGCTCTTTATGCATGTTCACCATCAAACTGCCAAATGACTTGTCCCCAGTTATTGTTGGGATAATCAGGCATGATGTCACCTTGTTTAAAATAACGACGACTGTCAGCTTTGGCTAAAGTGAACCAGTAGCCTGCTTTGGGGTAGGATTGCCCAGCTGGGCAACGCCCCCTGACTTGGCTAGTAATCTCAGGCTTAGCCTTTGGCTGATTTTCATAATAAGGGGTCATGTCTTCGCCAGCTTCTTGACGTTCGATAAATTCTTCATAAGTGATTTTGTAGGGATCTATGGATACAAATTTACTGGTGTCGATCCCTGTCTTTTTAAGAACAAATGGCAAGGTATAATCAGGTTGATCCTGATTGATGTCTAGACCTGCTTCTATAGCTTGGATTTAAGCATATAACCTAGATCTAGGTAGGTTTGGATAAATTTCTTTAAATAGTGCTTCCCAAGTATCACCTATATTGTCGTAACTCACGTAGCTATCAAGATAATTTTCTTCAGACATGAAATTTAGGCTAATCATATAGACATAACTACCAATTTCTTCTTCAAAGTTATAACTCATATATATATTTAAAAAAACATCCGTACCATGGCGTAAGCTCCAAGACTGTAAACTATCCAGTTTTTTAAACTGTTCAAAATCTAAAGGATAGTTGTAGTTTATAAAATTATCTAAGATATTCTCATTGGTACCATAAATATAGCTATCTTGAATAGATATACGAGGATCATCAATCCGATGGTCATCTTGCCACCCTTTTTCTTCTAACTGATTGAACAACTTTTGCATACCGATATAAGCTTCTTTTTGGGTAATGCCATAACTGCCTTTTGAGTCTGTAATAAAGAAGCGAATTGTAGAAGACTGTATGCCTCTTTTTGGATCATCATGGTCAAAATAACCTGATGTACCAATAACATTTTTAATGGCCAACGGTGGGACATTAGGATATGAAAAAGTTACAGTGGCGTAGTTATCGCTAGGAAAGCTCAAGTCGTAAAAAGTAACGCCTAAGCTGCTAATATTTAGCGGATTATCATTGAAGTTCCAATACTTTTTGATGTTTTCATTATTTTTTTAAATGTCTCAGGGCTTTCTTCTACTGAAATGATGGTATGAGGGAACATGGTGTTTTTCGTTCGATCGCCTTTACTATAAGCAATGGTAGACAATGATAATGAAACTACTAGTGATACTGTCTTAAAAAGTTTATATCTAAACATAGTTACGTTTTTATTTCAGAACTTAGTCTTATAAAGATAGTTACTTTGTAAAATGTGGCTAAGAACATTGAAATGTAAAGTAGTAACCATATTAAATATATGTAATTTTTTCCAAGAAATATTGTTGAATAAGTAATTTCTATAAAATTGGAGGTTTCCATTAAGTTGAATATATATAAAGCTATAATTAAATATATTAAAAATAAATATGATTTTATTTCATCTTTAATAGGTCTTAAAAATAATGTTGTTATCATTAGTGTGAATAAAAAAAAGCTGCCTAGTATTAAAAATATATGATCACTTCCACCTGCCCCCTGTAACTCAGAAATTTTATACAAATCATTATTTGCAATATAAGAATTGGTATATATACCACCAGAATTATTGATAAATAAACTAATAATTAAGAGTATGAAACTAAGAAAAGTAATTACTGATAATATTATCATTTATTTATTCCTAAAATTGTGTTTTCATTGAAGGATCAAACCTCCAAACAGATACATCTTTTTCAATGTAAGCATTACAATTATTTAACTCACAGCTATCTGGCTGGCCTATTAGTACTCCAGTTAATGCTAACTTAATAGCATTTTGCCATTGCCAAGACCTTCCGTAAATACTTTTTACTATTCTTTCTTTTGGTATTTTATTTGCAATGTAACTATCTAGACCTTTTAACCCCGCATTATGGAATACTGTGGCTTCAAATACACTCAATTTCTTATTTCGTCTATTTTGCTCATTATTGATGTTTTTCCCTACTAAATCCATAGCTATCTCAGCGTCTGTAGTTATAATATTGAATGTTTCAGTCAAATAATTTGGATTTTTCTCTTGGGATAAACCGAGTAAATCTGCAGCCATACCTAGCTGCATTTCTCCATACCCATAACTTGAGCTACGACTCAAGCTTTCAATTAAATATGAAACCTTATTCTTACTACTTGCCAAAATTCCGTGATATTTCTCTTGAAATACAATTGATGCAATTGCCATAACGTCTACATTGTTTTTTTTTGCAGATTTGACTATTTCATTCCTTAAATAAGCTACCCAGCGTAATCCGTAAGGTATATCTGGTGCATTATTTAACGATTTTATCTCTTGGGTCTTTTTTGTATTCGGATTTTGCTTGGTGTTACTACTCGTAACATCAAATGAAAAATTTGTATACAAATAATTTATAGAAGTTACTCTAGAAAAACCTATATCCGATAGTCCTTGTTTTAGGCTAGTATCAGAAACTTTTAATATTAATGGTGATGAATTAACTTTGATATTGTTATCAATATACATATCAACAAAGGCATTGCAGTCTTTGACTGATTCATTACTCAACAAAATAGCTGAATGATCTTCTGATTTATCATTTTCTAATTTTAGTTTTTTAGTTTTCAATTTCCTATCGTTAATAGTGAAAGTAATTTGATACTCTAAAACATTAATAGTATTTTTTAACAATCTAAATCTTGCGTAACAATACTTAGCTGTCATAATTCCATCCATCTTTAACCTTTAAAAATGCTACTAATTTCTCACTACTTTCTGTATAAACTGTTTGTGTTTCACCGATTTCAGTAGTTATTCCAGATTTAATTAATTTTGCGTTTTCATCTATGATAATATATTCGTTACCTTTTATACCTTCACGTTGCTCATCCAAAAACTGATATGCTAGATTATAAACACCATCCATCAATGTTTTCTTATCAGGAGTGATATCAGGCAACCCCACCAACCCAAGCCCATCATTTCCGCCCCCCGCCTTACTATGCTTACCTGCCTTTTCCGTAAACTGATTGGCACTGATGGTGATATTACCGCCCTCTAGTACGATACTGGCACCGCCTGCGGAGAGGGTTATTTTATTATTGGCAACCACCTCGACGGCTTGGGTCGAAGAGGCGATATTGATATCTTGCTTAGCCATTGCTTCAAGCTTGCCTGTGTGTGCGGAGAGGAGGATATTATCCTTGGCGTTGGTCATGCTCACGCTGCCATCAGCGACTAGGGTCATCGATGCACTGCTCACTTGGCTGTGACCATCGCCACTGGTCACTCTCATATCTGCTTGAGTGGTGGTCAGCATCTCACCCATGCTGCGCTGGATCAAGGTGTCTTCACTGACATAGCTGAG
>NZ_JBHNYR010000036.1:0-3387 GCF_054960615.1 Psychrobacter sp. PSi21
AGAATAGAGAGCTGACGATGACCTACTCTCACATGGGCGAACCACACTACCATTGGCGCGACGATGTTTCACTTCTGAGTTCGGGAAGGGATCAGGTGGGGCCATCGTGCTATTGTCGTCAGCAAAGGGGATTAGATATGAGTCTGTTGTGTGACTTTTAATAAGTATCACGTCACCTGACTGAATCAAGGTTAAAGGTGATATCGAAATATTCTTTTCTTCACTATGACCACTACAGTCATACAAGATAGATTAATTAGACTTGCATACAAACCACTTGGGTGTTGTATGGTCAAGCCAAACGAGCAATTAGTATCAGTTAGCTACATGCATCGCTGCACTTCCACACCTGACCTATCAACGTCCTAGTCTTGAACGGCTCTTTAGGGAAATCTAATCTTGAGGTGGGCTTCCCGCTTAGATGCTTTCAGCGGTTATCCCATCCGAACGTAGCTACCGGGCAATGCTACTGGCGTAACAACCCGAACACCAGAGGTTCGTCCACTCTGGTCCTCTCGTACTAGGAGCAGATCCTCTCAAATTTCCAACGCCCACGGTAGATAGGGACCGAACTGTCTCACGACGTTCTAAACCCAGCTCGCGTACCTCTTTAAATGGCGAACAGCCATACCCTTAGGACCTGCTTCAGCCCTAGGATGAGATGAGCCGACATCGAGGTGCCAAACACCGCCGTCGATATGAACTCTTGGGCGGTATCAGCCTGTTATCCCCAGAGTACCTTTTATCCGTTGAGCGATGGCCCTTCCATACAGAACCACCGGATCACTAAGACCTACTTTCGTACCTGCTCGACTTGTGGGTCTCGCAGTTAAGCGCGCTTTTGCCTTTATACTCTTCGACCGATTTCCGACCGGTCTGAGCGCACCTTCGTACTCCTCCGTTACTCTTTAGGAGGAGACCGCCCCAGTCAAACTACCCACCATACATTGTCCTCGGTATTGTTATACCTGAGTTAGAACCCCAACATGACCAGGGTGGTATTTCAAGATTGGCTCCACCAAGACTAGCGTCTCGGTTTCATAGCCTCCCACCTATCCTGCACAAGTCAGGTCAAAGTTCAATGTAAAGCTGTAGTAAAGGTTCACGGGGTCTTTCCGTCTAGCCGCGGGTACACAGCATCTTCACTGCGATTTCGATTTCACTGAGTCTCTGCTGGAGACAGCGCTGCCATCATTATGCCATTCGTGCAGGTCGGAACTTACCCGACAAGGAATTTCGCTACCTTAGGACCGTTATAGTTACGGCCGCCGTTTACTGGGGCTTCGATCAAGACCTTCGCTTACGCTAAGCCCATCAATTAACCTTCCAGCACCGGGCAGGCATCACACCCTATACGTCCACTTTCGTGTTTGCAGAGTGCTGTGTTTTTAATAAACAGTTGCAGCAGCCTGGTATCTGCGACTGCCAGCAGCTCAAGGAGCATGTCCTATCACCACCAACAGCGTACCTTCTCCCGAAGTTACGGTACCATTTTGCCTAGTTCCTTCAGCAGAGTTCTCTCAAGCGCCTTGGTATTCTCTACCTGATCACCTGTGTCGGTTTAGGGTACGATTCGTTTATGACTATCGCTTAGAAGCTTTTCCTGGAAGCTTGGTATTTGCCACTTCGCTGTACAAGTACAGCTTGCTGTCAGATCTCAGCCCTATAACAACCCGGATTTACCTAAGTTGTAAGCCTACATCCTTTCACCTGGACTACCATCGCCAGGCTGACATAACCTTCTCCGTCCCTCCATCGCATCATAAACAAGTATCGGAATATTAACCGATTTCCCATCGACTACGCCTTTCGGCCTCGCCTTAGGGGTCGACTCACCCAGCCCCGATTAACGTTGGACTGGAACCCTTGATCTTCCGGCGTGCGAGCTTTTCACTCGCATTATCGTTACTCACGTCAGCATTCGCTCTTGTGATACCTCCAGCATGCTTTACAACACACCTTCTCAGGCTTACACAACGCTCCCCTACCACTTGAAACAATTTTCAAATCCGCAGCTTCGGCTCCTAGTTTGAGCCCCGTTACATCTTCCGCGCGGGCCGACTCGACTAGTGAGCTATTACGCTTTCTTTAAAGGATGGCTGCTTCTAAGCCAACCTCCTAGCTGTCTATGCCTTCCCACCTCGTTTCCCACTTAACTAGGAATTTGGGGCCTTAGCTGGCGGTCTGGGTTGTTTCCCTCTCCACGACGGACGTTAGCACCCGCCGTGTGTCTCCCGGATATCACTCATCGGTATTCGGAGTTTGCATCGGTTTGGTAAGTCGGTATGACCCCCTAGCCGAAACAGTGCTCTACCCCCAATGGTGTTCGTCCGAGGCGCTACCTAAATAGCTTTCGGGGAGAACCAGCTATCACCGAGTTTGATTAGCCTTTCACCCCTATCCACAAGTCATCCCCTGGCTTTTCAACGACAGTGGGTTCGGTCCTCCGGTGCCTGTTACGGCACTTTCAACCTGCTCATGGATAGATCACTCGGTTTCGGGTCTATACCCTGCAACTATACGCCCTATTAAGACTCGGTTTCCCTACGGCTCCCCTAAATGGTTAACCTCGCTACAGAATATAAGTCGCTGACCCATTATACAAAAGGTACGCGGTCACCGAACTAAGTCGGCTCCCACTGCTTGTACGCACACGGTTTCAGGTTCTATTTCACTCCCCTCACAGGGGTTCTTTTCGCCTTTCCCTCACGGTACTGGTTCACTATCGGTCAGTCAGGAGTATTTAGCCTTGGAGGATGGTCCCCCCATCTTCAAACAGGATTTCTCGTGTCCCGCTCTACTTAATATGTCTCATCTAGTGTTTAAAATACAGGACTATCACCTACTATGGTCAGCTTTCCCACGCTGTTCTTCTACACTAGAGTCGATCGGCTCCTCCCCGTTCGCTCGCCGCTACTTGGGGAATCTCATTTGATGTCTTTTCCTAAGGGTACTGAGATGTTTCACTTCCCCTCGTTCGCTTCCTGTACAAGTACAGAATACCTAGCTTATGCTAAGTGGGTTTCCCCATTCAGAAATCTCCGGATCACAGGATATTGCCGCCTCCCCGAAGCTTATCGCAGGCTGTCACGTCTTTCATCGCCTCTGACTGCCAAGGCATCCACCATGTGCGCTTCATTACTTGACCATACAACCCCAAGTAGTCTTTCGACTCCAAAGTGTCATACAATCTAATTATGATAACGATATCACCTATGTTTACGCTTGATTCAGTTCTCTTTACTTTTTTAGTAACCAACCCCTGGGATAACAACTGATGTCATTAAAGGACTGGTTACTAAGGTTAATGACGACACGTGAACATGTCATCACTAACCCAGACTCATATCTATGTTTTTAAATAGTCTCTATGCTCTCGTCGAGTCA
>NZ_JBHNYR010000037.1:0-2908 GCF_054960615.1 Psychrobacter sp. PSi21
GGACTTGCCAGATTGACTTGTCCTGCCTCACTGCCAATCGTCATCACATCTTGACTATGCAGCTGCAATTCACCGCCTTGCGCCTGTATCGCTACTGCTTTGGTATTGGCACTCATATGCCAGCCTGATTTGTCCGCCTGTCCACCAACGCCAGATAACGACTCGATGGTATTGGCCGCAACGTGATAGTTGCCTGCTACCATATCGGATTGAGTGCTACCAGATTGACGGATGATGGTATTGGCCGTCCACAAGGTATTGCTACTTGAGGCGAGGATACTGTCACGGCTGACCATCAGCACATCAGAGGCGCCAAGGGTTTCTGTGTTTATCGTCTCATCGATGACTTGTGCCTTTGTTTGAAAGGTAGTGAGGGCGTGATGGGCAGATTGTAGCGGGTTTGGGTCTTGCAAGTGCGCTTGCTTGGCCTCTTGGTAGGTAGTCGATAGCTCAGCGCCCAGTTTCAGTTGCTGCTGTCCGGCATCATTGACCCAAGCGGACTCGTGCTCAGCTTGGCTATGGCGAATGCCAAAGGTGGAGAGTAGCACGCCTTGTTGTCCGGCCATTTGTACGCTGTTGTCTGAGGCCACTTTAAACCCGTGACCACTGTCTGCCGATTGATGGTTGCTAAAGCGGTGACGCAGTACGCCAAGCTCAATGACATGCTGCTGCGGGGCAAAGGTGGCGATATCGGTGGTGGTCGGGCTCATGGCATCAGCGCGCTGCTTAGTGTTGACGCTCCACCATAGGCCGATCTGGTTTGGGGTATCATCAAAGCTGAGTGCGACCTCAGAGCTGTTTGTTAAGCCATACTGAGCAATACCGGATATCCAGCCGCTATGGCTGTCATCTTGATTGATTTGTGAGTGGGCAAGTCCTGCACCATGCCATCTGGGCGAGGTGCCGCCTTGAGCATTGTGACGATGAGCGAGGTCCATCGCACCTTTGCTGACATCTTTGTCATCATGATCCCCCATACCGATACCATCATAGAGGGCACGGCTGATGACGGGACTGTCGATGTCACCATACCAGTGATTGAGGAGCACGGGCTGACCTTGCCGCGGGGCAAACTGCCAGCCATGGCTACTCCCTGATGACAGTTGCAGAGTACGCAGGGGCGGGGTACTGCCATCATCATGCGGGCTGATGCCGGCGTAGACGGGGGTGGTTGGGGTTTGTTGTAGGATGTCATCACTGATGCTGGCATCATAGCTTGGGTTGGTGTGTTCACCCGTACGCGCTTGGGTCAGACCTGTATAGGTGCTACTGGCTAACGACAAGCTGCTGGGGTAGGGGCTGTATGGAATGGTCGCCTCAAGTAGCGTTGCACTTACCCATACGCCTGTTAAGCGCGCGGTGTCATAAGCATGGCTTGGCACATTGTCTGAGAGGGGTTGCTGCTCTAGCCAGTCTTGGATCATGGCTTGGTACTGGTAGGAGACGCTGTCACTATCAGGCTCAATACCGATGTAGGTGGTGGATAGGCAATGGGTATTGATATGGTCAATAACAGGCAAGCCATGAATACTGATGCGACTACCGATATGGATACCACGCATGGCACCTGCTGCCTGATAGTGCACACGCCGACAGTGATTGGCCGCTACCCATTGTTTGGCCAGCTGCATGGCGGCCTCGTCGTTGCCTATTCGTGAAGGGGTTCCGATCAGAACGGTGGTGTCGTTCACACACAGTCCAGACTCATCAGTGGCCATGCCATCATAGATGGTATCTGATGATAATCCGTCAGCACGGACGATAACGCTGCGGCTACCGAGCTGTTTGGTGACCAGTTGCAGCTCGTCGACACTGTCTTGCCCAGATTGTACGGAGGACTGAGCATAATGATAGTGTAGCGCCGCCGCATCGCTGTTATCTGATACGCCGTCATGGGTGAGTAGCCAATGTCCCAGCTGGGCAGTGTCGTTGCCTGATACCCAATAGGTGGAGATACCGACGTCAGCCAGTAAGCCTGTGATAAAATCCCAGTCGCTGATGTTGGACTGGGTGCGCAGTGGCAATACTGACTGCATGACAGGCATGGCCAATACTTGCTCTGTCGCTTGCCACTCAAAATCGTAGTCTGAGAGTATTTGACTGATGATGTCCAAACAGGACTGCTGGCGAAAGCTGCGGGTATGCAATGACTGGGTGAGTAGCCAATCAGGTGAGACCACACCGACATTATAAAAATGCAGTGCGCCGTCTGAATGCTGATAGGTGATACTCTCAACGATGCCTGTTCTGGTGGTGGGGGAGCGAGTGGCAGAAAGCGTGGTCAAGCCAATGGGCGCGCCAAGCAAAGACAAGCATGCTGCTGCATCTAAGAAGTGGTAACTGAACACAAGTATACAAGCGTGGTTGGCTTGGTCGATACCGTTCGACCATACAAAAGCGGTGGGATATAAACTGGCAGTTGCTGAAAAATCACGACCAACGGTAAGTTGGTGCAGACGAGCAGTTTGGGAGGACATAAAGGTGGCTTCCGTCACCGCTATATAGAAGGTATAAACGGCTGGTTGAATAAGGAGTTCTAAAGAATTTGCTTAGAAAATTATAGGCAGTATTGGATTATTGTCAAGTGAAGTGCTCACATTTTCTGTCAAACTTCATTTGGTTGGATGATGGTGGCTGCGGCGTGGTTCCTTTAGGGTGTCACCCACAGCGCTTTTGGTGTTAAAGAAAGATTGCACATCAAGCTTAGAATACTTCAAACAACGTCCATGTTATCGATACTCTTGCTTCTGTATGCCCATGTTGATCCATTTTAATAAAGTAGGGCGCAATATCACCTTTGAGCAGGACTACATACTGTCGAAGGTCTTCAGCTCTTTCATAAGGTTTTGCAAAATATACTGGATGATCTCTGATGTGATCGTACTCTTCTTCATAGCGATAGCGACCA
>NZ_JBHNYR010000038.1:0-1923 GCF_054960615.1 Psychrobacter sp. PSi21
CTCATCGTATGTAGCGATATTACGTCCACCATTTATCCAGCCGTTATCTGTGGGAAACAGCACATACTCACCACGATTACGTGCCGCATATTCCCACTGTGCCTCAGTCGGCAGACTCATCGGAACGTCCGATTGCTGACCCAGCCACTGGCAGTAATGCTGCGCCGTTTGCCAGTTGATACCTGCTGCAACATCACCCTCACGTACTTTAATATTATTTTCTTGCATTCCCACTTTATCTTTCCCTGTCGCCATGCTATAGACATCAAAGTCACTATAAGTGGCTTTATAGGCATTCATGCTAAAGCTATCGAGCGTTACCTTATGCAGCGGTTTATTATTTCTACTACTGCTAATAGGACCGCCACCATTAATAGTCACTTTATGTCCGAAGTCCCCCATATCATAGCTGCCACCTTCGATAAAGCGCATGTTAGTCTTTTGCGTGGCTAAAAAGTCATCAAGTTGTTGCTGCTCAGCATTAGTCAGGTTGTCCCGAGTTTGAGGAATGCCGTTACTGTCCGTCAAGGTAGCAGATGTTTTCGCACAGGCAGATAGAGTAAATAAAGGCAAGATAAACAAAGATACGAATAAAGGCTTTAGATTCATAATGAGTTACAGTGGCTTTTTGTTGATAAATAAAGCGTATTGTATGCCAAGCTATGGGTATTTGTCTAAAAAGGAATAGAGGCGGTAAAAAGTACCGATGCAAAATATGACATCTGTAAAAAGATGAGTGATTATACCAGCCCTCACTTGACCTCTGCCGTCAAATCCGTACAGTTAAACTTATGTAGTGGCATAATAAAATTGGACCGCTGCTAAGAGGTTATACTACCCTAAAGAGGAAAACAGTATGACAGCAAACGCAATGAATATACCCGAGAATTCAAATTAGAAGCCATCAGCTTAGTCGTTGAACACAAACATAAAATACCCGATGTGGCGAGCTCACTGTGCGTTGGCAAATCCACTCTGCAGAAATGGCTGACTCAATACCGTCAAGAAATAAGTGGCGAAGCCCCTAAAGTCGGTAACGCTTTAACGGATGAACAGCGCGAGCTTCAAGAGCTGCGTAAACAGGTTCAACGGCTGACTATGGAGCGCGACATACTAAAAAAGGCTTCTGCTCTACTGGCCTTGGACAGCCTGAACGGCTATCGTTAATCAGTCAGCTTGCAGAGCAAAACAAGCAGGTCAATAGAAGCCTTCTGTACAAGCTGTTTGGGGTGACTAAGAGTAGTTACTACTATGGACTAAAGCCCAGGCCAATTAGCCTTGAAGCCGTCAAAAACAAAGCCTTAATACGCCAAATATTCAACGATTCCAAGCACTCAGTAGGCGCTCGTAGCATTGCCGCCATCATGATGAATGAACATGGCATCAAGCTGACTCGTTATATAGCAGGTAAACTCATGGCGCAGATGAGACTTCAAAGTCGTCAAATAAAAATGCATAAAAACATTCGCTGAATCCGTGGTCAGTTGTAATGGCATGACGCAAAGTATGAGCCGAAACGGTAATTCACTACGGGCACAGCCCTTCGTCTTGCACCCGGGCAAAGCAGTGCTTTGCTAATCCTCGCTCATAGGATAATGTCCCTACTGAACGCTTCTTTAGAAGCTTCAAGACAGAATGGATGCCAAAAGGCGGGTATGAGAATATCGATGAGGCATCAACCGCCATTACTGACTATATTTTCGGCTATTATCAAACTGTGAGGCCCCATACTTTCAACAAAGTATTTAGCACCAGCTGAAAAAGAAAAACGATGTTTTAATCAAAACCTCTTATCAGGTGTCCTAAATTAGTTGACCACTACAGACTAATCTCGTAGAGCTTTATCGCTGTACGGATGCTCATACCTTGGTCAATAGACTTCCAAACCTTCTTACGAAGAATGATAGGATAAGTCATAAGCAG
>NZ_JBHNYR010000039.1:0-1902 GCF_054960615.1 Psychrobacter sp. PSi21
AAAATATGATTGAAACCGATAACAATCTAAGAGTTGCATATGATGAAGGTTTTGTTGTTATAGATGAGGATACTCAAATACCTGTCCCCAACTGTCATTATAGAATAATCAAGCCTGATGAAAGTATCATAACAGGTATCACAGATGAAAAAGGACGAACACAGGTGGTGGATAGTTATGAAATTGAAGAATTGATTATAGAGGTAATATTCTAATGACAAATAGAACTGTAGATAACTGGCAGCGTCTAGGAACTTCTAAAACAAGTAAAAAAAGTAATAAAAATAGAAAATCTGTTACAGTCAAAGTACCAAAAACGGAGAATATTATTTTCATAGGATCAGAAATGCACTATGATAGCTTTTGGTGGAAGATGATGTTTGTAGCAGCAGCGTACCCTTTTGTTCGTAGTTCAAAATTCAGAAAATGTAATAAAGCTACTATCGCATACATGAACAAAGGTTACACACATGCAGAAAAACTTGCAATAGAAGGATTGGGAAATGGCATCCATGCCGATTCAGTAGATTTTAAAGCAATTAATAGCAAAGAAGATTTAATAAATACCCTAAAAAATAATAGAAACTCTTTTAAAATTCAGGATGTTGCATTTTTCTGCCATGGTCTGAATGGCATAATAACAATGAACCTTGATGAAGATCCAGAAGTTAGATTAAAAAGTTCTGATTTAACTTCCATTCCTTCTAGCGCTTTCGTTACATCTGGAAAACTCTACTCCTACGCTTGTAGGACCGGTATTTCTGATTCTTTATTATTAAGAGCAAAAGATAATTATAATAATTTGTCAGAAGCAGAACCAGAGAACAGTCTAGCACAAAGAATAGCAGATCATTTTAATATTGAAGTTCATGCCTACTATAAGCGTACATCATATGCTGAAGTCATAAGGAATAAGACTGACTCATCGTCAATAGTCACATCGCTTAAAGAAAGACGTCAAAATTTTTCCGACTCTACTATTTTAGACTTATCAAACACTTATCAAGCACTGAAACATGATGGATTAGCAGAAAACGGCATTCCTTTCGTTTCTGGAGCTCGAGGTGAGGGGACGAATGGATATGCGCTTTGGCGTAATAATGGTGGGCAGCATTTACCAACCGCTGCTGGCACTCCCGCAGGACTACCCTCACATATGGCAATATTCCGTAAGAAATAGCAATCTATTAAGGTTCATAGAATAGAGCTAATTATGAAAAACAAGACTATTTTAATATATTTAGTATCAGTATTATTCATTATTTTTTCGGCAATCTTATACAAAGGTACAGTTAATATGAAAGTGTTCAATCACAGTGAAAAAAGTTATGAAGATATTTTAAAAATAGAAGAATACCAGAAGTCTGACAATCTTGAGTATTTACAAAATATATCTAATGAAAAAAAAGAAAGTGTACAAGTTGTTTTTCATGGAATAAACCCTCCTGAAAAATCTCGTATAAATTTGTACTCCAGTGCTTTGAGCCATACTATCTATAATGGAAAATATCAAGATAAGATAAAAATTACTATACCTACAAGTATATACGAAAAAGAATACGGTATGGATGCAATAAAGTTCTCTATATATAATTATAACACTGGGGACACTTACGTATTAGAACAAGAAAAACCCTATATTTTTTGGAAAGAAAACACTATTGTTAATATAAAATTTTTACCAAAGCGAGAATACTATAATGAAGAGTTTGGTTTATTTGTAGGATATAAAGTTACACTAGAAAAAAAATAACCATGATCACTCTGGCTTTTATGGCTATCACGATCCTCCTAGAGCACTGTGATACTGATTAACACCAAATAATTTTTTTCTTTTCAACCCATAAGCCATTTTTCTTCCATTGTTACTAGCCATCATATCGGATACTGGCCATGCTCACT
>NZ_JBHNYR010000040.1:0-1147 GCF_054960615.1 Psychrobacter sp. PSi21
TACACCGCACTACGATCAAGAAGCGGTGTCTGCTCAGATGATGCTCGATAGCCCCTCTGCCTTTGCCCCTGTGATCGATACCGACCAGATCGATGAAGCGATGATTGTTGCAGAAGGTTTCACCCGCTTACACCAGCAATATTGTGCGCTTTCGGTGGCAACAGCGCTGTGTACAGCAGACACCTTTACCTTAGTAGGGCATAACGATCTCAATCAATCCTACCGCGTGACACATATCACCCATTTGGCACGTAATAGCCTGTCGCATTTGACAGGACTGACCATCAGTGATCGCCATCGTCAGCGTCATGCCTCCATGCTAGAGGCAGGCAGTCACCTTACCCAGCTGCGCTTGATTACTGCCGATACCCCGTGGGTGGGTGCCATGTACCATCGACAAGCCGTACCGGCGATGACTGGCCTCACAGAGGATCAAAGTGATCGCGACAGCCGCAACCACATGACCCCCACCCGCTTGGCACTGTTTGACGCCCCTGCCCAATCCATTCACCGCACGGAGGCACAAGCAGGGGCCAACTATGGCACCCACTTTACCCACCGCGCTGATGACCAAACCCTCATACAATCTGTCGGTGATGGTGAACACCTAATCAATACAGGCAGCTTACTGTCAGCAACCCGTCCAAGCCTGTTTGCCACCAAAGACGGACAGGCCATTGAAAGCGGCTATCGACACAAGGCAAATAACGCCCTATCTGAGTGGCTGACTAATCACAGCGCAGAACAGGCGCATTCCCAGTGGCACATGCGTAGCGAGCTTGATGCCACCGTGAAGATGGGGATCATCAACCCTGCAAGCGGTAGTCAGTCTCAACGTGATGGTATCAGCACCCAGACTGACGCCCAGCTGAATGTCAAATCAGCCAATGCCCTCGTCCTATCCACCCAGCCACAAACGCATCTCCAATCTGGGCAGCATGACTATCAGCACCATACCCCAACACTGACCCAAACTGCCCTTGGCGGTCAACACTTGGCTGAACGCTTAACACAGCTGGCAACCGGTCTGGGTAGATCGGTCAATGACCATACCAACATCAAGACTCAGCTAGAGAACATCGGTGAGGAGCAGCAAACCAAAACCCATCAAGACACTCCTTATACCCTGATCGATAGCGCCGCCGAC
>NZ_JBHNYR010000041.1:0-1116 GCF_054960615.1 Psychrobacter sp. PSi21
CTACTATGCCAACAGTCCCGAGCATAACCCCCCAGGTCCTAAGACAGGTACGGAAAAAGTTGTACGTTCGATCAATGCGGATTGGGGCGACGCACAGAATGTACAAGCAAATGGAAGTATTACAATAATGCGCATCACGCGCCCACCAACTGCACCTGTTGACGGACTCGACAATCCAGAGTATGAAGGTAAAATCAATTACGATTATAGTACCTCAGCCCGCTGTGTCGCCAATAGTACACAAACGCTAAAATAACTACTTTTGGAATATTCTAGCGTTGAGATATACCTTACGCATGATAAATACCGTCAGCTGGCTTATCGCTTGTATTTAAGATGCTGGTATCAAATTGATGTGGGTTATTTGCCGCATAAAGCAATGATGGCTATAGCTGTGAATCTTTTTATATAGGTCATGTTTTGCGACTCTCTTTATTCCTTGGACAAATATTCATCATTTTGCGTACAATACACTGTACTTCTAAACAAAAAATCACTGTGACCATTATGAACTTTAAAACATTACCTTTATCTTTGCTTATCTTCCCCGTACTTACAGTCACGGCCTGCGCGAACTCTGCTGCGGTGACCACCGATGATAACGGTATCCCGCAGACTCGCGATAACCTCACCGATGATGAACAGAAGCAGCTCAATGACTTCTTAGCCACGCAAAAGACTAATATGCGCTTTATTGAAGGTGGCAGCTACGAGATGGGCGACTTCGGACATAAAGTGACTATCAATGATGGCGGTCCTATTAGCAGTAGTAAAAATAACAAACCGCTGCATAAGGTAACGCTTGATAGCTTTAGTATGAATGCCTATAAAGCCACCTATGGTGACTTTGATGTCTATAGCATGGCGACAGGACAAGAGAAAGTAGGAATGCAAGAAAATAATATTAAAGTACGTGAGGGTGATGTTGCAGCAGGTATCAACTGGCAAACGGCGCAGCATTACTGCCAGTGGCTGGGTCAGCAATTGGACGTTCCGATGAGTCTGCCGACTGAGGCACAGTGGGAATATGCGGCACGTAATCGTGGTGAGTATGTGCTGTTTCCCACAGATAACGGCTGGATAAATGGCGGTCGTAACATCGCTACATACGATGAT
>NZ_JBHNYR010000042.1:0-980 GCF_054960615.1 Psychrobacter sp. PSi21
TATAGCAAAGTCCAATTAAAAGTGTTATAAACTAATTATCAAACTTAATTGTTACTATAAAGGCCATGACTTACTCATTAGATTTTCGTAAACAAGTTCTTAAAAGTATAGACGAGGGTATGACCTTTGCCGAGGCAGCTGAGTTTTACAATCTTAGCCCAACCACTATACAGAATTGGAAGCGTCGTGTTCATAGTAAAACAACCAGACAAACCAACCCCTATAAAATACCAGATGACATGCTACTTAATGATGTCAAAGAATATCCTGATGATTATCAGTATGAGCGAGCACGTCGTTTAAACTGTAGTAAAACAGGCATTTATCACGCCTTAAAACGCCTTGGTATCAGTCAAAAAAAAGACCTTAGAGCATCCAAAGGCCTGTCCGATAAAAAGAGCGATATATCACAGTAAGCTTAATAGCTTCATGCAGCAAGGCTACCCCATTGTTTACATGGATGAAAGTGGCTTTGAGGCTGAAATCATTCGTTCTCATGGCTATGCACCGATAGGTGAACCTTGTATTGATCGCTACAACTGGCAAGGTAAAAAGCGAACCAATGTCATTGGTGCTCTTTATGAGAAGATGCTGTTTGCACTTGATTACTTTAAGTACAACATTAACAGCAACATATTCTACGGCTGGTGCAAACAAACCCTCATCCCAAGTCTTAAAACCAAATGTGTGATTGTCATGGATATGAGCGAGGATAAAGCAAAGCACTGCTTTGCCCGAGCGCAAGACGAAGGCTATGCTTGAGTGACTCGATTTCATAAAAGTAGACGTACCCAAAAACTACTGAACCGGCATGGTCATCGTATATTATGGCTGCCACCTTACAGCCCAGACTTGAACCCTATTGAAAAGAAATGGGCACAAGTGAAGTTTCTACGCCAAGGCTGGATAGAAAACGACTTATCCAAATTGTTTTACGATGTTTGTCCTAACCATAACAATTTTATTTTGAACTGACTATA
>NZ_JBHNYR010000043.1:0-975 GCF_054960615.1 Psychrobacter sp. PSi21
AACCTGGGAACTGCATCTGAAACTGTTAGGCTAGAGTAGGTGAGAGGGAAGTAGAATTCCAGGTGTAGCGGTGAAATGCGTAGAGATCTGGAGGAATACCGATGGCGAAGGCAGCTTCCTGGCATCATACTGACACTGAGGCTCGAAAGCGTGGGTAGCAAACAGGATTAGATACCCTGGTAGTCCACGCCGTAAACGATGTCTACTAGTCGTTGGGTCCCTTGAGGACTTAGTGACGCAGCTAACGCAATAAGTAGACCGCCTGGGGAGTACGGCCGCAAGGTTAAAACTCAAATGAATTGACGGGGGCCCGCACAAGCGGTGGAGCATGTGGTTTAATTCGATGCAACGCGAAGAACCTTACCTGGTCTTGACATATCTAGAATCCTGCAGAGATGCGGGAGTGCCTTCGGGAATTAGAATACAGGTGCTGCATGGCTGTCGTCAGCTCGTGTCGTGAGATGTTGGGTTAAGTCCCGCAACGAGCGCAACCCTTTTCCTTAGTTACCAGCGGTTAGGCCGGGAACTCTAAGGATACTGCCAGTGACAAACTGGAGGAAGGCGGGGACGACGTCAAGTCATCATGGCCCTTACGACCAGGGCTACACACGTGCTACAATGGTAGGTACAGAGGGCAGCTACACAGCGATGTGATGCGAATCTCAAAAAGCCTATCGTAGTCCAGATTGGAGTCTGCAACTCGACTCCATGAAGTAGGAATCGCTAGTAATCGCGGATCAGAATGCCGCGGTGAATACGTTCCCGGGCCTTGTACACACCGCCCGTCACACCATGGGAGTTGATTGCACCAGAAGTGGATAGCCTAACTTAGTGAGGGCGTTCACCACGGTGTGGTTGATGACTGGGGTGAAGTCGTAACAAGGTAGCCGTAGGGGAACCTGCGGCTGGATCACCTCCTTATAGACAGCATTCGGTCAGCAAGAATTCACAACAAGTTGTTCTTTAGTTTAAGCT
>NZ_JBHNYR010000044.1:0-956 GCF_054960615.1 Psychrobacter sp. PSi21
AGCCCGGGGATTTCACATCTGACTTATCAAGCCACCTACGCTCGCTTTACGCCCAGTAATTCCGATTAACGCTTGCACCCTCTGTATTACCGCGGCTGCTGGCACAGAGTTAGCCGGTGCTTATTCTGCAGCTAATGTCATCGTCCACGGGTATTAACCATGGAGTCTTCTTCACTGCTTAAAGTGCTTTACAACCAAAAGGCCTTCTTCACACACGCGGCATGGCTGGATCAGGGTTCCCCCCATTGTCCAATATTCCCCACTGCTGCCTCCCGTAGGAGTCCGGGCCGTGTCTCAGTCCCGGTGTGGCTGATCATCCTCTCAGACCAGCTACAGATCGTCGCCATGGTAGGCCTTTACCCCACCATCTAGCTAATCCGACTTAGGCTCATCTAATAGCGAGAGCAGTAAACTGCCCCCTTTCTCCCGTAGGTCGTATGCGGTATTAATTCGAGTTTCCCCGAGCTATCCCCCACTACTAGGTAGATTCCTAAGTATTACTCACCCGTCCGCCGCTCGTCATCTTCTAGCAAGCTAGAAATGTTACCGCTCGACTTGCATGTGTTAAGCCTGCCGCCAGCGTTCAATCTGAGCCATGATCAAACTCTTCAGTTTAATCTTGCTATGAAGCTCTTTAAAGAAGCTTCTAAACTTGGCTCATTCTTTTCTGGCAATTACGCTCGTAATTATGTTCGTAATGAATTAACTTTGAGTTTTCTTGCTTTAAAGAATGATAATTTTTATAGTTAGTGTTCTACCGAAAAGATAGTCAACCAACTTTATTTTTAGCATTCTGAATCAGCAAAAATCCACACAAGTTGTTCTTTAGTTATGCTTTTAAATAGTCAATCAATACTGTCGTCCAATATCGATTTTACCACCAATCGTTACATCGCTAATACGCTTTGCTTGATTGACGAGCCATCCAGTCTATCATATTGATAGTTTCTGTCAAG
>NZ_JBHNYR010000045.1:0-933 GCF_054960615.1 Psychrobacter sp. PSi21
ACTTTAAGATGCAAGTCATCGCATACTATGAACAAGGACATTCCGGACTTGCCGCTAGTGAGAAATTCAATGTAAATCCAAAGTTTGTTCTTAAATGGGTGAAGCAGTATCAAAGCGGTGGTATCAATGCTATAAGACCAAAGACAACTAAAGCCACGTACAGTAGTGAGTTTAAACTTAACGTACTAACCACCATGCTTGAAGAAGGTTTGAGTCAATCTGAGGTGGCACTGAAGTTTAACATCAGCTCACCGGCGCTTATTAGTCATTGGCACAAAGCATATCGAAAGCACGGCATGTTTGGACTAACTCCCAAACCTAAAGGTAGAACCGCCATGAGTAAACCGTTTATCACAGACAAGCCAGATGATGAAAAGAGCTTAGCAGAGCTTAAGCGTGAGAATGAGTACCTACGTGCGGAGAACGCCTACCTAAAAAAGCTGGATACCTTGCTAAAGGAAAAGAAACAAGCTTTGACAAAGCAAGGCTCATCGAAGGACTAAGGCAAGATCACCCTTTATCAGCTTTACTAGAGATCGCCAAGATACCTAAGAGCGTCTTTTACTATCATAGAGCAAGGCTTGAGCGTGGTGACCAATACACTGAATTAAAACAGCGTATTGCCAAGCTGTATCATCAGCACAAAGGCAGGTACGGCTATCGCAGAATAACGGTAGCGCTAAAGCAGTTAGGCAGTCATTACAACCACAAGCTCATCGCTAAGCTGATGCGTAACATGACCCTTAGTGCCAAGATAAGACGTCAGAAGTACCGTTCTTATAAAGGACAACAAGGTAAGATTGCAAAGAACCATTTAAAGCGCCAGTTTACTGCAGATAAACCGAACACACGCTGGCTCACCGACATTACTGAGTTTAAGGTAGGTGATCATAAGCTATATTTATCGCCGATACTCGATTGTTATAACAATGA
>NZ_JBHNYR010000046.1:0-932 GCF_054960615.1 Psychrobacter sp. PSi21
GTATGCGGGGTGATTGAACCTGGCTTAGCAAGTACTTGGCCACGTTGTACGTCTTCACGCTTAGTACCACGAAGTAGTACACCACAGTTTTCGCCTGCACGACCTTCGTCAAGCAGTTTACGGAACATCTCTACACCAGTACAGGTGGTTTTTTGCGTGTCACGGATACCAACGATTTCGATCTCGTCACCAACTTTTACGATACCTGATTCAACACGACCAGTGACTACGGTACCACGGCCTGAGATTGAGAATACGTCTTCGATTGGCATTAGGAATGCTTTGTCAACGTCACGCTCTGGCTCTGGGATGTAGGTGTCTAGTACTTCTAGTAGTTCAACAACGGCTGGTTGGCCATATTTGTCTTCTGAGCCTTTTAGGGCTTCAGTGGCTGAACCTTTTACGATTGGGGTGTCGTCGCCTGGGAAGTCGTAGTCATTAAGAAGTTCACGAACTTCCATTTCTACAAGCTCAAGCAATTCTTCGTCGTCTACCATGTCGCATTTGTTCATGAATACGATGATGTACGGTACGCCAACCTGACGTGATAGCAAGATGTGCTCACGCGTTTGTGGCATTGGGCCGTCAGTGGCTGATACGACTAGGATTGCGCCGTCCATCTGAGCGGCACCAGTGATCATGTTTTTAACATAATCGGCGTGACCTGGGCAATCAACGTGCGCGTAGTGACGAGTTGCAGTGTCATATTCTACGTGTGAGGTGTTGATGGTAATACCACGGGCTTTTTCTTCTGGGGCTGAGTCAATAGACGCGTAGTCTTTGGCTTCGCCGCCTGAAGTGATTGCAGCAACAGTTGCAATCGCTGCGGTCAAGGTGGTTTTACCATGGTCAACGTGACCGATAGTACCGACGTTTAAATGTGGCTTGCTGCGTTCAAACTTGGCCTTTGCCATGAGTTATTCCTCTTTATT
>NZ_JBHNYR010000047.1:0-740 GCF_054960615.1 Psychrobacter sp. PSi21
GCCAGATAAAGCATTGACTTAAAATTGCGAGCTAATTTTTCATAGCGAGTGGCGATACTACGAAAGTGTTTTAGCCTTGCAAACATGTTCTCTACCAAATGGCGCAGTTTGTATAGGTAGCTATCAAATTCTAGATTAGGCGCTTTAGCATTGCTCCTTTTGGGAATTATAGGAATCATGTCATGCATACAAGCTTTATCCCTGATCGCTTGTGAATCATAGCCTTTATCAGCGATGAAGTAATCAGCTTGTCCAATCATGTCAATCAATTCACCTGCAACTTGACTGTCGTGGACGTCACCCCCAGTGACTTTAAAATGGAGCGGATATCCATCGGCATCACAGGATAGGTGTATCTTTGTAGTTGCACCGCCACGGCTTCGTCCAATTGCTCGATCTTCACCACGCCGAGCTCCACTTGCATGCTGGTGACAGCGAACATAGCTTGCATCTGCGAATACCCATTCCGTATCAACTTCTTTTTGTAAGCTAAAAAAAAATTCGCCCATAAGCCAGTTTTCGACCAGCGGTTGAAACGACTATAAGCTGTTTTCCAAGAACACAATTCTTTAGGTATGTCACGCCAAGGTGCACCTGTGCGTAGTTTCCACAGTATGGCTTCCATGACCTCTCGACTGTTTTGAGTATGATAGCAACCATGCTGTGTCATCGTTGATTGCAGTTGATCCCAAAGCGTATCTGTTAGTGCTGTTCTTGCCATAACTTGTACTTCTCGCATC
>NZ_JBHNYR010000048.1:0-726 GCF_054960615.1 Psychrobacter sp. PSi21
TGAGCTATGCTGAAAAAACCGTAGAGCTAAACTTGGTAAACTAAGCGTATTAACCGGAGTTTACCATGACTAAGAAAGTAAGAACCTACAGTGACGAATTTAAAGCTGAGGCTGTCAAGAAGATAGCGGACAATAACGGTAATGTTTCAGCCACAGCCAAGCAACTTGGCATCGCCATGCAAACGTTATCAAACTGGCAGAACAAAGCCAATCAAGGCAAGCTTATGGGCACTGAGCAATATGATCCTGATCTTATTACAGCTCTACAAGAAATAAAGCAGCTCAAGCGACAACTTAAAGTTGCCGAAGAGGAGCGAGAGATATTAAAAAAGGCGACGGCGTACTTCGCCAAGCACAGCTAGTAAGGTACGCCTTCATTAAAGACAACCAGTTCCTCTTCAGCATTACTACTATGTGCCGTGTGTTACGCGTTAAACCCTCAAGCTATTACGACTGGAGTAGTCGCGATATCAGCGATCAGAAGATACATCGTAACCATTGTGAGCTACTAGTTAAAGCCGCTCACAATGAAAGTAAAGAACGTTATGGTTATGAACGTTTGCATGCAAAGCTCATAGAGCAAGGCCACGACATTAGCCTATACATGGTTAGAAGCATTAAAGAGGAACATAACATTAAATGCCGTCGCCATAAACGCTTTAAAGTCACCACAGACTCTAACCACAATAAGCTTATCTATCCAAATGTGCTCGACCAGCAATTTGA
>NZ_JBHNYR010000049.1:0-612 GCF_054960615.1 Psychrobacter sp. PSi21
CCACTTGGCAGCGCCGTTGTTGATGCCAACAACCGCTGGAGCATCACCTTAGATGCGGCGGATGTGGCCACACTGGGCGACGGCATCAACACCTTAATCGCCACGGAAAACAACGACACCGACAGTGTCAGCATTAACGTTGACACCCTCGCGCCTGAGGTCACCATCGCCATTCCGATTGCTGGTGACGACATCATTAACGCCGCTGAAGCGGGAGACGTGGCCGTCAGTGGTACAGGAGAAGTGGGCGCCACCGTCACGGTCAGTGTGGGCAATACCGTATTAGGCACAGCCACGGTTGGTGCTGGCGGCACATGGAGCACCAGCATTGATGTCACTGGCCTAAATGATGGCGACGTGACCTTAACCGCCGCCGCCACTGATGCTGCGGGTAACAGCGCTACGGCGACGGCAAGCGTGACGTTAGACACACTGATCAATGTCACCCTTGATACCCCGATTGCTGGTGACGACATCATCAATGCGGCTGAATCAGGCGCTGTGGTGGTCAGTGGTACGGGCGATGCAGGCACAACCGTGGAGATCAGTGCAGGTAACAGCGTCCTTGGCAGCGTCATCGTTGATGGCAACGGCAACTGGAGCACCACCATT
>NZ_JBHNYR010000050.1:0-561 GCF_054960615.1 Psychrobacter sp. PSi21
AATGGTGGTGCTCCAGTTGCCGTTGCCATCAACGATGACGCTGCCAAGGACGCTGTTACCTGCGCTGATCTCCACGGTTGTGCCTGCATCGCCCGTACCACTGACCACCACAGCGCCTGACTCAGCCGCATTGATGATGTCATCACCGGCAATCGGGGTATCAAGGGTGACGTTAATCAGCGTATCTAACGTCACGTTTGCCGTCGCCGTGGCGCTATTGCCTGCCACATCAGTGGCGGCGGCGGTTAAGGTCACGTCGCCATTTAGGCCAGTGACATCAATGCTGGTACTCCATGTGCCATCGGCACCAACTGTGGCTGTGCCTAATACGGTATTGCCTGCGCTGATGGTGACGGTGGCGCCCACTTCCCCTGTACCACTGACGGCCACGTCACCCGCTTCAGCGGCGTTAATGATGTCGTCACCAGCAATGGGGGTGGCGATCGCCACTTGGGTGGCGGTATCAATGGTCACAGGTACGGTGGCCGTAGCGCTGTTACCCGCAGCATCGGTGGCGGCGGCGGTTAAGGTCACGTCCCCTTCCTCCAAACCACTGGCATC
>NZ_JBHNYR010000051.1:0-551 GCF_054960615.1 Psychrobacter sp. PSi21
TGCTAAGCGTCCTAATGAGTCTTGGGTCAGTGACATCACTTATGTCTGGACGAATGAGGGTTGGCTGTACTTAGCAGGCGTTAAAGACTTATACACTAAAGAGCTGGTCGGCTATGCCATCAACAAACGTATGACCGCTGATCTAGTATGCCGTGCACTCAATATGGCAATCCAGAACAAACGACCTAGAAAAGGGCTAATAGTTCACTCTGACAGAGGTAGCCAGTATTGCAGTCATGTCTATCACAAGATCATCAAACGACATCAGTTTGCAGGCTCAATGAGCGCTAAAGGCAATTGCTTTGATAACGCACCTATAGAGAGCTTTTGGGGTGTATTAAAGAATGAGTTGATATATCATCAGGACTATAAGAACAGATTTACCGCCATTACCGATATCATCAGATATATCGAGTTGTACTACAACCAAACGAGAATTCAAAAGGGTTTAGGCTTTAAATCGCCAAGACAGGTGTGGTTTGATTATTATCGTCAGGCTGCGTAACTAAAATACCCCAAGTTTATCTGTACGGATTTGACGGCAAGGGTCA
>NZ_JBHNYR010000052.1:0-463 GCF_054960615.1 Psychrobacter sp. PSi21
ACGATCGATACCCCAATTGCCGATGACGACATCATCAACGCCGCTGAAGCGGGCGCTGTGGCTGTCAGTGGTACGGGCGATGCAGGCACAACCGTCACCATCAGTGCAGGCAATACCGTATTAGGCACAGCCACAGTTGGTGCCGATGGCACATGGAATGTCAGCGTTGATGCCAGTACTCTGACCGAAGGCGAGGTCACCCTAACCGCCACTGCCACTGATGCAGCGGGCAATAGCGCCACGGCGACGGCAAACGTGACGTTAGATACGCTGATTAACGTCGCCATCGATACCCCGATTGCTGGTGATGACATCATCAATGCCGCTGAAGCAGGCGACGTGGCTGTCAGTGGTACAGGGGAAGTGGGCGCGACCGTCACCATCAGCGCAGGCAATACCGTATTAGGCATAGCCACAGTTGGTGCCGATGGCACATGGAATGCCAGCATTGATGCCAGTACTC
>NZ_JBHNYR010000053.1:0-461 GCF_054960615.1 Psychrobacter sp. PSi21
ATATATATAAGAAGGTCTTAAATGATATGGATCTTTCATATTATCATCAGCTTTAGTATCGGATAAAAGCACATCTTTTACCTTGATAAAGTAATGACCATTGCCGCGTTGTTGTTGCTCCGTGTTTTGTTCAGGGTCTTGTTTGATAAACGCCTGACTGTATTGTTCATCAGTCAATAATTGACAGCAATCACTGGGAATCAAACTGTATGTACCCTGTTCTGCGGCTAAAATAGAATAAGGAAACCCACCGTCATTATATTGAGACAGGTTCGCGATGCTGCCTTGTTCAAAGGGTGCGGCCTGAAAATAGTCTGTCATCAGCGCTCTAAAATTGGCAGTATCAGGTCGATCTAAAATGGCTTTGGTATACTCATCTAACAGCAAGGGTTCAGGTATTTTCCAATATTCACATAAGGATTGTTTCTGACACCGCATTATAATCTCACCTTCATAGTTAA
>NZ_JBHNYR010000054.1:0-461 GCF_054960615.1 Psychrobacter sp. PSi21
GTGTATATAAGAAGGCCTTAAATGATATGGATCTTTCATATTATCATCAGCTTTAGTATCGGATAAAGGCACGTCTTTTACCTTGATAAAGTAATGACCGTTGCCTCGTTGTTGTTGCTCCGTATTTTGTTCAGGATCTTTTTTGATAAACGCCTGACTGTAATGTTTATCAGTCAATAGTTGACAACAGTCACTGGGAATTAAACTGTATATACTATCTTCTACGGCCAAAATAGAATAAGGAAACCCACCGTCGTTATATTGAGACAGGTTCGCGATGCTATCTTGCTCAAAGGGTACGGCCTGAAAATAGTCCGTCATCAGCGCTCTAAAATCGGCAGCATCAGGTCGATCTAAAATGGCTTTGGTATACCCTTCTAACAGCAAGGGTTCAGGTATTTCCCAATATTCACATCTGGACTGACTAGGGCACGTATAGGAAACTTCACCTTCATAATTAG
>NZ_JBHNYR010000055.1:0-453 GCF_054960615.1 Psychrobacter sp. PSi21
CGTAGCAGTCTTTTTTATTTAATAAAATTGCGTTTTAGCTGACGTCAGTGTCGTCATCAATCACAAAACTGACAATCATGATGACATGATATTTATCAATTTTGCCGTCTGTCACACCGATTTTTTGCTCTTTGACCCATGCGCCTTGCACGTTTTTAACTGTTTTGGTGATGCGTTCGACGCCTTTTTGAATCGCATCTTCAAAACTGGTTTCAGAAGTACTGCTGATCTCAATATTTTTTGCAATAGTCATAATTATCGTTCCATCCTTGTCATTGATATAAATAGCCAATGAGTACGCGACTTACACGAGCCTTCCTTGATTGCACGCGCTCATCTTCATTCTAGCGATAAGATTGTGTTCCCATGTTATTTTATGTAGATACTTAGGAGGTATTCTATCAAAGCCCAAATTTATATAACCATAAATACAGTCATTCCAGAATTGGCAGA
>NZ_JBHNYR010000056.1:0-415 GCF_054960615.1 Psychrobacter sp. PSi21
TAGGCAGTCCCGCCAGTCCAAGCCCATCATTTCCACCCCCCGCCTTACTATGCTTACCTGCCTTTTCCGTAAACTGATTGGCACTGATGGTGATATTACCGCCCTCTAGTACGATGCTGGCACCGCCTGCGGAAAGGGTGATTTTATCATTGGCAACCACCTCGACGGCTTGGGTCGAAGAGGCGATATTGATATCTTGCTTAGCCATTGCTTCAAGCTTGCCTGTGTGTGCGGAGAGGAGGATATTATCCTTAGCGTTGGTCATGCTCATACTGCCATCAGCGACCATGGTCATCGATGCACTGCTCACTTGGCTGTGACCATCGCCACTGGTCACTCTCATATCTGCTTGAGTGGTGGTCAGCATCTCACCCATGCTGCGCTGGATCAAGGTATCCTCACTGACATAGCTGAT
>NZ_JBHNYR010000057.1:0-315 GCF_054960615.1 Psychrobacter sp. PSi21
CCGAATTCCAAACCAACTTCTACAGCTTGTTCTAACCATACAGGTTTATTATTCTTATAAGCCATTGTCTTACCACACAAATCTAAAAAATAAATATCTAGCTCTTTTAATTTTTGGATAAGCTTTAAACAAAAAATTTTAATATATGACTCTTCGTTATCAGTATAAAACTCTTCTCTATTTAAAGTATAGCCTGTCATTTTAAAAATTTAACACTCATTTAAGTACGTAAGTAACTCGACTATATGGTTTGAATATATCTTATTAATATTGTCATTGACATTAAAGCTTAGTGTGAATGCCCAGTAACCTGTA
>NZ_JBHNYR010000058.1:0-282 GCF_054960615.1 Psychrobacter sp. PSi21
GACTTGAAAGTTGCTGAAAAAAAATGCAACTGATAGCGCGATGATTGCTATAAGTATAATCTTAATGGTTTTTTTATTATAATTAGTTATTAAAGAAATCAAAATACGTTACCTAACCGCTCGTGCTTGGTGCGGTTGCTTGACCCCAAAGGTAATAAGACAAGACTTCAGCAGCATAATTGCCTTGTAAGCTTAAATTAAAAGTACTCATAATAGATTTCCTATGGTTTGTTTTATTGGTCGCTGTTTAATTGACTGTTTTTTATTAGATTCTGCCGTGCT
>NZ_JBHNYR010000059.1:0-272 GCF_054960615.1 Psychrobacter sp. PSi21
AGCTTTAACACACCGAGCGGTGAGCACTACCGTCATCTGCATATCACCGCAATGCGTCAACTGGATCATGACGGCAGTTATGGTTACTATCGGCTGCTGGTTCAGCCGATCACACATCAGCTGCACGACCAGCAGCGCTGCCATGTCGACAGTGATACCGATGTCATCACCATGGTCGCTGAGCGCATCATGCCACTTGGTATGTCTATCGAAGATGACTCAGCCAATGACTGGACACCAGCACGGATCACGCAGTGGCAAATCAGTGATTG
>NZ_JBHNYR010000060.1:0-269 GCF_054960615.1 Psychrobacter sp. PSi21
CCTGCTTCAGCGGCGTTGATGATGTCGTCACTAGCGATTGGGGTATCAATGGCCACATTGATAATGGTATCTACGGTCGCCGTGGCGGTATCGGTGACGCTATTGCCCGCAGCATCGGTGGCGGTGGCCGTAAAGCTCACGTCCCCTTCACCAAGCGCGGTGATCTGCGCAGGGCTCAGCGCAACTGACCAGTTACCATCTCCATCCACCGTGGCGCTGCCAAGGGTGACGCCATCACCCATCAGTTCAACGGTATCACCAGCAGTACC
>NZ_JBHNYR010000061.1:0-260 GCF_054960615.1 Psychrobacter sp. PSi21
ATGGTGGAGCCAAACGGAGTCGAACCGTTGACCTCCTGCGTGCAAGGCAGGCGCTCTACCAACTGAGCTATGGCCCCATATAAAATGGTGGGTCTGATAAGACTTGAACTTATGACCCCCGCGTTATCAACACGGTGCTCTAACCAGCTGAGCTACAGACCCTGAGAGCCGTTAAAACAGAGCACTGCTCTGTTAGGCTCGCAAGAGTTAATTCCTTAAATGGAATTGACTGCTACTGCCTACTACGGCTAAAGCTTATT
>NZ_JBHNYR010000062.1:0-233 GCF_054960615.1 Psychrobacter sp. PSi21
AAGGACTGAGTTCTGTATTGCACAGGACTCAGTCCTTTTAGTTTGAGTTGAATACGCTCATGATTGTAATAATGCATATACTCATGAATCTGTTTCTCTAACTGCTCAATCGTTTTCGGTTTTTCAATATAAATCGTCTCGCACTTCAGCGTACCGAAGAACCCCTCCATCAGTGCATTATCTAAGCAGTTGCCTTTTCTGCTCATACTTTGCTTAATACCATGCTGTTTAAG
>NZ_JBHNYR010000063.1:0-215 GCF_054960615.1 Psychrobacter sp. PSi21
GCGACGATCACGTTGGCCACGATGTCTACCGGATCACTGGTGTTGCCCGCATTGTCGGTGGCGGTGATTTGAATGGTTTCACCATCTACCAATGGCGCATTGCTGGTGTCCACATTGTAGTCACCGTTGCCATCAGCGGTAACGGTGTAATCGGGAATGCCGTTACCATCGGTATCAATGTCAACAACGGTATTGGGCTCGGCGGTACCACTGAT